>NZ_JAGYGJ010000024.1:0-99920 GCF_019947405.1 Pseudomonas sp. GL-B-26 | reverse complement strand
GGGGCGGCGGCGGGCCGTAATAGTGAAACCAGAAAAATGCCAACAAGTGCGCCAGGATGATCGCCACCAGCAGCATGCCAAACAGGCGGCCGAAGAGCGTATCGAAGCGCACGCGCATCAGCCGATGTCTCGGGCGTCGAACAAGTAGCCCTCACCGCGAACGGTTTTGATCAGCTGCGGCGCTTTCGGGTCATCACCGAGTTTCTGGCGCAGGCGCGAGACCAGCAAGTCGATGCTGCGATCAAAGGCTTCGATCGAGCGACCGCGAGCGGCATCCAGCAGTTGTTCGCGGCTGAGTACCCGGCGCGGGCGTTCGATGAACACCCAGAGCAAACGGAACTCGGCGTTGGACAGCGGGACCACCAGGCCATCGGCGGCGATCAATTGGCGCAGCACGCTGTTCAGGCGCCAATTGTCGAAACGGATGTTGGCCCGCTGTTCAGTGCGATCGTCGCGCACCCGGCGCAGAATGGTCTGGATGCGCGCCACCAATTCTCGCGGTTCGAACGGCTTGGCCATGTAGTCGTCGGCGCCCAGTTCCAGGCCGATGATCCGGTCGGTGGGTTCGCAGCGGGCAGTGAGCATCAGAATCGGGATGTCCGATTCGGCGCGTAGCCAGCGGCACAGTGACAAACCGTCTTCGCCGGGCAGCATCAGGTCGAGCACCACCACGTCGAAATGCTCCGCTTGCAGCGCCAGGCGCATCGCGGCGCCATCGGTGACGCCGCTGGCGTGAATGTTGAACCGGGCCAGATAGTCGATCATCAGTTCGCGGATCGGGACGTCATCGTCGACGATCAGGGCGCGAATGCTCCAGCGTTTGTCATCACCGGGCGCTTTTTGATCGTCATTCACAGGTGCGAGGAGGTTGTGCATGCGTGCGTTCATCTGCCAGGTAGGCTGCCAACCACAAAGATGGGCTGCGAGGTTGTGGTTTCAGCATAGGCGTCCGGCCCGGAGGCGGGAAGTGCTGTAGGACGTGTTGCGGCTGCCGAAGGTAACGTTGAAGGGTGTTGCAGGCGTGTCATGTGTGTATCTGACTCGACACAATGGGTGCAAGGTCTAGTCTTGCTTGAGCCGCCTCGACGAATTACCGATCATCGGGTCCCGCAGAGGCGCTGGTTCCGCTACAATGCGCGCCGATTTCGACCTGCCTGAGAGCCCACTCATGTCCGCCTGCCAGACTCCTATCATCGTCGCCCTGGATTTCCCCACCCGTGACGCCGCACTGAAGCTGGCCGATCAGTTGGACCCGAAGCTGTGCCGGGTCAAAGTCGGTAAAGAACTGTTCACCAGCTGCGCTTCGGAAATCGTTGGCACCCTGCGTGACAAGGGTTTCGAAGTGTTCCTGGACCTCAAGTTCCATGACATCCCGAATACCACCGCCATGGCCGTCAAGGCGGCTGCTGAGATGGGCGTGTGGATGGTCAATGTGCACTGCTCCGGTGGTTTGCGCATGATGGCCGCGTGCCGCGAAGTGCTTGACCAGCGCACCGGTCCGAAACCGCTGCTGATCGGCGTGACCGTGCTGACCAGCATGGAGCGTGAAGATCTGGCGGGTATCGGCCTGGATATCGAGCCGCAGGAGCAAGTGTTGCGCCTGGCCGCGTTGGCGGAAAAAGCCGGGATGGACGGTCTGGTGTGCTCGGCCCTCGAAGCCCATGCCCTGAAATCGGCGCACCCGTCGCTGCAACTGGTGACCCCGGGGATTCGTCCGGCGGGCAGCGCCCAGGACGATCAGCGCCGCATTCTGACCCCGCGTCAGGCGCTGGATGCCGGTTCCGATTATCTGGTGATTGGCCGTCCGATCAGCCAGGCAGCGGATCCAGCCAAGGCGTTGGCAGCCGTAGTCGCTGAACTGGCGTAAAAAGATCGTCCGAACGCGGCCCGAGCCTTCGGCAGCTCCTGCATGGGATCGCGTTCCCCCTGTAGGAGCTGGCGCAGCCTGCGATCTTTTGATCTACCGCTTTAAATCTTCAACACCAACTTCCCGAAATTCTCGCCGCTGAACAATTTCATCAGCGTCTCCGGGAACGTCTCCAGTCCTTCAACAATGTCTTCCTTGCTCTTGAGCTGCCCTTTGGCCATCCAGCCAGCCATTTCCTGTCCGGCGGCCGCGAACTGTGCGGCATAGTCCATCACTACAAAACCTTCCATCCGCGCGCGGTTGACCAGCAGCGACAGGTAGTTGGCCGGGCCTTTGACCGCTTCTTTGTTGTTGTACTGGCTGATGGCGCCACAGATCACCACCCGCGCCTTCATGTTCAGACGGCTCAACACCGCGTCGAGAATGTCGCCGCCGACGTTATCGAAATACACATCGACGCCTTTTGGACATTCGCGCTTGAGGCCGGCGTGGACGTCTTCGTTTTTGTAATCGATGGCACCGTCAAAACCCAGTTCGTCGATCAGGAACTGGCACTTGTCCGCGCCCCCGGCAATGCCGATGACGCGGCAGCCTTTGATCTTGGCGATCTGCCCGGCAATGCTGCCCACCGCACCGGCCGCGCCCGACAGCACCACAGTGTCGCCAGCCTTCGGCGCGCCGACATCGAGCAGCGCGAAATAAGCGGTCATCCCGGTCATGCCCAGCGCCGACAGATAGCGCGGCAGAGGCGCCAGTTTCGGATCGACCTTGTAGAAACCTCGTGGCTCGCCGAGGAAGTAATCCTGCACACCCAGGGCACCGTTGACGTAGTCCCCGATCGCGAATCCAGGATTATTCGAGGCAACGACTTTGCCTACGCCCAATGCGCGCATCACTTCGCCGATACCGACCGGCGGGATGTAGGACTTGCCCTCGTTCATCCAGCCACGCATGGCCGGGTCCAGGGACAGGTACTCGTTTTTGACCAGGATCTGACCTGCAGCCGGTTCGCCGACCGGTACTTCTTGATAGGTGAAGGTCTCGCGGGTCGCCGCGCCCACCGGACGTTTGGCGAGCAGGAACTGGCGATTGGTCTGGGTAGTCATGACAGGCACTCAAGATGAATGAAGACTTGTTGATAGACCTTCATGAACGATGCCGCAAGTTTGGCTGATGCGGCGAATGCACATCGATTCAGTGCAGTGATAGTCGAACCGGCGGTTTTATCACTGTCACTCATGGGCACCCAACCGGCCTTCTGATAGTGCTGCCGCGCCGCAGGCCCTTGTGGCTAGATTGCGAACACGCGATTCCCCCGCATCTTCTCTTCGAGGACATAACAATGAGCATGACGTTTTCTGGCCAGGTCGCCGTTGTAACGGGCGCCGCCAATGGCATTGGCCGCGCGACCGCCCAGGCGTTCGCCGCTGAAGGCTTGAAAGTGGTCGTGGCCGACCTGGACGTGGCGGGTGGTGAGGGCACGGTGGCGCTGATTCGTACGGGTGGCGGCGAAGCCACCTTCGTGCGCTGCAACGTCACGCTGGAAAGCGATGTAAAAAATCTGATGGACGAAGTGGTCAACACCTACGGCCGTCTCGACTATGCCTTCAACAACGCGGGCATCGAGATCGAGAAAGGCAAGTTGGCCGAAGGCACGGTCGATGAGTTCGACGCGATCATGGGCGTCAACGTCAAAGGCGTCTGGTTGTGCATGAAGTACCAGTTGCCGTTGCTGCTGGCCCAGGGCGGCGGTGCAATCGTCAACACCGCATCGGTAGCCGGCCTCGGGGCTGCGCCGAAGATGAGTATTTACGCGGCGTCGAAACATGCGGTGATCGGCCTGACCAAATCAGCGGCCATCGAATATGCCAAGAAAAAGATTCGGGTGAACGCGGTGTGTCCGGCGGTGATCGACACCGACATGTTCCGCCGTGCCTATGAGGCCGACCCGAAGAAGGGCGAGTTCGCCAATGCCATGCACCCGGTCGGGCGCATCGGCAAGGTTGAGGAAATCGCCAGTGCGGTGCTGTACCTGTGCAGCGACGGCGCAGCGTTCACCACGGGGCATTCACTGGCAGTGGACGGTGGCGTTACGGCGTTCTGAATCCAGGCAGTGAAACGTAGGAAAAAACTCGCATTTGTGCGGGTTTTTTTTCGGTTCCTTAAAGGTGCCGGACAATGTGTTTCAAATGGTTAGAACCGACGGTTTTAGCGGCGTTGTCGCACAGCTGATCGAGCGCTCCTGTGATTAACTGTTTCCCGCAAAACGGACAGGAGTTTGCTTGCTCATGGAGTTGAGAATCGATCGACAGGCAATGGTGCCGGTCGTACAGCAAGTCGTCGACGCACTAGCCTGCTGGCTTCGCCATGGCGAGGTGCCGCCGGGGACGCGTTTGCCTTCCGTGCGGCAAATCGCCCGGATCAATTTGCTCAGTCAGTCCAGCGTCGTTGAGGCCTGTGAGCGTCTGGTGACTCAAGGGGTGCTGGCGTCGCGTCATGGCGCCGGTTTCATTGTCGCCGTGCCAGCGCTGGCCGCTCAGGGGCAACAGGATTGCCCCGGGTTCGAGGGGGCAGAAGTGAAGCAGGGCCGCACCTCGGGCGAACTCAAATTGGGGTGTGTCGGACTGCCCGAGAGCTGGCGCGAAACTGACGACCTGAGCTACGCGATCCGTCAGGTCAGTCGCACCGACATGGCCGGCCTGTTCAACTACAGCACGCCGCTGGGCCTGCCAGCCTTGCGCCAACAGATCAACAAACGGCTGAAACAGCTGGATATCGTGGTGGAGGAAAGCCGGATCCTGACAACGGCGGGGGCCAGTCAGGGGCTGGACCTGATCGTGCGGACCTTGTTCAAGCCGGGTGATTGCGTGGTGGTGGAGAATCCCGGTTATTCCTTGCTGTTCGACCTGCTCAGGCTGCACGGTGTCAGCATGATCGAGGTGCCGAGAACCCCGCACGGACCGGACATTGAAGCGCTTGAGGCACTGCTGGTTAAGTACAGGCCCTGCGGGATCTTTATCAATAGCTTCTATCACAATCCCACTGGCAGCAGCCTGGCGCCGGCGGTGGCGCAGCGGGTTGTGCAACTGGCCAAAACCTATGGCCTTCTGGTCATCGAGGATGACGTCTATGCGGATTTGCACAGCGGCCCCGGTACGCGCCTCGCTGCGTTGGGTATCGATGACAACGTGATCTACGTCGGCAGCTACTCCAAAACCCTCAGCAGTTCTTTGCGGGTCGGTTTTGTAGTGGCCGGCGCCGGGGTTATTTCGCGGCTGGCCGAGGTCAAGATGATCAGCAGCATGGGCGCTTCACGGTTTTGCGAGTCGGTGCTGGCAAGCCTTTTAGCCAGCGGTGCCTACCGAAAATTGGTCCAGCGCCAGCGCCAGCGTTTGAGCAATGACAGAGAGGCTGCGTTGCAAGTGCTTGAAGACGCCGAATGGGAGGTGTTTGGCAAGCCCGTCGGTGGCTTGTTCATCTGGGCGCGATCGCGGATGTCCGACTACGCTCAGGTGCGCAAACAAGCCCAGCGCTTCGGTGTCCTGTTGTCTTCTGCGACGGCATTCAGTCCCACCGCAGAGGCCAGTGACTGGCAGCGTATCAATGTGGCCTATGCCTGTGATCCACGAGCCCGGGCGTTTTTTCAGGCCACCGCTCTGGATCGACCTAAAGCGTTCTGAAAACGACGCGGGCGTAGCTTTTTGCCATTATTCAGACGCCAGAGACTTGTGTTGATACAGGCCCGTTGCGAATCTGCGTCAACAGACTATGTCAGGGGACTAAGTGCAATGATTTCGGCCGTGCAAGGACGTTTTGCCAACCTCGGTATGGCGAAAAAACTGGGTGTCGGGTTTGTACTGGTGCTGCTGTTGACCGCCTTGGTGGCGGCCATCGGCGTATGGTCCCTGCAAACCATCAGCCAGCGCTTCGAGGGGCTCAAGCAGATGTCGTCGCTCAACAGCAGTTTGCTCAAGGTGAGACTGCTCGAGCAGGAATACGCCTTGCACGGCAACCCGAAAACCGCAGACGCGCTGCGCGAGGGTGTTGACGGCCTGCTCGCTCTGGCAACCCAACTGAAAGCGGCGTCTGCGGCCAACGTGCCGGTGATGAATGACGTCGAGCAGTCCTTGGGGGCTTACCGCAAGGCCTTCGACGAGTTCGTCTCGCTCAGCCAGGCCAAGGACCTGGCACTGGAGATGGCCAGTTGGTCGGTGTCCAGCGTGGCCAATAACCTCGACGTGCTGCAGGCCGGGCTGGCCGATGACGGCGCTTATACCTTGAAGGAATCCGAAGGCAAGGACGGTGGTCAGTTTATCGAACAGGCCAGTCAGGTCAGCCAGGTGTCGCGGTTGATGTTGCAAGCCATGAACGAAGCGCGTGTGCGCCTGGACCTGAGCCGCAAGGGCGACGACAGCGCAGGGCAGGGCAAGATTGAGCAGGCCGACCAGGCACTGACCCAGGCCGAGCAGCTGAAAACCACGGTCAAGGATGAGGGGTACCAGACGGTCCTCAATGAAGTGGTCGGGCACATTGGCGGATTCAGCGAAAAACTCGCCGAATACACCGGCCTGCTGGCGCAGGAAAAAACCGTCTATGAGCAACTCCATCAGCGCGCCTCTCAGGTGGTGGAGCGGGTGGATCAGGCCTATGTCGCCGAAGACCAGTCGATGCAGGTGGAGCTGAAAAAGAACTCGCTGCTGATCATCGGTTCCTCGGCGCTGGCGTTGCTGGTCGGGCTGATTGCGGCCTGGGTGATTACCCGGTTGATCGTGGCACCGCTGCGCAGTGTGATCCGTGTTGCTCAACAGATTGCCTCTGGCGATTTGAGTGCGACGGTTGAAGTGACCCGACGTGACGAGATCGGGCAACTGATGCAGGCCATGCAGCAGATGGGCGCAGGGCTTAGCAGTATTGTCAGTGGTTTGCAGGCGGGTATCGAACAGTTGGCCAGTTCAGCGCAGTCGCTGTCGGCGGTGACCGAGCAGACCAATCTTGAAGTCAGCAGCCAGAAGGAAGAGACCGAACAGGTTGCTACCGCGATGAATCAGATGACCGCCACCGTGCACGACGTTGCGCGTAACGCGGAGGAGGCCGCTCAGGCGGCGCAGACGGCGGATGGCAAGGTTGAAAGTGGTCAGCAGGTGGTGCGCCAGAGCATGGCGCGGATCGAACAGTTGGCGGATTCAGCCACCTCGGCCAGTTCGAGCATCGAAAGTTTGAGTGCGGAAATCCAGAACATCGGCACGGTGCTGAGCGTCATCAAGAGTGTGGCTGAGCAGACCAATCTGTTGGCCCTCAACGCCGCGATCGAGGCGGCTCGAGCCGGCGAGCAGGGCAGGGGCTTTGCGGTGGTGGCCGATGAAGTGCGGGCCCTGGCCAAGCGCACTCAGCAATCGACCGAGGAGATTGAACGACTGGTGAGCGCCTTGCGTTCGGCGGCTCAGTCTTCTGTTCAGCAGATTCAGAACAGTGGCGAGCTGGTGAAGCTGGCGGTGAGTGATGCGTTGCAGACTGAGAGTGCGCTGGGGAGTATTGCGGCGGCAGTGTCATTGATTCAGCAGATGAACCAGCAGATTGCAGCGGCAGCCGAGGAGCAGAGTTCGGTGGCTGAGGAGATTAATCGCAGTGTTACGAGTATTCGGGCCAGTGCGGATCAGTCTTCGTTGGCGATGCAGGGGAATGCGGCTTCCAGTATTGAGTTGGCGCAGTTGGGGGTTGAGTTGAAGGGGATGGTGGGGCACTTTCGGCTTTGATTCTTTTCTGTGTACATATCCGTTGCTGCGGTAACGGCTGCTAATGGTTTCGCCCTTACGGCGACTCCCTTTGGCAAACGCCCCAAAGGAAGCAAAGGTCTCGCCCCGAGCGTCCGGCCCCTCGCTTAGGCTCGGCGTTCCTTCGCTCCGGCATTCATCTGGGGGCATCGCCTCCGGTCGGCTTCGCTTCGACCTCCTCTCGATGTGTTCGACTTCGTCGAACGGTGCTGCGCGCCTTCCCCCCAGATGAACACCTCCACTCAGCCTCCCGAAGGGGCGGGTGGATCAAGATCACAAGCTGCAGGCGAGCTAACGCTCGGCCTGTTGAGTGGTGAGGGGCGAAAGGCGTATGCCGATCCCCTGTGAGAGCTGGGCTTGCTCGCGATGGCGACTTGACGGCCGACCTATCTTTCCAAGGTGTACACACCAAACTCAACGCAAAAAAAAAGCCACCTGTTCAGGTGGCTTCTCTGTTTTTTGTGATCAGTCGTAGATCACTTTTTTCTTCCAGTCCGCATCGGCCTCGACGTCTTTGAGGCCTTCGGTCAGTTGGTTCACTTCGCCTTCTACCGGGGCTATGTTGTCCATGACTTGTGCGTTGGCGCGAGCCAGGAGTTTTTCCAGGTATTCCAGTTGTTCGGCGTAGACCTGGGGTTCCTGTTGTTTGCGCAGGTATTGCACGCCGCGTTCGAACGCCAGGCGGGCCTGGCCGGGCTGGTTCTGTTGCAGGGCGTGCTGGCCGAGGTTGTTGAAGAATTCGATGTGCAGCAGGACCAGGATGTGGCGAACTTCGCGGATCCAGCGTTTGGCTTCGTTGGTTGGCAGGAAGCCGTCCTGTGCGGCGCGGGTGATTTGGCCGTGCAGGGCTTCGAGCAGGAAGCGTACGTCTTTGGCTTTGGCTTCGGTCTGGATCGGTGCTGGCGGGTTGTTGACCGGGATCGATTCGCCTTGGCCGACCAAGGCGCTCAGTTCGCCAATCCGTGCCTTGAGGTTGGAGCTGGTTTTTTCCAGATTGAGCAGGCGTTGGCAGACGTTCAATTCCAGACGGGTCAACAGCAGCTTGAGGCCCGGTGTCATCAATTGGCCGGGAAAGGTCTCGGTAATTTCGCCGCAACGACGCAGACGATCGTTGAGCTCAACCTTGGTGCGGGCCTTTTCCAGCTTATTGTTTTCCACCACATGGTTCATGTAGCCAATGGCGATCAATAGTGCGATCCCGGCTACGACTAGCAGGGTGATCATGAGTGGTGTCACCGGTAAGACCTCTTTATGGGGTTCGCGTGCGAGTGTAGTGGCTTGGCTTTGGGACGCATAGCGCCACTCAGCGAGTTGAATCGGCTACCGCACTGCCTGTATCGGCCGCGTTCCTGCTTATATAAGTAATAGCGTGCGAGGTGCACATTGCCATCATCTTTGGCGTGGGTGGACTATAACGTCTTGGCGGGTGTCAGAATATAGGCGTCAAACCCCGGGCGACGGAAAGGCCGGATTAGTGTCTCAAAGCAGGGCGAAGTCATTGATTTAAATAAATTTATATCTGGGGGTTGACGACCCCTCAATCCATCCATAGAATGCGCGCCACTTACAGCGTAAAGCACACAGCGAAACGCGGTAGGGAGTGAATGTTGTACGTGTGTCCCCTTCGTCTAGTGGCCTAGGACACCGCCCTTTCACGGCGGTAACAGGGGTTCGAGTCCCCTAGGGGACGCCAATGCGGGAATAGCTCAGTTGGTAGAGCACGACCTTGCCAAGGTCGGGGTCGCGAGTTCGAGTCTCGTTTCCCGCTCCAATTTTAAACAGCGTTGCTTTCGGGCAGCGCTGAGTGAAACCAGAACCGGTATCTTCGGATACGGATTTGGGCACTGAAATACACACCATGTGTTTCAGTTAGCGTGTCCCCTTCGTCTAGTGGCCTAGGACACCGCCCTTTCACGGCGGTAACAGGGGTTCGAGTCCCCTAGGGGACGCCATTTGCGGGAATAGCTCAGTTGGTAGAGCACGACCTTGCCAAGGTCGGGGTCGCGAGTTCGAGTCTCGTTTCCCGCTCCATATTTAACAAAAACGCCGCTCAATGAGCGGCGTTTTTGTGTGCGCGTATAAAGCCGCATCAACCGCTGAGGCTTTGTACCAGGCTTTCGAGCGCTTCAGTGGTTTTTTCATCTTGCACCATTTGCGCAGCTGCAGTCGCTCTGAGTTGGCGTGCCAAGCGGTATTCGCTGGGCGTGCAGTTTGCGAACTGCTTGAAGGCACGAGCGAAGTAGGAAGGATCCTTGAAGCCGGCCTCATAGCCGATGCTGGTAATAGGCATCTGGCTGTTGTCGAGCAGTTCTTTGGCGAAGTTCATGCGCTTGTCCAAGATGTAATCCGTGAAGCCAAGTCCATTGGCTTCCTTGAACAGGCGGCTGAAGCGAAATGTCGTCATGCCGCAGCGCTGTGCCAAATCCCTCTGATCAATGCTGTCCCGAAAGTGCTGCTCGATGTACAGCATGATGTTGCTCAGCGCCTGATGTTTTTGGTGCCCGGAGGTCAGCCGGATGCTGTCCGGCAGGGTCGGGGAGTGGTCGATCAGCAGTGTCTTGCGGTGGTCGATAACATTCCGGCGCAGCTCGCAGAGCTGAACTACAGCAGTCAGGTAGCGACTCCTCTCGGTGACCGAGAGGGGGAGCACTATGTATTCCCAGACGCTGGAACGCATGGCCCAAACGGCCAGTTCCTCTGAGTGCTGCACGGTGAACATGGTGATTGGGATGGCCGGTGCGCTGCGTTTGATCTCCAGCAACAGCCTCAAGCCTGGTGTGTCGGGGCGATCGAAATGGATGCAGATCATGTCTGCGTGTTCCCCGATGGGCAGCACGGAGTTTTTCGCCAGTTTGCAGTCGCAGGTACCCTCGAACTGCGCGATGAGTTCTTTCGTGGATCGATCATGAGTCAGATCGAACCATAGGAGCGTTGGCCTTCTGGTCAAGTTGGACGTCATGTCTCTACTCTTGGATTCTTAGTGACTCTTGTCGCTAAGGAGTATCGTCAATGTGCCATCACCTTGCAGATTTAATCTCGATAGGAAAGACGATTTTTAGTTCTTTTCGCTCTATGGGTTGCCTGGAAAGCAGCCGCGGGCGACTGTTTGCTCGTGTGTTTTAGATGAGCCGGGTTGAACCGCTTATCGCTTGTGAATTAATGACAATCGCATTTGCCCTGCCATGCCTTGTTTACCCCTCCCGTTACTTCTGCAAAGGCCAATGACCCCTATTTGGCCGCTCCGCAAAAAAGTCCTAGCGATGTGCAAAATCCTCCTAACGCCTATGCCTTCACACTGACTAGGGTTGCATCAGGCAGCGCAAAACGTACTGCCTCAGAAAAAACAACATTCGAGTGAGGTGGGCAAAATGAACATGCAAACAATCAAGGCTTCGGTAGTGAAATTCGCCAAAGACGAAAATGGTCTGACCATTGTGGAATACGCGGTGGCGGGTGGGCTGATTACGGTGGCTGTCGCCGCAACGTTTGTATTGCTTGGAACCGCGGTGAATACCCAAATCAAGGGACTGTGCAACGCGGTCAAAGCTGGCAGCTGCCCATAACGATAATTCCCGTTAGGTGGCAGGTCGATGCCCATGGAGCCGGCGGTTGCTTCTGTTTAGCGGATGAGGCTGCCGGACAACCTTCTTTATGGGCTTCGCGTTGTGTCTATCACAGTACGTTTTGAGCGAATTGGTCGCTGCAATGGGAGAGCAAAATGAATATGCAAACAATCAAGGCTTCGGTGCTGAAGTTCATCAAAGACGAGGATGGCCTGACCATTGTGGAGTACGCGGTGGCGGGTGGTTTGATTACGGTGGCTGTCGCCGCAACGTTTGTGCTGCTTGGAGGCGCGGTGAATACCCAAATCACAGCGTTGTGCAAAGCCGTCAATGGCAACGTTGCCTGCTGATAACGATAATCCCCAGTCGGGAGACACGCCATGTCCACGGAACTGATGGTATCGACTGTTTTACTGATAGGACTTTTGGGCGTGGCGGTGGTGAGCGATCTGCTTCGCCACCGTATTTCCAACATGCTGGTCCTGTTGGGCCTTGCCCTGGGAATGGCTGGTCAAGTCTATTCAGGCGGTGTCAGCGGATTGGGTGACAGCCTGTTGGGTATGCTGATCTGTTTTGGGCTGTTTCTACCGATGTACGCCGTGGGTGGCATGGCCGCCGGTGACGTCAAGTTAATGGCCATGGTCGGCAGTTTTTTACCGGTTCATTACGCATTGTGGGCTGCCATGTTTAGCCTGATTGC
Source organism: Pseudomonas sp. GL-B-26 (assembly GCF_019947405.1). Taxonomy (NCBI): domain Bacteria; kingdom Pseudomonadati; phylum Pseudomonadota; class Gammaproteobacteria; order Pseudomonadales; family Pseudomonadaceae; genus Pseudomonas; species Pseudomonas sp. GL-B-26. Next base: position 88,019 of record NZ_JAGYGJ010000024.1, on the reverse strand, counting down.
CGGTGGCGTGTGCGGTTTCCTGATCGTGCTGTTCCGCGGTCAATTACTTCAAACCCTGGGGCGTTATTGGCTGATTGTGAGGGCGCAGGCTTATCTGGCGCCGAATTCCGATGAAGTAGCCGGCAAGCCTTTCCCTTATTCGATTGCAATATTGGTCGGCACTTTGAACAGCGTCTACTGGCAACTGGTTGCCGGCGGATTGGGAGCTTAGTCATGCACGTCATCGTCGAAAGTGATGCCTACCCCTGCGATCGGGGCGCGGTGCAACGACTGGCTCCTCAGCCATGCACAATCCGCGAGACTGGTCTGACCGACAGTTTTCTCGGTGAGTTGGTGTGCAAGCATTTGTTTGATGCCGGTGTGCTGGACATGTCGCGGCTGGTGGAACGCCTGGCGCTGACTGGCGCGGTACTTGAAGAGGTCCTGGCGTTTCTGCGCAAGGATGGTCGTGTCGAAGTGCTTGGCCAGGTGAGTCAAACGGGCGGGCAGATGCTGCGTTATGGCCTGACCGAACGTGGACGCAGTGCCGCCCGTGATGCCCTGTCGCGCAGCGGTTATATAGGAGCGGCACCCTTCCCGGTGAGTGCCTACCGGTCCCTGATCAAACTGCAGACCATTCACCATGGTCGCATCAACGCCAACGATATGCGCAATGCCCTTGCTGGCGTAGTGCTCACGGAGGGGATGCTTGATCAGTTGGGTGTAGCGATGAACTCCGGGCGGGCGATCATGATTTATGGCCCCGCGGGTACCGGCAAGACCTATGTCAGCAGTCGGCTGATCCGTCTGTTCGCCGAGGCCATCTGGGTTCCTCATGCCATTGTCATCAACGAGGCGGTGATCGAGATCTATGACCCGCAGGTGCATCAGCGGCTCGATGACAACGCTCAGCAGAACAATCTGATGCTCAACGAAGGGATCGACCGTCGACTGCTGTGCTGCAAGCGCCCGATTGTCATTACGGGCGGTGAATTGAGCATGGAGCAGCTGGACGTTCGCTATGACCCTTTCACCCGTCAGTACCAGGCCGCCTTGCAACTCAAGGCCAGCAATGGCCTGTTCATCATCGACGACATGGGGCGCCAGCGCATGGCCCCCGCCGAGCTGTTGAATCGCTGGATCGTCCCGATGGAAGAGAAACGCGATTTCCTCAACCTGGGCGGCGGTCGGCATTGCGAACTGCCGTTCGATCTGATTCTGGTGTTTTCCACCAACCTCAATCCTCTGGAACTGGCCGATGAGGCCTTCCTTCGCCGGATTGGCTACAAGCTGCAGTTCGGTTACCTGAAGCCCGAGGAGTACGAAAAGATCTGGCGCCAGGAAAGCGAGCGTCTGGGCATGCCTTATGACCAGTTGCTGGTGCGTTATGTGCTGCAAAGGCTCTATGCAAGTGAAGGCATGCCCCTGGTGCCTTGCCATCCCCGCGATCTCCTGAACATGGCGCTCGATCGTCAGCGTTATATGGGCGGTTCCGGACCACTGTCACCGCAAGATTTGGAATGGGCCTGGCACAACTACTTCGTCCAGCTCAACTTTCTTTGATACGGAGATACTGACATGAGCTCTCGTACTCTTTCCCTGATAGGCGTCTCCCTGGTCATGGGCCTTGGAGCTGCATGGATGGCCGACACCTGGTTGAGCGCACGTCTCAACGCCAGTCCGGATGACCACCTTCGAAGCGTGGTGGTCGCCACGGTAGAGATTCCATTCGGGCAGATGGTCGAGGCCCAGCAGGTCACGACCGTACGCATGCCCATGGACACGATCCCGGACGATGCCTTCGATTCCAGCGAAAAAGCAGTGGGCAAGATCGCTACGTTCGACATTTTGCGGGGCGACATTGTGCGCGGGGCGCGTCTGAGTGAGCACTTGGGTGGCAGCACCCTGGCCTCTTTGATTGCCCCCGACAAACGCGCCATATCGGTACGTGTGGACGATGTGGTCGGTGTCGGCGGATTCCTGTTGCCGGGTAATCGGGTCGATGTACTGGCGACCAAAACCACCGGTGCCGGCAGTAACAGTGCCGTGTCCAGGACCATCCTCGAGAACTTGCGGGTGTTGGCGGTGGATCAGACGGCGGGTACCGACAAGACCCAACCAGTGGTGGTGCGCGCAGTGACGCTGGAGATGTCGGCCTCTGAAGCGGAAGCACTGGTCACGGCGCAGACGGAAGGCAAGTTGCAGCTGGCGCTGCGTAACCCACTGAACCTCGAGAAGAAAACCGCAGCCGTTGCGCCTGTTGTGCCGGCCCTGGCTGTGGCCGCTGTCGCGGCGCCAAAACGCGTGGTACAGCGCAGCAGTGGCGAGGGTGGCGGGGCTATTACCGTTATCCGCGGGACCGAAGCCAGTGTAGTCAAGCGTTGACAGGGCGGTAGGGGTGCCCGGGCACCAAAGTATTGGCGGAGCCGATCCGGATCAGTATTGGCAAACGAGGGCTTGATGATGAGTATTCGTAATCAGCGGCCGTTCACTGCGACGCCAAGGCGCCAGGAAGGATCGGTGAGTGTTTTGATGGTGATTGCGTTGGCGGTGATTGGCATGGTGGCGGCGCTGGCTTTGGACGGCGGGCATATGATGCTGAACAAAACGCGCCTGCAGAATGCGGTGGACGCCGCCGCCCTGAGTGGCGCCAAAACCCTGAGTCAGGTGGAAGGTGGTACCAACATTTACGCCGTGACGCAGGCTGCCGCGCTCAATACGCTGATGCAAAATGCCAATGCCACGGGCAACAACGAATTGGCCACGGCTATTGGCGGCAACGCAGGCACATTTGCGGTGGTAGAACTGGCGAAAACCGTCTATGGACCTTTCTCCTTTCCTGGGCCTTCGGATGCCAAGTACGTTCGGGTGTCGGTACCGAACTATAGCCTGACGGGGTTTTTCTGGAACTTCGCTCAGGTATTCGGCTCTGGCGGCCTGGGGGCCAAAGCAGTGGCGGCGATCGCCACCGCTGGACCCAGCCCTACCAGTCCTTGTGATCTCGCACCTTTGATGGTCTGTGGCGACTCGACTCAATACAACCCGGGCGCTGGCATGTTCTGGGGCTTCCAGTTTGGTGATTTGCAAGTATTGAAGACGGCGGCCGGCAATTCGTCGCCCATTGGTCCAGGCAACTTTCAGTTGCTCGATTTTGGCTCGGGCGGCAGTAGCGTCAGGGATGAATTGGCCGGAGGCGGCAAGGTTTGCCGCTCTGTGGGGGACAATGTCCAGACCTCACCCGGCAACATGGTCGGCCCTGCGTCTCAAGGCCTGAATACGCGCTTCGGCATCTATAACGGCCCGGTCAGCGCCTCGGACTATCCGCCGGACCTTGTGACCACGTCCAGCACCCCCGCAATCACTTACGACGACTCAGTCTCCCCGCCACAAGCGAAGTACAAAGGGCAAGCCGTCATCTCGAGCAACGGCAATCTCACCGCGGGCAGCAACGAGATATTTGACTACAACGACTGGCATGCGAGCACTGCCGCGTGTGTGGCAGGGGGCAGTGGCTGTCAGAGCAATGGGGTGTTCGAGCGCCGGATGATGAAAATCGTGGTGGGCAACTGCACCGGGAAGCAGGGCGGTTCAACCTCGATCCCCGTCCTGGGTTTCGGCTGCTATTACGTGGTGCAGCCAATGGATGGCGGTGGTGGGGACGCGCAGATCTTCGGACAGTTCGTGAAGGAGTGCGAAGGCGACAATGTGGCAGGCCCCTCGCCGTCAACCGATTCCGGGCCGCAGATCATTCAGCTCTACAAAACCTATATCGGCAGCGGCACTGGCATTCCGAGCACTGACTCGTAGGAGGCGTCATGAGACTTCACGGGTTTAAACATCCGCAGCGCCAGCAAGGCCTGGCCATGGTGGAATTCACCCTCGTCCTGCCGGTGTTGCTGTTGCTGTTGCTGGCCTTCGGTGAGTTCGGCCGCATGCTCTATCAGTACAACGTGCTGCTGCAGGCCAGCCGCGATGCCGACCGTTTCGTCGCTAGCCAGGCCTGGGACTCGACGCTTGGTCAGGTCGCTCTGAGCAGTACGCTACTGACCCAGACGAAAAACGTTGCGGTCTATGGTGTGCCTGCCAACACCGGGACCGCTGTGGTGTCAGGGCTGACGACTGGCAACGTGGTCGTCGCCGCAGTGGGTAGCGACCATGTGCGGGTCACCATCACTTACACGTTCTGCCCGGTGATTGGTGCTGGCAATTGTGGCGGCTCGATTCCGGGTTTCTTTGGTAATCAGATTGCGCTGAGCATTCCGCTGGTTGCCACTACCGTGATGAGGGCACTGTGATGAATAGAAAACACATGCGCGGCGTCTATACGGTGGAGTTCGCCTTCATTGGTCTACTGGTGTTCACGCTGTTGTTCGGCGTGTTGGAAATGGGCCGCCTGTACTTCACGGTCAATGCACTGGATGAAGCCGTACGGCGTGGTACGCGCCTGGCTTCGGTGTGCAATATCAGCGATCCGGTGGTTCTGCGGCGGGCGATATTCAATGCCGCGACCGACGCAGGTACGAGCCAGCTGATCGGCAATCTGGCTACCACTAACCTGACGTTGACCTATCTGGACGTCAATGGTGCTCTGGTGGCCAACCCCGCTGACACTGTCAGTGCCAACGGTTTTCGTGCCATCCGCTATGTCCAGTTGAGTCTGCAAAACTTCGTATTCAATCTGTTTATTCCCGGGCTCCGCGTGCCCATTACCTTGCCTGCATTCAGGGCAACGTTGCCACGCGAAAGCCTCGGGCGTCATTCCGATTCCGGGGAGATCACGCCATGCTGAATACCAAGGAAACACCAGTCTCCAGTTCGACCGGCAAAGCCGGGCTCAGGTTGCTGATCAGCAGCCGTGACGCCAGCTCTTTGCGCGACCTGCAGAGCGTCTGCCAACGCATGCCCAGCCTGGAGGTGAGTACTCGCCTGGTGAGCAATGGGCATGTCGACCCGCTCTACGGTCTGGATCGGATGCCCGATCTGTTGCTGTTGCGCGTTAGCCACCTGTGGCGTGAAGAACTGTCGGCACTGTTGCAGCGCCCGGCCCATGAGCGTCCGCCGATGTTGGTGTGCGGACTGCTGAGCGAACAGGAAGCCATGCGCCTGGCGATGCAGGCCGGTGCCCGGGACGTGCTGCCGGAGCCCATCGCCGAGACCGAACTGGTCGCCGCCTTGAATCGTCTGGTCACAGAAGTTCGGACCGGCAGTGGGGCAGAAGGAAAATTGATCGCCGTGATGAGCGCCAAGGGCGGCTCTGGCGGAACCCTGCTGGCCTGCAACCTGGCTCAGCAACTCAGCATCAAGGGTGGCAGCACCCTGTTGCTGGATATGGACCTGCAATTTGGCAGCGTGACGCATTATCTGGATGTGGCGCAGACGCACAGCCATCTGGAGGTGTTGCACCAGATCGACGGCATGGACAGCGTCGCGTTACGCGGTTTTTGCAGTCACTTCAGCCCGACCCTGCATGTGCTGGGCGGTCGGGCCGGTGAGCTGTGTTTGCCGCAGGATACCCAACCCGAGCAACTTGACACCCTGTTGCAGTTGGCCCGCGCCAGCTATGGCTGGGTGGTGATCGACCTGCCGCGGCAAATCGATCACCTCACCGGCTCTGTGCTGGAGCAGGTGGATCGGGTGTACGTGGTGGTGCAACAGAGCGTCAGCCATCTGCGCGATGCCAGCTCCCTGGTGCGGATTCTTCGCGAAGACCTGGGCGTGCGTGGGGATCAATTGCAGATAGTGGTCAACCGCTATGACAAGTCGGCAGCGGTCAGCCTCAAAGATATCGGCGAGGCGCTGCGCTGCACCAATCTGTCGAAGTTACCCAACGACTTCAATCTGGTCAGCCAGAGTCAGAACACTGGCGTGCCGTTGGGGCTGCATGCGCCGAGGGCAGCGATCACCGCTGCACTGCGCAACATGACCGAGGACCTGGTCGGTCAACAGCTGGCCGGCAACAAAGGCTTGCTCAAACGTGCCTTCAACCGTTTTTTCGGGGGATGACCCATGATCAGCGACTTTCGTAACCGCTTGCGCAAACAGTCCGGTAAACCCGCCGCTGCCCAACCGGGCGACGACCTGTTGGATCCGGCAGAGGAATTAATGGCGTGGGAGCGTACAGCGCCGGACGTTCTTTACGAAACCAGAAGCCAGGTCACCCCGGTGGAGGCCGAGTGGCGGGAAAAGATCTACCAGCAGTTGCTCAAGGTCATGGACCTGTCCTTGCTGGACTCCCTTGAGCAGGCCGAGGCTGCTCGGCAGATTCGCGATATTTGCCAGCGCCTGCTCGATGAGCATACGGCACCGGTGAGTACCGTCAGCCGCCAGTTAATCATCAAGCAGATCACCGACGAGGTGCTCGGCCTGGGTCCTCTGGAACCGTTGCTGGCCGATCACACTGTGTCCGACATTTTGGTCAACCGGCATGACTCAGTGTATGTCGAGCGCTTCGGCAAGCTGCAACGCACCGATGTGCGTTTTCGCGATGATCAGCATTTGCTGAACATCATTGACCGCATCGTCTCCAGCCTGGGTCGGCGTATCGACGAGTCTTCGCCGTTGGTGGATGCGCGCCTCAAGGACGGTTCGCGGGTCAACGCGATTATTCCGCCGCTGGCCATCGACGGTCCGAGCATGTCGATCCGGCGTTTTTCCGTGGACCTGCTCAATACCGACAGCCTGATCCAGGTGGGGGCGTTGACCCCGGCCATTGCCCTGCTGCTCAAGGCGATTGTCCGTGGGCGCTTGAACGTGCTGATTTCCGGCGGTACCGGCAGCGGCAAGACCACCATGCTCAATGTGCTGTCCAGTTTCATCCCGCACAACGAGCGGATCGTTACCATCGAAGACTCAGCCGAACTGCAGTTGCAACAGCCCCACGTGGTACGCCTGGAAACCCGGCCTTCGAATATCGAGGGGCGTGGCGAGGTGAGCCAGCGGGAGTTGGTGCGCAACAGCTTGCGGATGCGTCCGGACCGCATTGTGATCGGCGAAGTGCGCGGCGCCGAGGCGCTGGACATGCTGACAGCGATGAACACCGGTCACGACGGCTCGTTGACCACGATCCACGCCAACACCGCACGCGATGCCCTGGGGCGGATCGAGAACATGGTGTCGATGACCGGGGCGACCTTCCCGATCAAGGCCATGCGCCAACAGATCGCTTCGGCCATCGGAGTGGTCATCCAGCTGGAACGCCAGGAGGACGGCAAGCGTCGCCTGGTCAGTGTGCAGGAGATCAACGGCATGGAGGGCGAGATCATCACCATGACCGAAATCTTCTCCTTCGTGCGCCAAGGCGTGGGCGAAAACGGCGAAGTACTGGGTGATTTTCGGCCCAGCGGCATGATCCCCGCCTTCCGCGATGTGCTGGCCAAGCGCGGTATCGAGTTGCCGCTTACGATGTTCAGGCCTGAGTGGATGGAGGCACGGCAGTCATGAGCCATATTTCTGGTGAATTCATTCTGATTTTCCTCGGCATGGTGTTTATCGCTGTGTTCCTCCTGTCCCAGGGGGTGGTGGTGCCGGTGTTCGGCGAGGCCGGCAAGATGCGCAAGCGCATCCGCGGCCGTTTGCATGTTCTGGAGAAAGCCAACAATCAGCCCAACATGCAGACGGTGTTGCGACAGAAATACCTGACGCGCTTATCGCCACTGGAGGCCATGCTCGAGCAGTTGCCCTTAATGGCGAGCCTGACCCAGGTGATCGAGCAGTCCGGTCATGAATATCGTGCTTATCGGGTGCTGTTGCTCGGGCTGTTCCTGGGCGCCTGTGCAGGCATCTCGATCTGGATGATCTCGTCAGTCTGGTGGATGGCACTGTTGGCGGGCTTCGGAGTGTTCTGGGTACCACTGCTGAAAATTTCTCGTGACCGTGGCAAACGCTTCGCTACGTTTGAGGAAGGCCTGCCGGATGCACTGGATGCCATGTGCCGTGCCCTGCGCGCTGGACACCCGTTCAACGAAACCCTGCGCCTGGTCGCCGAGGAGCATAAGGGGCCGGTCGCTCAGGAGTTCGGTCTGACCTTCGCCGATATCAACTATGGCAACGATGTACGTCGGGCCATGCTCGGCCTGCTTGAGAGGATGCCGAGCATGACGGTGATGATGCTGGTGACCTCGATCCTCATCCATCGCGAGACCGGCGGCAATCTGACGGAAGTGCTGGAGCGTCTGAGTCGTCTGATTCGCGGGCGCTTCCGCTTTCAGCGCAAGATCAAAACCCTGTCGGCGGAAGGGCGGATGTCGGCCTGGGTGCTGGTGGCGATTCCCTTCTTGCTGGCGATCGCGATCGTACTCACCAGCCCCAGTTACCTGCCTGTGCTGATCAATGATCCCATAGGCCATAAGCTGATCATCGGGGCGTTCTGCGCCATGTTGCTCGGGATTTTCTGGATACGCAAAATCATCCGGATTCAGGTTTAAGCGGTATTCGCTACCGGGAGGTACAGGTCATGGACTTTTTACTCGGGTTGTTCAGTCGGGTCACGGGGAACGAGGAGCTGGCGCGTCTGTTGTTCATCGCCTCGATCGGTTTGAGTACGGTGCTTGCGGTCGTCGCCGTGATCTTGCTGATGATGGGGCTTCAGGATCCGGTACAGCGTCGTCTGGCGCTGATCAAGCGTGGTCATTTAGGCAACACCGCAGGGCAGGAGGCTCCGGGTAATCTGCAACTATTGCTGGAGCGGGTCGGACAGCGCTTTGGCTCGGCCGAATCGGCTCAGACGTCCGTCACCCAGACCCTGTTGATACATGCGGGGTACCGTTCCTCGTCGGCGGTGCAGATGTACTGGGCAGTGCGCTTGATGTTGCCGCTGTTATTGATCGGTATTGCGGTGCTGCTGTTGCCGATGATTCCCAAGGTTTCCCTGATTATGGGGCTGCTGTTGGTGGTCATGGTGGCCGGTATCGGATGGTTGGTGCCAGGGCTATATGTCGCCAAGCGTAAGCAGTTGCGACAAGGTCGGTTGCGTGCCGCGTTTCCGGATGCGCTGGATCTGATGGTGGTGTGCGTGGAGTCGGGCCTGGCCCTGCCCGCGACCATCGAACGGGTGGCTGAGGAGATGTCGGTCAGTCAGGTCGAACTGGCTGAAGAACTGGCCCTGGTCAATGCGCAAATCCGCGCGGGCATTTCCAGTACCGAGGCGCTCAAACAACTGGCCCTGCGCACTGGTCTGGATGATGTACAAGGGCTGGTCAGCCTTTTGGCGCAAAGTATCCGCTTTGGTACAAGCGTGGCCGAAACCCTGCGCATCTATTCCGACGAATTCCGTGACCGGCGTACGCAGGCCGCCGAAGAGATGGGGGCGAAAATCGGCACCAAGCTGATATTTCCACTGATTTTCTGTCTGTGGCCGAGCTTCTTTCTGGTCGCTATCGGCCCTGCCATGATCGGGGTGTTGAGAGCATTCGGGTGAGGTAAACGGCCGGAGGCTGTCGAGCGCGATGGCCTTGCCACCCGAACCTGATCTGCACGTTCCTTCCATAGCTTTACAAATCCTTTGTAGGCGCTGCCGCAGGCTGCGATCTTTTGATTTTTCTGGCTGGCAATTTGTTGCCCAGGCCTGAATCAAAAGATCGCAGCCTGCGGCAGCTCCAGGGTAATCCGGCCTGGCTTGGATGATGTGTAGAGACCACTGCTTTCCTGCACACGACATTAAGCCCGGCTTTGCAGCCAGGCCACTCTAGACGAAGCCAGAGGCTGATCACCCATCGACATGCCTCAGTTGCCGCTAGTGATCTCTCCCGCTGTATCCTGGTCAAAAAATTCCGGAATCGGGTGGTTGAAGCTATTCAGCCAGCGCTGCATGGCCAGGTCACGTTCAGTGGCCGAAGCGGTTTGCAGGTGAGGGGAGGCAACCACACCGCGAATCTGCAGTTGCAACCACTGCTCGGTGCCTTGTTGATACGGCGAAGAGGGGCCCGGCTCAATGGCCCAGGCAGTGGTGGACAGGCACGCCATGCACACGATCAAAAGTCTTTTGGTCTTCATCTCGACTCCTCGTACGTTCTACTTGATTGCACTGGAAGAGGCATCGGCTACCTCAGTCCGGCGATTCCCCTCGGAAGCCACCACCTTGTTGGCGGAGGCCTTGAGTTTTTCCGCACGGGCCTGAGCCTCCGCAACTTGCTTGGGGCTCAAGTCGGCGCGGGTCACGAGTTCGGAAGCCGCCTTCCAGTTATCCTGGTAGATCAGCAACGTCACCATATTGAGTGCCGCCAGTGTGTTTGCCTGCTTGAGTTCCATGGCGGTCATGAACTCAAAACGCGCTTCCGGGATCCGTCGCTGATTGAGGTAGACGACCCCCAGGTCATTGCGCATCTTGTCGTCGGTGGGGGCCATCTTCACCGCACGCTCAAGGTGAAGGGTCGCGGCGGCGTTATCATTTTTGGCTGCGGCCAACTGGCCCAGACCATGTTCCCCATCAGCCGCCAGGCAGGTGCGAAGCAAGCTTTCGTACAACGGCGCCGCCTCGCTACGCCCCATCAAGCGCAACACCCGGGCCTTGCGTAGGCGAACCTGGACCAGACTGTCAGGCAAACCTTCAAGATTCGCCAGGCTGGCATACAAACGGCCTTCGTTGGCCATGTTGTCGGCCAGGTTCAGGGCCAGCTCTTGCTCCGAAGCGGGCTTGGCGCATTCAGGCGGTCGCGAAGACACGCCGTTGGACGCACAGCCCGCGAGCATCAATGTCGCTGTTATTGCAATGACTGCTTTCATCGAATGTCCTCTGGCTACAACACGTTGAACGCCTGGCCAGTGGCAATAAATCTGGCCCGACAAGCGTTCAAGGTCGCCGTTACGAGTGATGGCGAGACTCATCTGGTTCAGGTCATGGCTCATTGCGAGAGCCCGCTGAGACTGTCGAAGTCACCATTTTCGAGGAAGAACATGCGGTAGAAGTTCGGGTCGTAATTACGCAGTTTCTCGCCAGGCAACGATGGCAGTTGTGCATTGGCAGCCAGCGGCTGGACCAGGTGTGGGGTGACGATCATCAACAGTTCACGCTCTTCACGGTTGATGGAGTTGTCGCGAAAGAACGCCCCCAGAATCGGGATATCACCCAACCCCGGAAACTTGTTTACCTGGGAACTGTTGCGGGAGCTGATCAGGCCGCTGATGACGAAGCTTTCGCCGTCGGCCAGGGAGATGCTGGTGTCGGTACGACGTATGCTCAGCGCCGGAACGATGGTGCCGGCGATGCTCACAGCGTTGCTGAAGTCCAGTTCACTGACTTCCGGCGCCACCTTCAGCACGATACGGTTTTTCCCGACGATGGTCGGTGTCAGGGTCAGGCGGATACCGAACTCCTTGTACTCGATGGACACGTTATCGCTGCCTGAACTGGGCACCGGAATCGGCACTTCACCACCCGCCAGGAAGCTCGCACTCTGCCCACTGAGGGCTACCAGGCTTGGCCGTGCCAGGGTGGAGGCGAAACCGGTGCCTTCCAGTGCTTGGAGAGACACTAGAGTATCGCTGGACGCAAAAGCGAAGTTGAACATGCCGTTGTTCACCGGCAACGCCGACCTGACAACGCCGTCGATGGTGGGCAAGGTTCTCGGCGAGCCGAACAGGAAGTTACCTTGGCGACCAAAAATCGAGGCATTGGCTTCCTTGAGTTTGGTCCGGCTGACTTCAACGAAGCGGATGTCGGTTTGCACCTGGATCGGCAACAGCGGGTCTTCGGAAGGTATTGTCGAGACGCTGGTCAGCGCTGCGGTGGCCTTACCCTTGACGAACACCATGCTTTGGCGCGGCGTTTTCGAACAGGCGGTCCAGACCATCAGGCTGGTGGTCCCCGGTGCAACGCCCGTGAGTATGAAGGCGTTGGTGCCACTGTTGGCACTGGATTGCACGTCGGCAATTTTCGGGTCACCCACCGCCAGTTGTGTTATCGGAACGGGGCTGCGCAGTTCACTTTGCAGCCCCTGGCCGACCTCATACGTTGTCGGCCAACTGTCCAGTTGTGAACAATTGTTCGGCGCGGCCTGAGCCGCATTCACGCTGAGGCCTGTCCAGAACAGGCCATGGATGATTCGCTTGAAAGCGGGCACGGGACGAAGGCTCATATAATACATCCTCACTGGATAGGCCATCTTTTGGCTGACTGATTTGTCACGGATCACTTCACGGGGACCGGACTATCCCCCCCAATGCGTCAGACCACTTGTCCATGGCCTTGGTGTTATTCCTTACGTGCTACACCCGAACGGGCGCAATTCGCTGATCTGGCTGGACAGCGAACGACTTTTGCTAAAAGGGTTTTTAGTGATCCGGTTACCTGGACTGCCCGCCAGAGCGAAACTTGCGGCTATGGACGGTACCGTCCGCCGACCTGGCTCCCCCGGAAAGTAATCGGCAATGAAGGTACAGAGCCGGAAAACGCCTGACAGGATCATAGAGAGGTAACTCCTTTTGCCTATTCACCATCTGATCACTGAAGCTAACGTGAAAACTTGAGCCGTTATGACTTCTTATTGCTAGACGGTAGTTCAATCAAGCCAAAGTGCCATGATTTTTAAAAAAAACCACGGGTGCAAAGGCTGGAGAAAGGCGGGCGGGCGAGCGGTGCGGGCAAGGTCGTAGCGCAGTGCGGTTGCCTGATATTGACGGGTTATGCTGAATGTCTAGTCCGTAGAACCGTACGAGGACGGCGGCTGTGAAGCCGCCTCCTACTCGATTCACGCGTATTTACATCGACAAAATCAACCGACCAGCAAACAGGATCAGAATCACCCCCATGCTCCGCTCGAACCAGTGCCCCATGCGCATAAACAGCAGCCGTACCCGGGCACTGGAAAAGAACAGCGCGACGATCACAAACCACAGCGCATTCACAAAACACATCCAGATTCCGTAAAGCGCCTGGATCTTCAATGGCGTTGTGGCGCTGATGATGGTGGTGAAGATCGCCAGGAAAAACAGTGTGGCTTTCGGGTTGGTCGCGTTGGTCAGGAAACCGGTGGTAAATGCCTTCAGCAACGTTTGCTCTACGACCGGTTCGTCAGGCTTGTCTCCTTCCAGTACGGTCTTGGGCTTGCTGCGCAACAGGCTGACACCGAGGTACAAAATGTAAGCACCACCCACAACCTTGGCCACCGTCAGCAGCCAAGGCGTCGTGTGCATCAGCGCGCCGACCCCGAGCAAGGTGTAAAGCACGTGCACGGAAATGCCCGCGCCGATGCCCAGCGCCGTGCAAATCCCGACCAGTCGACCAAAGCGCACACTTTGACGGATGGTCACAGCGAAGTCCGGTCCGGGGGCGACGACGGCCAGAAAGTGGATAGTTGCCAGCGCCAGAAACTCGCCCAGGTAATTCGAAAGCATCTCAACTCCAGAAAGTAAGGGGTGAAGCATTGCCGCGATAGCCGACAAAGAACGAAAGGCTCAAGCGCGGATCGGCCATACCCGGTGTCACCGAGTGCATGCAGCGCGAATTGAACATGATGAAATCACCCGGCTCGGGAAGAATCTCCAGGGTTGGAGTCCCGAGCAGCGCCGGATCGATGCCGTAACTGTCGCCACGCATTTCGTCGAACTGGTCCGGGGAGATGTCGTGGTTCCACATCTGCAGTGCACCGCCCTCGGCGGGCATGTTCAGGTAAACATTGCAGGCGAACTGCGCTTCCAGGCTTTTGGCCTGGTAACTGTCCGGGGCGTCCTTGGCGAAAATGTCGTGGTGGGCCAGAAAACAGACCCCGGGTTTCACTACCCGGGACAGCCCGACATACATCTTGCGACCGTAGAGATTTTCCAGGTGCGCACCCGCCGGCCAGGACTCGTCGAGCATGCAGCGCAGGGTGTCGACGGGGGACGAGTAGGGCGCACACCGATTGCGCAATTCCGCAATGTTGCGGGTGGCGCGTTCGAAATAATCTTCGATCAGCAGCGGTTGGTTTTCCGCTTCATAAAACGCCATACCGATGCGACCGATGCTCGGCGCATTTATATAGCCTTCAAAACCCGGGGCGAGGATCTTGTCGCCAATCTGAATCGCCAGCGGCTTGGGCAACAAGCCTTTGACGCGGATGGCGAGGACTTCTTCGTTGGCCAGTTTTTTTATGCACGTCTCATCGAGACGCTCGACGTCAAGCATCATGTCTTAGGTCCATCTATCAGATAGTCAACAGAACCCACGACCGCAGGTTCCCCCGGCGTCAGGCGATGACAGGAACGGCATCGCCCAAATGCTCAATCCACGCTGTAGTGGACTGACAGCGTTCCCTTCTTCAGTGAAAGGGAAGCGATCGTGACCGTGCCCAAATCCTTCAGGCTGCGTACATGGGTGCCGCCGCAGCCGTAGGCGGGCAGTTCACCGAAACCGATTTCCCGGGCGCCTTCACGCATCGACGTCAGGCGCGGCAGATCATGGGCGATCCATTGCTCGATGCCGTGCTGAATCATCCCGGCATCAACCTCTTTTGCCGACTCTGCCGGTTTGAATTGCACGCGTCCTTCGCCCGGCCAGTGATGAGCCTTGATCGGCATCCAGCCCATGGCCTGGACGAAGTGGCCGATCAGGTGGCCGGCGGAATGCATGCGTGAATTGAACTGGCGGCGTTGTTCGTCGACCTGAATCTGAGTCATGCCCGGTTTTACCGGATGGTCGACGAAATGAATGATCCGGTCCGGATCCTGAACCACCCGCAGTACTTGGCTTTCGCCGATCCAGCCGGTGTCAAAGGGCTGTCCACCGCCCTGAGGGTGAAACAGCGTGGCGCGCAGCACCACAGCAAATTCGTTCTCGTGGGGCGTGCAATCCAGGACTTCCACATTGGCCTTGAGATCATCACTATGGAAAAAGAGGCGAAGCGTCATATTCCATGCCCTTATTAACAATTCTATTTTTTATTATATGAAGCGTGGAATTGCGTGATAATCCGTTCAAACATCAAAGGACTGTTGCGCTGTGAGCATAAATCTTCCACTGCCGCTGCTCGGTGAAATGGCGATCTTCGTCAAGGTTGTCGAGACGGGCAGCTTCTCCGAGGCTGCTCGCCAGTTAGGTTCTTCACCCTCGGCGGTCAGTCGCAGCATTTCGCGTCTGGAGAAGGCGCTCGCTACCCGTTTGCTGCAGCGAACCACGCGCAAGTTGCGTTTGAGTGATGGTGGCGAAGAGGTGTTCAAGCGTTGCCAGGAGATGGTCAGCGCAGCCAAGTCGGTGATGGAAATCAGCGGTCAGTTCACCCATGAAGCGGAAGGACTGGTGCGCGTCAGTGTGCCGAAAGCGGTGGGGCGTTTCGTGATTCATCCGCATATGCCGGAATTTCTGCGGCGTTATCCCAAAGTGGATGTGGAGCTGTTGCTTGAGGACCGCCAGGTGGATTTGATCGACGACAACGTTGATCTGGCGATTCGTATTACAGATCGGCCACCTGCTGGGCTGGTCGGGCGGCAATTGCTCACCATCGATCATTTGCTCTGTGCAACGCCGCAATACCTGGCCGAACACGGCACACCGACCCACCCTCACGACTTGCTCAACCACAGTTGCATCTACCTGGGCGAAACGCCGAGCGATGCACGCTGGAAATTCAAGAAAGGCACCAAGGCCGTAACCGTTGGCGTGCGCGGACGGTATGCGGCCAATCACACCGGCGTGCGGTTGGGCGCGGTGTTGCAGCACATCGGGATTGGCAGCCTGCCGTACTTCACCGCACGTTATGCGCTGGAGCAGGGGCTGATCGTGCAGGTGCTGCCGGACTGGACCTTCCTGGCGTCATACCACGGCGGTGCCTGGTTGCTGCATTCGCCAACCCGTTATCTGCCACCGAAGTTACGGGTGCTGATCGACTATCTGGTGGAGTGCCTGGAAAAGGAGCCAACGCTGAGCAAACCGGGCAAGTTGAGTGGCTCGGTTCGGGTCGCGGCGGAGTATGAGTTGCCGGAGAGTGATGGATTGCTCTGAAGCGAAGATCAAAAAAAGGCCCGCATGTTCACCATGCGGGCCTTTTGTATTTCTGGCCGGGGATCAGTGCTTGCTGTCGTCTTTCGACATCGCCAGCAGCTGTTTTTCCTGGTTCCAGTCGAACGGTTCGTCGTTTTGTTCGGCTTCGAAACGACGTTCTTCCAGCGCCTGATACAAGTCGATTTCATCGTCGGGCATGTAATGCAGACAGTCACCGGCGAAGTACCACAGCAGGTCGCGCGGGACCAGGTGGGCGATTTGCGGATAGCGGGTGATCACCTGGCACAGAATGTCCTGGCCCAGGTATTGGCTTTCGATCGGGTCGACCGGCAGCAACGCCCGCAGTTCGTCGAAGCGCTCCAGGAACAAGGCATGGCTTTCTTCGGGAACCTGTTCGGCCTCACCTACGGCGACCAGGATGCTGCGCAGGTGGTCGAGCAAGACAAGATGATCGGCAACGACATTGGACACGAGATAAGTCCTCAAGAGCAAAACGGGCGCGGGAGTATAAAGCGCCCGCGCCCTTTTTTACATGGTGGAGGACGCAGGATGGATCAGCGGACCTTTCCTTTGCCCAGCGCCAGCTCCTTTTTGTCGAAATCATCGACATCAATCACCTTGCGCCGCGCCGCTTCGGCGTCACGCAGGGTCTGCGCTTCCCTGGGCTGCAACACGCCAGCTTCAAGCGCTGCATCGATGACGTGTTCCCCGGCGACCGGTTTGACCTGGCCGCTTTTGAGCGCGACATGAAGCTTTTTGCGCAGCGGTTGCGCGGCACTCAGCAGGTTGCACGCATGTTGCAGGGCGCCGACCGGGTCATCAGTGGATTGCGGCCGGTAGCAACCGCCGAGCAACTCTTCCAGGGTCGGATCGCCCTTGGCGCGGCCGATCACCGCCGCCACTTCGGCGCCGAGTTTGTCCGATGGTCCTTTGTGACGACGACCGAACGGGAACACGATCACCCGCAACAGGCAACCCAACACCTTGTTCGGGAAGTTGGTCAGCAGTTCATCCAGCGCTCGTTCCGACTGACCCAGGCTTTCTTCCATGGCCCAGGTAAACAGCGGTGCCATGTACTCCGGTGAATCGAGGTCGTGGTAACGCTTGAGTGCGGCGGAGGCGAGGTACATGTTGCTGAGCACATCCCCAAGACGCGCCGACAGACGTTCGCGTCGTTTCAATTCGCCGCCCAGCAGCATCATGCTCAGGTCGGCAAGCATGGCGAACGCAGCCGCCTGGCGATTGAGAGCGCGGAAGTAACCCTGGCTGAGCTTGTCACCTGGCGCGTGTTCGAAGTGACCGAAACCAAGGTTCAGTACCAGCGTGCTGGCGGCGTTACCCACGGCGAAACCGATGTGTTTGAGCAGCAGGCCGTCAAACTCGGTGAGGGCCTGGTCCTTGTCTTCACGACTGGCGAGGGCCATTTCCTTAAGCACGAAGGGATGGCAGCGAATCGCGCCCTGACCGAAGATCATCAGGTTGCGCGAGAGAATGTTCGCGCCTTCCACGGTGATGAAGATCGGCGCGCCATTCCATTTGCGACCGAGGTAGTTGTTCGGCCCCATGATGATTGCCTTGCCGCCATGAACATCCATGGCGTGGCTGATGCATTCGCGGCCGCGTTCGGTGAGGTGGTATTTGAGAATCGCCGACAGCACCGACGGTTTCTCGCCGAGATCCACAGCGTTGGCGGTCAGCATCCGCGCGGCATCCATCATCCAGGCGTTGCCGCCGATGCGCGCCATGGCTTCCTGAATGCCTTCGAAAGCCGCAATCGGCACATTGAACTGCTCGCGAATCTGGGCGTACTGGCCTGTCACCAGGCTGGTGAACTTGGCCATGCCGGTGCCCACCGCTGGCAGGGAAATGGAACGCCCGACCGACAGGCAATTCATCAGCATCATCCAGCCCTTGCCGAGCATTTCCTGGCCGCCGATGAGGAACTCCAACGGCACGAACACATCCTTGCCGGAGTTCGGACCATTCATGAACGCCGCACCCAGGGGCAGGTGGCGACGACCGATTTCCACACCGGGGATATCGGTCGGGATCAACGCCAGACTGATGCCCAGGTCTTCCTCCTCTCCCAGTAAGTGATCCGGGTCGTAGGCCTTGAACGCGAGGCCGAGCAGGGTGGCGACAGGGCCAAGTGTGATGTAACGCTTTTCCCAGTTCAGACGCAGGCCCAAGGTTTCCTTGCCTTCCCATTCACCTTTGCAGATGACCCCGGTGTCGGGCATGCCTCCAGCGTCGGAACCGGCCAGTGGCCCGGTTAATGCGAAGCACGGGATGTCGTCACCGCGCGCCAGTCGTGGCAGGTAATGGTTGCGTTGTTCGTCAGTGCCGTAATGCAGCAACAGTTCGGCCGGGCCTAGGGAGTTGGGGACCATCACGGTGGACGCGAGGTCGCCGCTGTGGCTCGCCAGTTTCATCGCCACTTGAGAGTGGGCATAGGCCGAGAAACCCTTACCGCCAAACTCTTTGGGAATGATCAGGGCGAAGAAGCCTTGTTCCTTGATGTAGGTCCAGGCTTCGGCCGGCAAGTCCATGGTTTGACCGAGCTGCCAGTCGCTGACCATGGTGCAGAGTACGTCGGTCGGGCCGTCGATGAAGGCCTGTTCTTCTTCGCTCAACTGCGCTTTTGGATAGGACAGCAGTTTGTTCCAGTCCGGGCGACCGCTGAACAGTTCGCCGTCCCACCACACGGTGCCGGCTTCAATGGCATCGCGTTCGGTTTGCGACATCGGCGGCAGGGTTTTCTGGAACCAGCTGAATAGTGGCGCGCTGAAAAATTTGCGGCGCAGGTCGGGCAACAACAATGGCGCAGCCACAGCCGCGATCAACACCCAGAAAATCAGCAACAGCCAGCCTGGCGCGCGGCTGAAAACACTCATCGCCACCAGGTAGACTGCAACGATACCCAAGGCCGGCAGTGGAGCGATGCGTCGGTGGGCTAAAAAAGCAATCCCGACAACCAGAACCAGTATCCACAACAGCAGCATATTTAATCCTCCGTGAAACCAGGGCAAAACCAACTTTCAGAGCTTAGACGGCATCCGCAAAACAGGTTGGTCAGAGCGATGTGATTGAATTCGTGGGAAACCACGGATGAGTTTTGTAGGCCCGGTGGGCAACAGGCCGCGGAAATCGTTCGTTGGGCGGGCGGCAAAGCGCCCATGTTTGGCCGAAACGTCGTTATCTCTGTGCTTAACGTGTCGCTAGACTCGTGGCTTCCCCAGGAGATTGTTCTCATGCACGAGTATCTGAGTCCCGGCCGCTTCATCGATAGTGACCACCCGTCGGTGGTGGAGTTCGCCGAAAAACATCGCGGCAGTCGTCGCGATCCGCTCGAACAGGCGATCAATCTCTATTACGCCGTGCGCGAAGCCGTGCGTTACAACCCTTACACCTTCAGTCGCGACCCGAATACCTTGCGCGGCAGTTATGCGTTGGCGGCGGGGGAGAGTTATTGCGTACCCAAAGCCACGCTGCTGGCAGGTGCAGCCCGGCATTGCGGGCTTCCCGCGCGGATCGGTCTGGCGGACGTGCGTAATCATTTGTCGACGCCACGGTTGCTTGAATTGCTCAAGAGCGATGTGTTCGCCATGCACGGCTATACGGAGCTGTACCTGAACGGCCGCTGGGTCAAAGCCACGCCAGCGTTCAACCAAGGCTTGTGCGAACTGTTCAATGTCGCACCACTGGAATTCGACGGCATCAACGACAGCGTTTTCCATCCGTTCAATCGCGACGGCGAGCCATTGATGGAATACCTGATCGACCACGGCCAGTTCACCGACGTGCCTGAAGCGTTCTTTTTCGAGCACCTTGAGAAGTGCTATCCGCATCTGTTCAGCGACACACTGCCCGCGCTGCTGGGTGACATGCAGAGCGATTTGAGTCGCGCCTGATCCGGCGTATGCTGCCTGCGCATTCATCCATAAAGAGGCGGTCATGCTGAAGATCTGGGGTCGGAAAAACTCGTCGAATGTCAGAAAACCGTTGTGGGCCGCCGAGGAGCTGGGCCTGGCTTATGAAGCCATCGACGCCGGCGGCGCCTTTGGTGTAGTCGATACGCCGCAGTACCGCGCGATGAACCCCAATGGCCGCGTGCCGGTGATTGAAGACGATGGTTTCGTGCTGTGGGAATCCAACACCATCGTGCGTTACCTGATGTCTCGCCACGCCAACGGCACCGCCTGGTATCCAGAGGATCTGCAGGCCCGGGCCTCTGCCGAAAAGTGGATGGACTGGACCACTTCAAGTTTTGCCGGGCCGTTCCGCACAGTGTTCTGGGGCGTATTGCGTACGCCGGAAGGTCAACAGGACTGGCCGGCCATCAACGCCGCGATCAAGGAGTGCGATGGCCTGCTGTCCATGGCCGATCAGGCGCTGGCGACCCAACCGTACCTGTCCGGCGATGAGATCGGCATGGGCGACATTCCTCTGGGCAGTTTCATTTATGCCTGGTTCGAGATGCCGATCGAGCGCGCGCCGCAGCCTCATTTGCAAGCCTGGTATGCACGCCTGAAACAGCGTCCGGCGTATCAGAAAGCGGTTATGACCGCGTTGACTTAATACTCACTATCGACACACTTGACTGTACTTGTGTGGCGGCGACAAGCACCATTGCGCTCGTGCGCCGCGGTTGTATCAGTCGCCGCCCGCCCTTATTTGTCCCTTTCTTCCCTTCTTGGTGCGTAAATCCGATATGAGTTCCGCTCTGTCCATCCGGCAGCTAACCAAAACCTACGGCAACGGTTTCCAGGCCCTGAGTGGTATCGATCTGGACGTCGCCGAAGGTGACTTTTTCGCCTTGCTCGGCCCTAACGGCGCCGGCAAATCTACCACCATCGGCATTCTCTCGACCCTGGTGAACAAGACCAGCGGGACGGTGAATATCTTCGGTCACGACCTGGACAAGAATCCTGCGCAGCTCAAGCGCTCCATCGGCGTGGTGCCTCAGGAATTCAACTTCAACCAGTTCGAGAAAACCTTCGATATCGTCGTGACCCAGGCCGGTTATTACGGCATCCCGCCGAAAATCGCCAAGGAACGCGCCGAGCAGTATCTGACCCAACTGGGCCTGTGGGACAAGCGCGATACGCCGTCGCGTTCACTGTCTGGCGGCATGAAGCGTCGACTGATGATCGCCCGTGCGCTGGTTCACGAACCGCGCCTGTTGATCCTCGACGAACCGACAGCGGGGGTGGACATCGAACTTCGTCGCTCGATGTGGACGTTCCTCACCGAGCTGAACAAGAAAGGCATTACCATCATCCTCACCACCCACTACCTGGAAGAGGCTGAGCAGTTGTGCCGCAACATCGGCATCATCGACCACGGCACCATCGTCGAGAACACCAGCATGAAACAGTTGCTCGGCCAACTGCATGTGGAAACGTTCCTGCTCGACCTCAAAAATACTGTGCAAACGGCACCGCAGTTGCTCGGTTACCCGACCAGGCTGCTCGACAGCCACACCCTTGAAGTTCAGGTCGACAAGGCCATGGGCATCACCGCGCTATTCACCCAATTGGCGCAGCAGAACATCGAAGTGTTGAGCCTGCGTAACAAAACCAATCGCCTCGAGGAGTTGTTCGTGTCCCTGGTGGAGAAAAATCTGTCGAAGGTGGCGGTATGAGTTCTGAGCTGCAACCCAATCTCGTTGCCCTCAACACCATCGTTTACCGAGAGGTCAAACGCTTTACCCGGATCTGGCCGCAGACGCTGCTGCCGCCGGCCATCACCATGGTTCTGTACTTCGTGATCTTCGGCAACCTGATCGGCCGGCAGATCGGTGACATGGGTGGCTTCACCTACATGGAGTACATCGTGCCGGGGCTGATCATGATGTCGGTGATCACCAACTCCTACGGCAACGTGGTCTCGAGTTTCTTCGGCAGCAAGTTCCAGCGTTCCATCGAAGAATTGATGGTGTCGCCCGTGTCGCCGCATACGATTCTGATCGGCTACACCCTGGGCGGCGTGCTGCGCGGCTTGATGGTCGGGATCATCGTGACCCTGCTGTCGCTGTTCTTCACCCAATTGCAGGTGCATCACCTGGGCGTGACCATTCTGGTGGTGGTACTGACGGCGACGATCTTCTCGCTGCTGGGCTTCATCAACGCCGTGTTTGCGCGCAACTTCGATGACATCTCGATCATCCCGACGTTTGTGCTGACACCGCTGACCTACTTGGGCGGGGTGTTCTACTCGATTTCCTTGCTGCCGCCGTTCTGGCAGACCGTGTCCCTGGCCAACCCGGTGCTGCACATGGTCAACGCCTTCCGTTACGGCATTCTTGGCGTTTCGGACATCAGGATCAGCGTGGCGATCACCTTCATGCTGGTGGCGACCGTGGTGTTGTACATCGGTTGCGCACGGCTGCTGGTCAGTGGTCGCGGGATGCGTACCTAAAAGGTTGACCGCGTCGCCTGCTTCGCGAGCAAGCCCGCTCCCACATTAGATCTTCAGTAAACACAGATTTTGCGTTCGACAACGATCAAATGTGGGAGCGGGCTTGCTCGCGAAGGCGCCAGCCCCGACACCACAAAATGAACGGCCTCCCACTGTGGAGGCCGTTTTGCGTTTACTGCATCCGTCTTTTCTGGCGCCGCCGCCACTGCCGCCCGACCCACCAACGCCAGTACATCATGGTCAGGCAATAGGCGAGCACACCGAGCACCAGTCCCGTCACCACCGAGCCGAGTAAAAACGGCTGCCAAAGCGTCGAGAGTTCGCCGCTGATCCATTCCCAGGTCAGCTCGTCCGGCAAATGGCGGGTGGGAACGTCCATCAGCCAGGCACCGGTCTGGTAAGTGCAGAAGAACACCGCCGGCATGGTGATCGGGTTGGTCAGCCAGACCAGGCTGACCGCAATCGGCATGTTGCCGCGCACCATGATGGCGAGAATGGCGGCGAGCAGCATCTGCAACGGAATCGGCAGGAACGCCGCGAACAGACCCACCGCCATGGCCCGTGCGACGGAATGGCGGTTGAGGTGCCAGAGGTTCGGGTCATGCAGCAGGGTGCCGAGAAAGCGTAAGGACTTGTGTTCCCTGATGCTGATCGGGTCTGGCATGTAACGTTTGAATAAGCGCCGGGGCATAAGGCTTCTCGGTCGGTTAAGGCGGCAAGTATGTCTGGATTCTATGAACCGCCCATTCAGACTTTGTGACAATTAATAACGATGCCTGTGCGATTAGCCGGCTATGCCTAGGAGGGGACTCTCAAGGACGGGCGTATGCGCACAGGGATGATGGCGCTGGCGTTGGGTCTGTTGATCCTGCGTTTTTTACCGGTATTACCGCCGGTCTGGTTATGGATGTTGCTGCCGGTAATCGGTTTGATGTTGCTGCCGTTTCGCAGCTATCCACTGGCATTTTTCCTGTTCGGCTTCAGTTGGGCAGGCGCGAATGCGCAGTGGGCGCTGGATGATCGGCTGCCGATCAGCCTCGATGGCGAAACCCGTTGGGTCGAAGGTCGGGTGACGGGATTGCCCCAGAACAATGAGGGCGTCGTGCGTTTCGAGTTGGCGGACGCCCGGTCGCGACATGGCAAGGTGCCGCAACTGCTGCGCCTGGCCTGGTATGACGGGCCGCCGGTCAACAGTGGCGAACATTGGCGACTGGCGGTCAAGTTGAAGCGTCCTGCGGGGCTGCTCAATCCCCATGCCTTCGATTACGACGCCTGGCTGCTGGCGCAACGCATCGGCGCGACCGGGACGGTCAAGGCTGGCGAGCGGCTCAAGGAAGCCCAATGGGCCTGGCGCGACGGCATCCGTCAGCGCTTGCAGGCCGTCGATGCCCAGGGGCGAACGGGAGCGCTGACGGCGTTGGTGTTGGGGGATGGCGCCGGACTGAGTCGCGAAGACTGGCAGGTGCTGCAAGACACCGGCACCGTTCATCTATTGGTGATTTCCGGACAACACATCGGGTTGTTGGCAGGGCTGGTGTATCTGCTGATCGCCGGTCTGGCCCGTTATGGCCTGTGGCCGAAACGCTTGCCTTGGTTGCCGTGGGCCTGTGGACTGGCGTTCGCGGCCGCTCTCGGTTATGGACTGCTGGCCGGTTTCGAGGTGCCGGTGCGGCGGGCCTGCGTGATGATCGGTCTGGTGCTGTTGTGGCGCCTGCGATTTCGTCACCTCGGCGCCTGGTGGCCGCTGTTACTGGCGCTCGACGGTGTTTTGCTGCTGGATCCGCTGGCGAGTCTGCAGCCGGGTTTCTGGCTGTCGTTCGCGGCGGTGGCGGTATTGATCTTCACCTTCGGTGGTCGGCTGGGCCCATGGCGTTGGTGGCAAACCTGGACCCGCGCCCAATGGCTGATCGCGATTGGTCTGTGCCCGTTGCTGCTGGTGCTTGGGTTGCCGATCAGTCTCAGCGGGCCGGTGGCCAATTTGCTGGCGGTACCGTGGATCAGTCTTGTCGTACTGCCTCCGGCATTGCTGGGTACGTTGTTTTTACCCCTTCCTTACGTGGGCGAAGGGTTGCTGTGGTTGGCAGGAGGTTTGATCGACCTTTTGTTCAAGGGCCTGGCTCTGATGGCCGGGTATTTACCCGCGTGGGTGCCAGTGGCGATCCCGTTGTGGATATGGGCACTGGGCACACTCGGTGCCTTTCTACTATTAATGCCTCGGGGTGTGCCGTTTCGCTCGTTGGGTTGGCCGATGCTGCTGTTGCTGGTCTTTCCACCCCGGCAGGTCTTGCCTGAAGGCATGGCCGAAATCTGGCAGCTGGATGTCGGCCAGGGTTTGGCCATCCTGGTGCGCACCCGTCATCACACACTGTTGTATGACGCCGGGCCACGTTTCGGCGATTTCGACCTGGGCGAGCGGGTGGTGCTGCCGACATTACGCAAACTGGGCGCGGAGGGGCTCGATTTGATGCTGATCAGCCATGCTGACGCCGATCATGCGGGCGGCGCCCGGGCCGTTGCCAATGGCCTGCCGGTGAAACGGGTGGTCAGTGGCGATCCCCTGGCGCTGCCGGCCGAGTTGCAGGCGGAAAGCTGCGAGAGCGGCAAGCAATGGGTCTGGGATGATGTGAGGTTCCAGCTCTGGCAGTGGTCTTCGGCCAGCGACAGCAATCAAAAATCCTGCGTCCTGCAGATCGAAGCCAACGGTGAGCGTCTGTTATTGACCGGTGATATAGATGCCGCAGCCGAGCGGGCGCTACTCGACAGTCCTCTGGCCGTCACCACTGATTGGTTGCAGGCGCCGCACCACGGCAGTCGCAGTTCATCTTCCATGGCGCTGCTTTCCGGGCTGCAACCCAAAGCGGTGTTGATCTCCCGCGGTCAGGGCAATTCATTCGGTCATCCCCATCCCACGATCATGGCGCGCTATCGAAAGCGCGGCATATCGATCCATGACAGCGCCGAGCAGGGTGCCATCCGTCTGCAACTGGGACGCTTCAAGCCGCCATGGACGATGCGTCAAGAACGGCGTTTCTGGCGCTCTGCGCAGTAATCCGGAGGGATTAAACACCGACTGGATGCGACATCACGGTCTTCGGTGCGCTCACCCCCTATGTTAGAGTGGCGCACTTTTTCGAGGGGACTGTCACTGTGTGGGAATTGGTCAAATCCGGCGGATGGATGATGATACCGATCATTCTGAGTTCCATCGCAGCCATGGCGATCGTCGCCGAACGTCTCTGGACCCTGCGAGCCAGCCGTGTGACCCCGGAGCATTTGCTCGGGCAGGTCTGGGTCTGGATCAAGGACAAACAACTCAATAAAGACAAGCTCAAGGAACTGCGCGCCAACTCGCCGTTGGGCGAGATCCTGGCTGCTGGCCTGGCCAACTCCAGGCATGGTCGCGAGATCATGAAAGAGTGCATCGAAGAGGCCGCCGCGCGCGTCATCCACGAGCTCGAACGCTACATCAACGCGTTGGGCACCATCGCTGCCATGGCCCCGTTGCTGGGTCTGTTGGGTACGGTGCTCGGCATGATCGACATTTTCAGCGCGTTCATGGGCACGGGCATGGGCACTAACGCTGCGGTGCTGGCCGGTGGTATTTCCAAGGCCCTGATCACCACGGCCGCGGGCCTGATGGTCGGTATTCCGGCGGTATTCTTCCACCGGTTCCTGCAACGCCGCATCGATGAACTGGTGGTGGGCATGGAGCAGGAAGCGATCAAGCTGGTCGAGGTGGTACAGGGTGACCGTGATGTTGACCTGAATGGGGGCAAAGCGTGAAATTCCGCCGCAAACCGCGGGAAACGGTAGACATCAACCTCGCGTCGCTGATCGACGTGGTGTTTATCCTGCTGCTGTTTTTCGTCGTGACCACCACCTTTACCCGTGAAACCCAATTGCGTGTCGATCTGCCGGAAGCGGTCAGCGGTTCACCTGCCGAAGACCAGCAGGTCAAACACGTGGATGTTGCAATCAGTGCCGAAGGCTCCTTCTCGGTGAATAATCAGGTATTGCCAAAGAACGACCTGGCGACCCTGATGGACGCGCTGCAGAAAGAATCCAGTGGCGACACCAACCTGCCGCTGTCCATCAGCGCCGACGGCAAGACTCAGCATCAGTCCGTCATCACCGCCATGGACGCCGCCGGTAAACTCGGTTTCAGCCACCTGCGCATGACCACTGTCGAGGCGGCGCCGCCCGCGCCCTGATGGCCATGTCCGAACGCTTGCTCGCCGCGTGGTACCAAGGTCATCCGGCCTTGAAGCTGTTACAGCCGCTGGAGTGGCTGTATCGGCGCGTGGTCATGAACAAGCGCAAGCGTTTTCTGGCGGGTGAGGGCGAGATCTATCAACCGCCGGTGCCGCTGATCGTGGTCGGTAACATCACCGTCGGCGGCACCGGCAAGACGCCGCTGATTCTGTGGATGATCCAGCACTGCCAACGCAGCGGGTTGCGGGTCGGCGTGGTTAGCCGGGGTTACGGCGCCAAACCGCCGCAACTGCCGTGGCGGGTTGAGGCGGATCAAAGCGCCGATATCGCAGGCGACGAACCGCTGTTGATCGTCCAGCGTACCGGCGTTCCGTTGATGATCGACCCTGACCGCAGTCGTGCCGTCAAAGCACTGCTGGCCAGTGAACCACTGGACCTGATCCTGTCCGACGACGGCATGCAGCATTACCGTCTGGCCCGGGACCTGGAGCTGGTACTGATCGACGCCGCCCGAGGTTTGGGCAACCAGCGCTGCCTGCCCGCCGGGCCATTGCGTGAGCCGGCCGAGCGCCTGCAAAGCGTCGACGCGGTGCTGTACAACGGTGCCGATTCCGATCACGACGGCGGTTTTGCCTTCCAGCTTCAACCCACCGAACTGATCAATCTGCACAGTGGCGAGCGGCGTCCCCTCGACCACTTTCCCGCTGGCCAGGCGTTGCACGCCGTGGCCGGGATCGGCAATCCGCAGCGTTTCTTCACAACCCTCGAAACGCTACACTGGCAGCCAGTTCCGCATGCGTTTGCCGACCACGCCGAATACAGCGTGCAGGCCTTGAATTTCACACCGTCATTGCCGTTGGTGATGACCGAAAAGGACGCGGTGAAGTGCCGTGCCTTCGCCGCTGCCGATTGGTGGTACCTGGCGGTCGATGCTGCGCCATCGCCGGCCTTCGTGGCCTGGTTCGATACGCAGTTGATGCGCCTGTTGCCGGCTCGTCTTTTGCCTTAAATCCATTTATCCAGGGAATGCTCATGGACACCAAATTGCTCGATATCCTCGCTTGCCCGGTCTGCAAAGGCCCGCTCAAGCTCAGCGCCGACAAAACCGAGCTGATCAGCAAGGGCGCAGGCCTGGCTTACCCGATTCGCGACGGCATCCCGGTGATGCTCGAAACCGAAGCCCGCACCCTGACCACCGACGAGCGTCTGGATAAATGACCACAGCCTTTACCGTTGTCATTCCATCGCGTTACGCCTCCACCCGCTTGCCGGGCAAGCCGCTGCTGCTGATCGCCGGCAAGCCGATGATCCAGCACGTATGGGAACAGGCGAGCAAAAGCAGTGCTCAGCGCGTGGTGGTTGCCACTGACGATGCACGCATCGTCGAGGCCTGTAACGGGTTTGGCGCTGAAGTGGTGCTGACCCGCGAAGATCACAATTCCGGCACCGACCGTTTGGCCGAAGTCGCCGCGAAACTGGGCCTGGCGCCCGACGCCATTGTGGTCAACGTTCAGGGTGACGAACCGTTGATCCCGCCAAGCGTGATCGATCAGGTTGCCGCCAACCTGGCCGCCCACACCGAAGCGCGCATGGCCACGCTGGCCGAGCCGATCGAAGACGTGGAAACCCTGTTCAATCCCAACGTGGTCAAGGTCGTCAGCGACCTTAATGGCTTGGCACTGACTTTCAGTCGTGCCACGTTGCCGTGGGCACGCGACGCGTTCGCCAAAAGCCGCGAGCAATTGCCGGAAGGCGTGCCCTATCGTCGGCACATTGGCATCTATGCCTACCGCGCCGGTTTCCTGGATGACTTCGTTAGCTGGGGCCCGTGCTGGCTGGAAAATACCGAATCGCTGGAACAGCTGCGTGCCTTGTGGCACGGCGTGCGGATTCACGTCGCCGACGCGCTGATTGCACCGCCGACGGGCGTCGATACCGTCGAAGACCTTGAGCGCGTTCGTCGCCTGCTGGAGGCCTGATGCGGGTTTTGTTTGTCTGCCTGGGCAACATCTGCCGTTCGCCCACGGCTGAAGGCGTGTTGCGACACAAACTGCGCGAAGCGGGGCTGGTCGATCAAATCGAAGTGGCCTCCGCCGGCACCGGTGACTGGCACGTCGGCAAGGCGCCGGATAAGCGCAGTCAGGCGGCGGCCAAGCTGCGCGGTTATGACCTGTCCGCTCAGCGCGCCCAGCAAGTGTCCCGCGCCGATTTCGCCACCTACGACCTGATTCTGGCGATGGACCACAGCAACTTGCGCAACCTCAAGGCCTTGCAACCGGCCAAGGGCAAGGCCGAGCTGGACCTGTTCCTGCGTCGCTACCAGTCGGAAATCGATGAAGTGCCGGATCCGTACTACGACGGCGACCAAGGCTTCGAGCAGGTGCTGGACCTGATCGAGCGCGCCAGTGATTTGCTGGTGATCGAATTGAAGGGACGGTTATGAGTTTGCAGGTTCAACCCCGGGTTTCGCTCAAACCGTTCAACACCTTTGGCGTCGATGTTCAGGCCCGGCTGTTTGCCGAAGCCCACAGCGATGCCGACGTGCGTGAAGCCCTGGCTTATGCGGTAGAGCATGACGTGCCGCTGCTGGTGATTGGTGGTGGCAGCAATTTGCTGCTGACGGCCGATATCCAATCGCTGGTGCTGCGCATGGCCACGCGCGGGATTCGCATCCTCAGTGATGACGGCAGCAAAGTCGTGATCGAAGCCGAAGCCGGCGAGCCTTGGCATCCGTTCGTGCAGCACACTCTGGCGCAGGGTTTGTCGGGCCTGGAAAACCTCAGTCTGATTCCCGGCACCGTCGGTGCGGCACCGATGCAGAACATCGGCGCCTATGGTGTGGAGATCAAAGACGTATTTGCCGGCCTGACCGCTCTGGATCGCCAGACCGGCGACCTGCGGGACTTCACCCTGGAAGAATGCAACTTCGCCTACCGCGACAGCCTGTTCAAGCAGGAACCGGGGCGTTGGTTGATCCTGCGGGTACGT
The DNA here is from genome assembly GCF_019947405.1 of Pseudomonas sp. GL-B-26. NCBI lineage: Bacteria > Pseudomonadati > Pseudomonadota > Gammaproteobacteria > Pseudomonadales > Pseudomonadaceae > Pseudomonas > Pseudomonas sp. GL-B-26. The sequence continues at coordinate 58,510 of NZ_JAGYGJ010000024.1, read as the reverse complement.
TTCATCCTGGACCGCGCCGCGCACCTGCATCTGGAATACGGCCCGGTGCGCCAGCGCCTGACCGAGCAAGGTATCGATCACCCGACCGCCACCGATGTCAGCCAGGCGATTTGCAGCATCCGCAATGAAAAGCTTCCAGACCCGGCAGTGCTCGGCAATGCCGGCAGCTTCTTCAAGAATCCGTTGGTGCCAGCGGCGCTCGTCGCGCAACTCAAAGGTGAATACCCGGATCTGGTGGCCTACGCGCAACCCGACGGGCAGATGAAACTGGCGGCGGGGTGGCTGATCGAGCGGGCCGGCTGGAAAGGTTTCCGTGACGCCGACGCCGGTGTGCATAAATTGCAGGCGTTGGTGCTGGTCAACTACGGCAACGCGACTGGTCTGCAATTGCTGAGCCTGGCGCAACGCATCCAGAAAGACATTTCAGAACGTTTCCATGTTGACCTGGAAATGGAGCCCAATCGGTATTGAGGCTACGCTTTCAAGACTGATCTCAAAGCCCTGCACACGTTTAACGGTGCAGGGCTTTTTTGTTAATGCTGGGTTAACTTAGCCACCTAACGATGCAAACGCTTGCTCCATCAAAGGCCCGATGCAGACGCTACCGTCCGCATAAGAGAGCCTCATTAGCCTGAGCCGATCTGCGTGATACCAACCGCCAACCCCAGGCGGCAGATTGCTCGACCCCATAACCAATAACTATGCGGGCGTGCCCATGATTACCCTGAAGCTCAATGGTCAAGACCATCAACTCGATGTTACCGAGGACATGCCGCTGCTCTGGGCGATCCGCGACGTGGCCGGTTACAACGGCACCAAATTCGGCTGCGGCATGGGCCTGTGCGGCGCCTGCACCATTCATATCGAAGGCGCTCCGGCGCGCAGTTGCATCACTCCGATCGGTTCGGTGGTCGGCCAGAACGTCACCACCGTCGATAACCTTCACGCCGACCCGGTCGGGCAAGTCGTCCAGCAAGCCTGGCTCGACACCGCCGTGGCCCAGTGCGGTTTCTGTCAGGGCGGGCAGATCATGTCGGCGACAGCGCTGCTCAAGACCAACCCGAACCCCAGCGACGAACAGATCGAAGAGGCGATGGTCGGCAACATTTGCCGCTGCGGCACTTACAACCGCATCAAGACCGCCATCCGCCAGGCGTCCACTCACCTGAAGGAGGCCAAGGCATGAGCCAGTTACCGAATGATTTCGCGCTGAGCAACCTCAGTCGCCGCGGTTTCCTCAAAGGCGTTGGCGCCACCAGTGCGTTGGTTTTGGTGGCGAGTTGGGGCTGGCAAGACGCTTTCGCTGCGGAGAAAGAGAAGAAATTCGGCGCCGATGGCATGCCCAACGGCTGGATCGACGATCCGAAGGTTTACGTCAGCATGGCCGCTGACGGCACGGTGACCGTGGTCTGCAACCGTTCGGAAATGGGCCAGGGTGTGCGCACCAGCCTGACGATGGTGGTGGCCGATGAGCTGGAAGCCGACTGGGCGATGATGAAGGTGCAACAGGCGCCGGGCGACGAAGTGCGCTTCGGTAACCAGGACACCGATGGCTCGCGCAGCATGCGCCACTGGTACGAGCCGATGCGTCGCTGCGGTGCTGCCGCGCGGACCATGCTTGAACAAGCCGCTGCAAATCAGTGGAAAGTGCCGGTCAGCGAATGCCATGCACAGCTGCATAAAGTCTTCCATAAACCGTCCGGCCGTGAATTGGGTTACGGCGCTTTGGCCGCTGCAGCCGGTGCGCTGGCGGTACCGGCGCGTGACAGCCTGCGGCTCAAGCAACCGTCGGAATTCCGCTATATCGGCAAGGAAGGCACCAAGGCTATCGACGGTGCCGATATCGTCAATGGCCGCGCCATTTACGGTGCAGACGTGCATTTCGACGGCATGCTCTACGCCACCATTGCGCGCCCTGCGGTGTACGGCGGCAAGGTTAAGTCCGTCGACTCCAGCGCTGCGATGAAAGTCCCGGGCGTGATCAAGGTTGTGCAGATCGAAGGTCATCCGCTGCCGTCGGAGTTTCAGCCGTTGGGCGGCGTGGCCGTGGTGGCCAGTAATACCTGGGCGGCGATCAAGGGCCGCGAAGCGCTGAAAATCGAGTGGGACGATGGCCCCAACGCCAGCTACGACTCGATCGCTTACCGCAAGGAAATTGAGGCTGCATCCCTCAAACCCGGCAAAGTGGTGCGCAATACCGGCAACATCGACGAAGCCATGGGCAGTGCCAACAGCACGCTCGAAGCGTCCTATTACCTGCCGCACCTCACGCAGGCGCCCATGGAACCGATGGTCGCCATCGCCCGCTTCAAGGACGGTGTGTGCGAAGCCTGGGCCCCAAGCCAGGCGCCACAAGTCTCCCGTGAACGAATTGGCGAACGTCTCGGCATTCCGTTCGATAACGTCACCTTTAACGTCACTTTGCTGGGCGGCGGTTTCGGTCGTAAATCCAAACCGGACTTCATCATTGAAGCTGCGATCCTTGCCAAGGAGTTCCCTGGCAAGGCCGTGCGGGTGCAATGGACCCGTGAAGACGACATCCACTGCTCCTATTTTCACACGGTGTCGGCCGAGTACCTGAAGGCCAGCCTGAACAAGGACGGCCTGCCGTCCGGCTGGTTGCACCGCACCGTGGCGCCGAGCATCACCGCGTTGTTTGCGCCGGGCATGAACCACGAGGCGGCCTTCGAGCTGGGCATGGGCTTTACCAACATGGCTTACGCGATCCCCAACGTGCGCCTGGAAAACCCGGAAGCGGCGATTCACACACGCGTCGGCTGGTATCGCTCGGTGTCGAACATTCCTCACGGTTTTGCGATTCAGAGCTTTGTCGATGAACTGGCGCACAAGGCCGGTCAGGATCCTCTCAAGTACCAGATCAAATTGCTCGGCCCGGACCGGCAGATCGATCCGCGCACCTTGAGTGAAGAGTGGAACTACGGCGAATCGCCCGAGCGTTATCCGATCGACACCGCACGTCTGCGTACGGTGCTGGAAACCGCCGCCAAAGCCGCCGGTTGGGGCCGCGAGTTGCCCAAGGGCCGAGGCCTGGGGCTGGCGGTGCATTACAGTTTCGTGACCTATGTGGCGGCGGTGATCGAGGTCGAAGTCAAAGACGACGGCACGCTGATCGTGCACAAGGCCGACATTGCGGTGGATTGCGGTCCGCAGATCAACCCCGAGCGTATTCGTGCGCAGTTCGAAGGCGCCTGTGTCATGGGTCTGGGCAACGCGGTGCTGGGGGAAATCAGCTTCAAGGACGGCAAGGTCCAGCAGGACAACTTCCATATGTACGAAGTGGCGCGCATGTCCCTGGCACCGAAGGAGGTCGCGGTTCATCTGGTCACGCCGCCAGGCAACGTGCCATTGGGCGGGGTTGGTGAACCGGGCGTGCCACCGATTGCGCCTGCGCTGTGCAACGCAATCTTTGCCGCCACCGGCAAGCGCATCCGTGACCTGCCGGTTCGCTATCAGCTGCAAGGTTGGCAGAAGGCGCAAGCCTGATGGACAGCGTCGATCTGAATGTCCTGCGCAGCGTGCTGGAATGGCGCCGCGCCGGTCAACGGGTGGTGTTGTACAGCGTGGTCCAGACCTGGGGCACCGCGCCTCGGGCCCCTGGCGCCATGCTGGCCTTGCGTGAAGATGGTGTGGTGATTGGCTCGGTGTCCGGTGGTTGTGTCGAAGACGATTTGATTGCCCGGCTGCACGACGGTCGTATTCCCGCCGATGGGCCGCCGGTGCAATTGATCACTTACGGCGTCACCCGTGAGGAGGCGGCACGCTTCGGTTTGCCGTGCGGCGGCACCTTGCGCCTGACCGAGGAGCGGGTCGGCGATCCGGCTTGGGTCGCCGAGTTGCTGGCGCGCTGCGAGGCGCATGAGATTGTTGCTCGCTCGCTCAGTGTCGAGACGGGTGAAGTCATTCTGCAGCCGGCTGACAAGACGGATGTCCTGACGTTCGATGGCAAGAAGTTGCGGGCCATTTACGGTCCGCGTTGGCGGCTATTGCTGATCGGCGCCGGGCAGTTGTCCCGTTATGTCGCCGAGATGGCGCGGCTGCTGGATTTCGAAGTGCTGATCTGCGATCCGCGCACCGAGTTCGTTTACGGCTGGGAAGAGCAGCACGGGCGATTTGTTTCGGGCATGCCCGATGACGCAGTGCTGAGCATCCAGACTGACGAGCGTACGGCCATCGTCGCGCTGACCCACGATCCTCGACTCGATGACATGGCGCTGCTCACGGCACTGGATTCCAGGGCGTTTTATGTCGGTGCTCTGGGTTCCCGGGTCAACAGCCTTAAGCGCCGGGATAACCTCGCTCAGCTAGGCTTGTCACATGAGGCAATCGAGCGGCTGCATGGTCCGATCGGTTTGCACATCGGCAGCCACACACCGGCGGAAATCGCCTTGTCGCTGCTGGCTGAAATCGTGGCGATCAAGAACGGCGTCGAGCTCAAGCAGAAGAAGCCGTTGCAGGAGGTGGTATGAGTGAACCGATCGGCGTCATCGTTTTGGCTGCGGGGCAGGGCAGTCGGTTTCGACAGGAGGCCGGTGCCGAGAGGGACAAGCTGGTGGCGGATTGTACGGGGCGCGAGGGTGCTGTTCATTCGATGATCGAGCAAGTGCTGGTGAATTTGCCGGCCTCCCTTGAGAAGCGCGTCCTGGTGACCACTGTGGATCGACCACAAGTGATCCGCATGGCCAAGGCTTATGGTTGCGAGATTGTGCTGATCGAATCGACCGGCATGGGCGACAGCATCGCGGTCGGGGTGGCGGCGTGTCCGCAGCTCAGTGGCTGGCTGATTGTGCTGGGGGATATGCCGTTTGTCCTTCCCGCGAGTATTGAACGTGTGGTGGCGGGGATTGCCGATGACGCCGTCAGTGTTCCGGTGCATCAAGGCGAGTATGGGCATCCAGTGGGATTTGGGCGCAGCTTTGGTCCGGCGTTGATGGCGTTGTCCGGTGATCGAGGGGCCAAGGCGTTGTTTGCGCAGGCGAGGGTGGTCGAGGTGGCCGTGGACGATCCCGGGGTGTTGTGGGATGTGGATGTGCCAGAGAAATTGATCTTCCAGTAGCCTCGACACAGATCCAATGTGGGAGCGGGCTTGCTCGCGAAAGCGGTGAATCAGCTTGCATCAATGTCGAATGTTAAACCGCTTTCGCGAGCAAGCCCGCTCCCACATTGGATCACCGTGATATTTACGGGCATAAAAAAAGCCCCGCCTGGATCACCAGGCGGGGCTTTTTAGTGGCCGATGGAATCAGACGAGAGGTTTAGGCTCGTGTTCTTTTTCCAGGGCTTGCTCGTGTTGCTCTACCGCTTCCTGAACGGAGCGCGGTGCTTCTTCGATCACCGATGCAGCCGGTTCAGCTGGAGCAGGAACTGCTTCGACTTCTTCAGCAACAACCGGTGCAGGCTCTGCAGCCACAACCGCTTCAACCGGAGCAGCAGCGGCAGCCAGTTCGGCTTCCTTCTGCAGACGCTCCTCTTCACGCTTGCGACGACGCACTTCACGTGGATCGTTCGGCGCACGGCCACTCGGCGTCAGGGCGCTGACAGGGGCGGCTTCGACTTCCGGTGCGGCCACTTCGGCAACAACCGGCGCTTCAACCATCGGAGCAGGCTCGGCAGCAGCAACCACTGGCTCGGACACCATGGCCTCGGCTTCTGGCGCTTCGGCGGCGGCTGGCTCGGCAACCCAGTTGAACGCGGTTTGCTCTTCGCGAACTTCACGGACAGCTTCGGTCACTGTTTCGCTGGCTGTTTCGACAACCGGTTCTGCGGCAACCACTGGCTCAGCGGCAGCTTCAACGACAGGCTGTGCTTCACGAACCGGGGCTACTTCGATTTCCGGAGCGGTGGTGGCTTCGACCGGAGTCGTTGCTTCAACCACTGGCGCTTCCACTGGAGCAGTTTCCAGGGTGGCGGCAGTCGCGCGTTCGGCTTGCTCGTTAGCCTGTGCTTCGGCTGGAGCGCTGATCACGGTGCTGGCAACGGCTGCGGTAACAGCCAGGCCGGCGGCCAGATCGGCAGCGCTTGGCGCTTCGTTGGTTTCGGCAGCTTCGTTACCTTCGGCGGACTCGGATTCTTCCGAACCTTCGATCACATTACCGTTGGCATCGCGTTGACGCTCGCGACGGTTGCTGCGACGACGCTGGCCACGGGAGCGGCGGCGTGGACGATCGCCTTCGGCGCCGTCCTGACCATCTTCCTGCAGTTGCTCTTCGTTGGTAACCAGCTCTTCTTCAGCTACTGCGGCAGCAGCTTGCTCGGCACGTGGCTGACGTTCTTCACGCGGTGGGCGTGGAGCACGTTCTTCACGTGGCTGGCGAGCTGGACGTTCTTCAGCAACAGCAGCTGCGGCCGGAGCAGCATCCAGAGGCTCGCGCAGTTCACGAACCGGACGCTCTTCACGATCGCCACGAGGCTTGCGATCTTCGCGAGGAGCGCGCGGTGCACGTTCTTCACGAGGGGCACGTGGTGCGCGCTCTTCACGTGGAGCGCGTTCTTCGCGGGCGACTGCTACTGCCGGAGTTTCCTCGCGGGCTTCGCGTGGCTCACGTGGTGCGCGCTCTTCACGCGGTGCACGTTCCTCGCGAGGCTTGCGCTCTTCATCGCGGCGAACGTTACGGTTGCGGCTCTGCTGACGACCGTTGCGACGCTCTTCGTTGCGGGCCGGACGCTCGGTGGTCGCCGGTTTTTCAACCACAACCGGAGCAGCAGGCTCTTCCTTGGTTGCGAACAGGCTGACCAGCGACTTCACCAGGCCTTTGAACAGGCTTGGCTCTGGCGCGGCGGCCGGTGCGGCAACAGGTGCGGCAGCGACGACTTCGGTCGGAACCGGAGCATTGGCGCGGGCCGGAGCGGTCTTGACCGCGGCTTCCTGGCGAACCAGGGTGCGGGTCGCAGCGGCTGGCTGGACTTCTTCGACTTCGGCAGCGGCAGCAGCGATTTCGTAGCTGGACTGGCCGACTGCAGCTTCCGGGCTGTCATCGCGCAGACGCTGCACTTCGAAGTGCGGCGTTTCGAGGTGATCGTTCGGCAGAATGACGATGCGGGCACGGGTGCGCAGTTCGATCTTGGTGATCGAGTTGCGTTTTTCGTTGAGCAGGAACGCGGCGACCGGGATCGGCACTTGGGCGCGAACTTCGGCAGTGCGGTCTTTCAGGGCTTCTTCTTCGATCAGGCGCAGGATCGCCAGCGACAGCGATTCAACGTCACGGATGATGCCGGTGCCGTTGCAACGCGGGCAAACGATGCCGCTGCTTTCGCCCAGCGATGGACGCAGGCGCTGACGGGACATTTCCAGCAGGCCGAAGCGCGAGATGCGACCGACTTGCACGCGAGCGCGGTCGGCTTCCAGGCATTCGCGGACTTTCTCTTCCACGGCGCGCTGGTTCTTGGCAGGGGTCATGTCGATGAAGTCGATGACGATCAGGCCGCCGATGTCGCGCAAGCGCAACTGACGGGCGATTTCTTCGGCGGCTTCAAGGTTGGTCTGCAGAGCGGTTTCTTCGATGTCGCTGCCTTTGGTGGCGCGCGCCGAGTTGATGTCGATGGACACCAGGGCTTCGGTCGGATCGATAACGATGGAGCCGCCGGAAGGCAGTTCAACGACGCGCTGGAAAGCGGTCTCGATCTGGCTTTCGATCTGGAAACGGTTGAACAGCGGAACGCTGTCTTCGTACAGCTTGATCTTGCTGGCGTACTGCGGCATCACCTGGCGGATGAAGGTCAGGGCTTCGTCCTGGGCTTCAACGCTGTCGATCAGCACTTCGCCGATGTCCTGGCGCAGGTAATCGCGGATGGCGCGGATGATCACGTTGCTTTCCTGGTAGATCAGGAAAGGCGCGGAGCGATCCAGCGAGGCTTCTTTGATGGCGGTCCAGAGTTGCAGCAGGTAGTCGAGGTCCCACTGCATTTCTTCGCTGCTGCGGCCCAGGCCGGCAGTGCGAACGATCAGACCCATGTCGGCTGGTGCAACCAGGCCGTTCAGGGCTTCACGCAGTTCGTTGCGCTCTTCACCTTCGATGCGACGGGAGATACCGCCGGCACGCGGGTTGTTCGGCATCAGAACCAGGTAACGACCGGCCAGGCTGATGAAGGTGGTCAGGGCTGCGCCCTTGTTGCCACGTTCTTCTTTTTCGACCTGAACGATGACTTCCTGGCCTTCGCTCAGGACGTCCTTGATGTTGACGCGGCCTTCGGGGGCTTTCTTGAAGTATTCGCGGGAGATTTCTTTGAGGGGCAGGAAGCCGTGGCGCTCAGAGCCGAAATCGACAAAGGCAGCCTCAAGGCTTGGTTCGATGCGAGTAATCCGGCCTTTATAGATGTTGGCCTTTTTCTGCTCGCGTGCACCGGATTCGATGTCCAGGTCGTAGAGGCGTTGGCCATCTACCAGTGCAACACGCAACTCTTCGGGTTGAGTTGCGTTAATCAGCATTCTTTTCATGTAGTACCGTCGGTTTCCGGGCTGCCGGAAACGGCGTTCGGCACACACGACTTCTCATGGTCGGTGTCAGGTGCGTCAGGAGTGGTTGGACACTCCAGTGTCTAGCGAACCCCGACCAATTGGGCCGGCGTCGCGACGTACGCGTCCTGCTTGCTGTGGCTACTTAAGCACTCAGTCAGGAGGAGGAATCAACCAGCGGCTGTGGACGAGATGAAGCGTCTTGATAAAGCCTATTGCTACACAGTCCAGCGGTTGTGCATCTCCACCCTACACGTATCCCTGATAATTCGGGTGCTGCCGCGCGCAGAATCCGCAGCGGGTTGGCATTTACCGTGAGCTCCGAAAGGGGAGGTCACGCATCATGGCTAATTTAGGCGTTGTTTCCGAAGCGTTCGCTCGGGGTTGTTCGTAGCTGACTGCACTTTGTGAACTGGCCGTGAATATTTGCTCGCAAGGCGAGTGAAAACTCTGCTTTGCGGCATGCTTCAGGCCTCATGTCACCTGCGCTCGTTACAACTGCAAACTCTACCGTTTCGTAGCGAAAGCCCCGTAGGACGGCCTCTCGTCCTCGTGAATTGCGTTGGTCAGGGCCGGTTTTTGACCGTTAGTCCGCTGTCCAGGCCACTTTTGGCGGCGTTCGCGACTATAGCAGCAATGATTAAGTGCTTCAATTCCATAAAAAATTGTTATCATCCGCGCCATGACGACTACTGCCCCTTCGACCCCAGCCGTACAACTGCTGGAGGTCTCGCCGGAATATGCCGGCCAACGTATTGATAACTTCCTTCTCGCTCGGCTCAAAGGCGTGCCCAAGACCTTGATTTACCGCATTTTGCGCAAAGGCGAAGTGCGAGTGAACAAAGGTCGGATCAAGCCCGAATACAAGCTGCAGGCGGGCGATATCGTGCGCGTGCCGCCGGTTCGCGTGCCCGAGCGCGACGAACCCGTGCCGCTGGCCCAAGGCCTGCTGCAGCGCCTCGAAGCCTCGATTGTCTTCGAAGACAAGGCGTTGATCGTGATCAACAAGCCTTGCGGCATCGCGGTTCACGGTGGCAGCGGCCTGACTTACGGGGTGATCGAAGCCTTTCGTCAGTTGCGTCCCGATTGCAAAGAGCTCGAACTGGTTCACCGTCTCGACCGTGATACCTCCGGCCTGTTGATGATCGCCAAGAAGCGCAGCATGCTGCGTCACTTGCACACGGCACTGCGCGGTGATGGCGTCGATAAGCGCTACATGGCGCTGGTTCGCGGCAACTGGGCGGCCTCGATCAAGCAAGTCCGAGCGTCGCTCGGCAAGAGCAACCTGCGCTCCGGCGAGCGTATGGTCGAGGTCGACGAGGAGGAGGGCAAGGAGTCCGTGACCGTGTTCAAGGTCCTGCGTCGTTTTGGTGACTTTGCCACCCTGATCGAAGCCAAGCCGATCACCGGCCGGACTCACCAGATCCGCGTCCACACCTTGCACGCCGGGCATTGCATCGCCGGCGATACCAAGTACGGCGATGAAGGCTTCAGCAAAGAGATTCGTGACCTGGGCGGCAAGCGCCTGTTCCTGCACGCCTACATGCTGACCGTGCCGCTGCCGGATGGTGGTGAGCTGAAGTTGCAGGCGCCGGTCGACGAGATGTGGGCCAAAACCGTGGAGCGATTGAGTGCGCCCATCTGATTACAAGCTGCTGATTTTCGATTGGGACGGCACTCTCGCCGACTCCATTGGTCGGATTGTCGAGTCGATGCATGTTGCGTCCGAGCGATCCGGATTTCAGTTGCGTGATGATTTTGCCGTCAAGGGCATCATCGGTCTGGGCTTGCCGGAAGCGATTCGCACGTTGTATCCGGAAATCGGCGACGACGAATTGGTAGCCTTCCGTCAGCACTATGCTGATCACTACATCGCCTCAGAAGCTGTTCCTTCGCCGTTGTTCGAGGGTGTGGTCGAGTCGATGGAAGCGTTTCGTGCCGAGGGTTATCACTTGGCGGTCGCGACCGGCAAGGCTCGTCGCGGGCTGGATCGGGTGCTGAAATCGCACGGCTGGGAAGATTATTTCGATATCACCCGCGCGGCCGACGAAACCGCCAGCAAACCCCATCCGCTAATGCTCGAGCAGATCCTCGCTCACTGCGAGGTTCGCCCGGAGCAGGCGCTGATGGTGGGCGATTCGTCCTTTGACTTGCAGATGGCGCGCAACGCGGGCATGGATTCGGTGGCCGTCAGCTATGGTGCGCAATCGATCGAAGCGTTGAAATTATTCGAGCCGGCACTGGCCATTGATCGTTTTTCAGAATTGCATGCCTGGCTGAGTCAGCGGGCTTAATGGATTTTTGCTGGGGTAGATGTCATGACCGACGAATGGAAGGCGCCCGCCAAGGCGAGCGCAGAGAGCGGTGACGAGAAAAGCTGGAAGCTGCTGGAAAAAACCCTGCTGGCCAGCGTGCAGGAGCAGCGCCGGTCCCGTCGCTGGGGGATTTTCTTCAAGCTGCTGACCTTTGTGTACCTGCTTGGCGCGTTGATCCTGTTCACGCCGCTGATGGACATGGAAAAAGCTGCCACCCTCAGTGGTAACTACACCGCGCTGATCGACGTGACCGGCATGATCGCCGACAAGGAGCCAGCCAGCGCTGACAATATCGTCGGCAGCCTGCGTGCAGCGTTCGAGGACAAGAAGGTCAAAGGTGTCGTCCTGCGAATCAATAGTCCGGGCGGCAGTCCGGTGCAGTCGGGTTACGTCTATGACGAGATCCGCCGTTTGCGTGGCCTGCATCCGGACACCAAGCTTTACGCGGTGATCTCTGATTTGGGCGCTTCCGGTGCTTATTACATCGCCAGTGCGGCGGATCAGATCTACGCCGACAAGGCGAGCCTGGTGGGTTCCATTGGTGTGACGGCGGCTGGTTATGGCTTTGTCGGGACAATGGAGAAGCTGGGTGTCGAGCGTCGCACTTACACTTCCGGCGAGCACAAATCGTTCCTTGACCCGTTCCAGCCGCAAAAGCCTGAAGAAACTCAGTTCTGGCAGGGCGTGCTCGATACCACTCATCAGCAATTCATCAGCAGCGTCAAGAAAGGTCGTGGCGACCGTCTCAAGGACAAGGAGCATCCGGAGTTGTTCTCCGGGTTGGTCTGGTCGGGCGAGCAGGCACTGCCGTTGGGCCTGATCGATGGCCTGGGGAATGCCAGTTCGGTGGCGCGTGACGTGATCGGCGAGAAAGAGCTGGTGGACTTCACTGTTCAAGAATCGCCATTCGATCGCTTCTCGAAAAAACTCGGTGCCAGCGTGGCTGAGCATCTGGCGATGTGGATGGGCTTCCAGGGGCCTTCGTTGCGCTGATTCTCCTGTCACATAAAAAAACCGGCTTTTGCCGGTTTTTTTTTTGAGTCAAAAGATCGCAGCCTCGTTTCACTCGACAGCTCCTACATTGAAATGCGTATCCCTTGTAGGAGTTGTCGAGTGAAACGAGGCTGCGATCTTTTGACCTTTAAGGTATCTGCACGCCTTCGGCCAGCAACATGTCCACCAGGCGAATCAATGGCAGGCCGATCAGGCTGGTGGCGTCAGGGCCTTCGGTGCTTTGAAACAGGCTCACCCCCAAACCTTCGGCTTTGAAGCTGCCAGCGCAGTCGTAGGGCTGTTCGGTGCGCAGGTAGCGTTCGATGCGCGCCTGATCGAGCGAGCGCATGTGTACAGTGAATGGCACGCAGTCGACCTGGCATTCACCAGTCTGGCTGTTGAGCAGGGCGAGGCCGGTGAGGAAGGTCACGCTGGCACCGCTCGAAGCCAACAATTGTTCGCGGGCCTTTTCGAAGGTGTGGGGTTTGCCGATAATCCGTTCGCCAAGCACCGCAACCTGATCGGAGCCGATGATCAGATGAGCGGAATGACTGCTGGCCAGTGCACGTGCTTTTTCCTCGGCGAGGCGCTTGACCAGCTCGATGGCGGACTCGCCCGGACGATGGCTTTCGTCGATATCCGGCGAGCTGCAGGTAAACGGCAGCTGCAAGCGGGCCAGTAATTCCCGGCGATAAACCGAGCTTGAAGCGAGTAATAAAGGCAGCATGCGCATCTCCAGAAGACAGGCGCGAATTCTAGCGGAGGCTTGCAAGTGACGGACAGGGCTGAATTTCCTTTGACATGGCTGGGGGCATCCCTATAATGCTGCGCCTATGTTGAATGACCCGATTCCACCTCACGTTGACCCGCGCAAATTGGCTGATCGTGGCACCACCCTTCAAGGTGAACTGCTGCTGGCCGATTTGGAGAGACTCTGCGACCCGCTTTCCGACACTGTCGGTACGGTGCAGGCTAAATTCGTTTTTGAACGAGATGAACGTAAGTCTGTGGTAATCCACAGCTTTATCGACACCGAAGTCAAAATGGTTTGCCAGCGTTGTCTTGAGCTGGTCACCCTGCCGATCCATAGCGAATGCAGTTATGCTGTGGTGAAGGAGGGTGCGAATACCCAGTCGTTGCCGAAAGGTTATGACGTGCTGGAACTGGGCGAAGATCCTTTGGATCTGCAGTCACTGATCGAGGAGGAGCTTCTGCTCGCCTTGCCCATTGTGCCTGCTCATCATCCGGAAGAATGCCAGCAGCCGGCGGGTCTCGATGAGCCCGAACCGAGCGAGGACGAGGTAACGCGGTCCAACCCGTTCAGTGTATTGGCGCAGTTAAAGCGTGACCCAAACGTTTAGGAGTTAATCAATTATGGCTGTTCAGCAGAACAAAAAATCCCGCTCTGCCCGTGACATGCGTCGTTCGCACGACGCCCTGACGGCAAGCACTCTGTCTGTAGAAAAAACCACCGGTGAAATTCACCTGCGTCACCACGTATCGCCAGAAGGCGTATACCGTGGCCGTAAAGTGATCGACAAGGGCGCTGACGAGTAATCACTTGTCTGCTCAAGTCATCGCGATTGACGCAATGGGCGGGGACTTCGGTCCCCGCAGCATTGTTCAGGCCAGCCTTGCTTGCCTGTCTGCTACGCCCTCGCTGCACCTGACTCTCGTCGGTCAACCCTCCCTTCTTGAAGAACTGCTCTCTGGCCAATCGGCTGTGGATCGCTCGCGCCTGTCGATTGCTCCGGCGTCCGAAGTCATCACCATGGACGAAAAGCCTGCACAGGCCCTGCGCGGAAAGCCCGACTCGTCGATGCGCGTGGCGCTGGAGTTGCTGCGCGATGGCAAGGTCCAGGCCTGTGTCAGCGCCGGCAATACCGGTGCGCTGATGGCGTTGTCGCGCTTCGTGCTCAAGACCTTGCCGGGCATTGATCGGCCGGCGATGGTGGCGGCGATTCCGACCCAGAAGGGTTATTGCCAGTTGCTCGACCTGGGCGCCAATGTCGATTGCAGCGCCGAGCACTTGTTGCAGTTCGCCGTGATGGGGTCGGTGGCGGCGGAAACGCTGGGCATCGTTCGTCCGCGAGTGGCGCTGCTGAACATTGGTACTGAGGACATCAAGGGCAATCAGCAGGTCAAGCTGGCGGCCACCTTGTTGCAGAGTGCTCGCGGCATCAATTACATCGGTTTTGTCGAAGGTGACGGTGTGTACCGTGGCGAGGCGGATGTGGTGGTGTGTGACGGTTTTGTCGGCAATATCCTGCTCAAATCCAGCGAAGGCCTGGCGACCATGATTGCCGGGCGCATCGAAGCCTTGTTCAAGAAAAACCTCGCATCGAAAGTGGTCGGTGCTTTGGCATTGCCGCTGATGAAGCGCTTGCAAGCCGATCTGGCGCCTGCGCGACATAACGGCGCAAGTTTCCTTGGTTTGCAGGGAATTGTGGTGAAAAGCCATGGTTCGGCGGGGGTTCAGGGCTTCCAGAGTGCGATTCAGCGCGCCTTGATCGAGATCCAGGAAAATCTGCCGGAACGCATTCACGGTCGCCTGGAAGATTTGTTGCTTTAGGCGTTTTCGTCGGACAATGCTTAAATGTGACCGCTCAGTTCAATTTGCCATCCAACTGTCAGTTTCTTGCGTCCCCCAAGCGGGACGTCAATTCTCCGACGACAAGATCATTAGGGGCTTGTTACATGTCTGCTTCCCTCGCATTCGTCTTTCCGGGACAGGGTTCGCAGTCCCTCGGCATGCTGGCCGAGTTGGGCGCGCAACATCCGGTTGTCCTCGAAACATTCAAAGAAGCTTCCGATGCTCTGGGTTACGACCTGTGGGCACTGACCCAGCAAGGGCCGGAAGAACAACTCAATCAAACCGATAAAACCCAGCCGGCCATTCTGACCGCCTCGATTGCCTTGTGGCGTCTGTGGCTGGCTGAAGGCGGTGCGCGTCCGGCGTATGTTGCCGGTCACAGCCTGGGCGAATACAGCGCTCTGGTCGCTGCGGGCAGTCTGAGCCTGGGTGACGCGGTGAGGCTGGTTGAGCGCCGTGGTCAGTTGATGCAGGAGGCCGTTCCGGCCGGGCAAGGTGGCATGGCCGCCATTCTCGGTCTGGACGATGCTGATGTGCTGGCAGCCTGTGCCGAAGCGGCGCAAGGCGAAGTGGTCAGTGCGGTCAACTTCAACTCCCCTGGCCAGGTGGTCATCGCCGGTGCCAAGGCAGCGGTCGAGCGCGCCATCGAAGGCTGCAAGGCCCGTGGTGCCAAGCGCGCCATGCCGTTGCCGGTCAGCGTGCCGTCCCATTGCGAGCTGATGCGTCCGGCGGCCGAGCGTTTCGCCGAGTCGATCGCAGCGATCGACTGGCAGGCGCCGCAGATCCCGGTGGTTCAGAACGTCAGCGCCACTGTGCCGGCCGATCTGGAAACCCTCAAGCGCGATCTGCTTGAGCAGCTCTACAAGCCTGTGCGCTGGGTCGAATCGGTTCAGGCGCTGGCCGCCAAAGGTGCTACCCAGTTGGTCGAATGCGGCCCGGGTAAAGTGCTGGCTGGCCTGAACAAGCGTTGCGCCGAAGGCGTGTCGACATCCAACCTCAATACCCCCGACGCCTTCGCTGCCGCTCGCGCAGCGTTGGCCTGAATCAGGAGAAGCCTGCATGAGTCTGCAAGGTAAAGTTGCACTGGTCACTGGCGCGAGCCGCGGTATCGGCCAGGCTATCGCCCTGGAACTGGGTCGTCAGGGCGCCATCGTTATCGGCACCGCGACATCTGCCTCGGGTGCCGAGCGCATTGCCGCTACCCTGAAGGAAAGCGGGATTCAAGGCACTGGCCTGGAACTCAATGTCACCAGCGACGAATCCGTTGCTGCAGTACTGGCGAGCATTACATCGCAGTTCGGTGCGCCGGCGATCCTGGTCAATAATGCCGGTATCACCCGCGATAATCTGATGATGCGCATGAAAAATGACGAATGGCATGACGTCGTCGATACCAACCTGAACAGTCTGTTCCGCCTGTCCAAGGGCGTTTTGCGCGGTATGACCAAAGCCCGTTGGGGACGAATTATCAGTATTGGCTCGGTTGTGGGTGCCATGGGCAACGCAGGCCAAGTAAACTACGCAGCCGCCAAGGCCGGTCTGGAAGGTTTCAGCCGTTCACTGGCGCGTGAAGTCGGTTCGCGTTCGATTACGGTAAACTCGGTGGCCCCTGGGTTCATCGACACCGATATGACCCGCGAACTGCCCGAGGCACAGCGTGAAGCCTTGCAGACGCAGATTCCGCTGGGCCGTCTGGGACAAGCTCAAGAGATCGCGTCTGTGGTCGCTTTTCTTGCATCCGACGGTGCGGCTTACGTTACTGGGGCTACAATCCCGGTGAACGGCGGGATGTACATGAGTTAAATGTGACGGATCGCTTCAAAAAAATGTCATACGAGCTGTCTAAAATCCGTTATAAAGCTGCAATCTATTTAATAGGCAGAGGGTCGTCGGGTTTGAGGAGTGAAGCTTTCAGTTGAAAAACTGAAAAGTCTTTCTATACACTTACCCACTGGCCAGCTGCCTGAATTTGTCCATTAGGAGTGAAAACAAGGTATGAGCACCATCGAAGAGCGCGTCAAGAAAATCGTTGCTGAGCAACTGGGCGTTAAAGAAGAAGAAGTGGTCAACACTGCTTCCTTCGTTGAAGACCTGGGTGCCGACTCCCTTGACACCGTTGAGCTGGTGATGGCTCTGGAAGAGGAATTCGAGACCGAAATCCCTGACGAAGAAGCTGAGAAGATCACTACTGTACAAGCCGCAATCGATTACGTTACTAACCACCAGGCTTAATAGCTTGTAATCGTTGCTTGCTGTCATGGAAAAACCGCACTGCCATCACGGCGTGCGGTTTTTTCTTTAGGCCTGATGCAAAGTCGTCATTTGAAAAAGGAGAGTGCTGTGTCGCGTAGACGCGTCGTAGTCACCGGTATGGGTATGTTGTCGCCACTGGGCACGGATGTGCCGAGCAGTTGGCAGGGCATTCTGGCTGGCCGCAGTGGCATTGGTCTGATCGAACACACCGACCTTTCTGCCTATTCCACCCGTTTTGGCGGCTCGGTAAAGGGCTTCAATGTCGAGGAATACCTGTCGGTCAAGGAAGCTCGCAAGCTCGACCTGTTTATTCAGTACGGTCTGGCCGCAGGTTTTCAGGCAGTTCGTAACGCCGGTCTGGAAGTCACCGACGCCAACCGTGAGCGCATCGGCGTGGCCATGGGTTCGGGTATTGGCGGACTGACCAATATCGAAGAAACCAGCCGCACGCTGCATGATTCTGGCCCACGACGGATTTCTCCGTTTTTCGTGCCTGGCTCGATCATCAATATGATTTCCGGTTTCCTGTCCATCCATCTGGGCGCACAGGGACCTAACTATGCCAT
Source organism: Pseudomonas sp. GL-B-26 (assembly GCF_019947405.1). Taxonomy (NCBI): domain Bacteria; kingdom Pseudomonadati; phylum Pseudomonadota; class Gammaproteobacteria; order Pseudomonadales; family Pseudomonadaceae; genus Pseudomonas; species Pseudomonas sp. GL-B-26. The sequence goes on along the minus strand of NZ_JAGYGJ010000024.1, from coordinate 41,320 downwards.
CGCCACCGCGTGTACCACCGGTACGCACTGCATTGGCATGGCGGCACGCAACATCATGTACGACGAAGCCGACGTGATGATTGCCGGCGGCGCTGAAATGGCGGCTTGCGGTCTGGGCATGGGCGGCTTCGGTGCCTCCCGCGCACTGTCGACCCGCAACGACGAACCGACCCGCGCCAGCCGTCCATGGGACAAGGGCCGGGATGGCTTCGTGCTGTCCGACGGCGCCGGCGCTCTGGTTCTGGAAGAACTGGAGCACGCCAAGGCTCGTGGTGCGACGATCTACGCCGAGCTGATCGGCTTTGGCACCAGTGGCGATGCCTACCACATGACGTCGCCACCGGCTGATGGTGCGGGTGCTGCACGTTGCATCACCAATGCGCTGCGCGATGCCAAAATCAATGGCGATCAGGTTCAGTACGTCAATGCCCATGGCACCTCGACGTCGGCCGGCGACCTTGCCGAAGCCTGTGCGATCAAGTCGGTGTTCGGCGATCACGCTTACAAGCTGGCGGTCAGTTCGACCAAGTCCATGACCGGTCACCTGCTGGGTGCGGCGGGCGCGGTCGAGGCGATCTTCAGTGTGCTGGCGATCAACAGCCAGGTAGCGCCGCCGACCATCAACCTTGATGAGCCGGACGAAGGTTGCGACCTCGATTTCGTACCGCATACCGCGCGCAATATGGATATCGATGTGGTGTTGTCCAACTCCTTCGGGTTTGGCGGCACCAACGGCTCGCTGGTGTTCCGCCGGTTCGCTGACTGATGGACAGCTGGGTCGACGGTCAGCCGGCTGACGCTTTGTCGCTGAAGGATCGCGGCCTGGCTTACGGTGATGGTCTGTTCGAGACCATTGCCGTGCGCAACGGCGCTCCGGTGTTGCTGGATCGGCATCTGGTGCGTTTGGTCAAAGGTTGCCAGCGGTTGGCAATTAACCTCGACCATGCGGCTGTGTGCACTGAGTTACTGACCTATGCCCAAGCGTTGGGCGAAGGTGTGCTCAAACTCGTCGTCACGCGTGGCGAAAGCGGGCGCGGTTATGCGCCCGATCCTTCGGCTCAGGCGCGTCGCATCATGCTGGGCAACCCTCCTGCGGTTTATCCTGCTGCCAATGCGGAGCAGGGCGTTCGCCTGTTCCCCTGTGCAACGCGGCTTTCCAAACAGCCACTGCTCGCGGGCCTCAAGCACCTCAACCGTCTTGAACAGGTCATCGCCCGCTCCGAATGGCAAGACACCGATCATGCCGAAGGCTTGATGCTCGATCAGGCCGGGCGCGTCATTGAAGGCGTGTTCAGCAATCTGTTCCTGATTCGCGATGGCGTACTGATCACGGCAGATTTGAAGCGCTGTGGCGTTGCCGGCGTGATGCGTGCCGAATTATTGTTTCAAGCCGAGTCATTGGGGATCCCCACGCAAATCATCGACATCACCCTCGATCAGCTGCAATGGGCTGATGAAGTCTTTGTCTGCAACAGCGTGTATGGCGTTTGGCCGGTGCGCGCCTATGCCGCACTGAGCTGGCCGGTTGGTCCGCTCACCCGTAAACTCCAAAACATTGCCCGCGCGCTACTGGATGCTTGATACGTGAGACGTAAATTCTTGCTGCTGCTGGAAACCGGATTGGTTCTGGCAGGGCTGTGTCTGGGCACTTGCGCCTGGAAAATCCATTCGGCGCTGGAACAGCCGCTGAACATCACTCAGGAAGAGCTGCTGGAAGTGCCCAAAGGCACGACACCGACCCGCACCTTCTATCGACTCGAAGCCGATGGAGTCATCAAGGATGCTTTCTGGCTGCGGGTGTATTGGCGCTTCAATCTCGCCAAACAACCGTTGCACAAGGGCGAGTACCGCATGCAGCCCGGCATGACCGTCGAAGGCCTGATTGACCTGTGGAAACGCGGGGAAATGGTTCAGTACAGCTTGACCCTGGTCGAGGGCTGGAATTTTCATCAGGTCCGCGCTGCTCTGGCCAAGGATGAAAAACTCGAAAAGACCCTCGACGGTTTGAGTGATAGCGAGGTGATGGACAAACTCGGCCACACCGGGATTTTTCCGGAAGGGCGATTCTTCCCCGACACCTATCGCTTCGTGCGCGGCATGACCGATGTCGAGCTGCTGAAAAAAGCCTACGACCGCCTCGACGAAGTCCTGGCCAAGGAGTGGAGCCAGCGCGCCGCTGACGTGCCGTACACCGAACCCTATCAGGCGCTGATCATGGCCTCGCTGGTGGAGAAGGAAACCGGTGTGCCGCAGGAGCGCGGGCAAATTGCTGGCGTGTTTGTACGGCGCATGGAAATGGGCATGTTGTTGCAGACGGATCCGACCGTGATCTACGGCCTTGGTGATCGTTACAACGGCAAATTGACTCGCGCCCATCTCAAGGAAGCGACGCCGTACAACACCTACATGATTTCGGGACTGCCGCCGACCCCGATTGCCATGGTCGGCCGCGAAGCGATTCATGCAGCGCTGAATCCGGTGGCTGGCAATAGCCTCTATTTTGTTGCTCGGGGTGATGGCAGCCACGTGTTCTCCGATGATCTGGACGCGCACAATAACGCTGTGCGTGAGTTCCAGATCAAGCGCCGTGCTGACTACCGCTCCAGCCCTGCGCCGGCTACGGCACCAGAGGCGACGGATCAGCAGGCACCGATTCCGGCTGCTTCGCCCGACACAGCCCCCGAGGCTTTGCCGCAAGTGTCGCCGCAGGATCCGGTGCAGGAATCGTCGCCGGTGCAGCCTCAAGAGACCCCGCCGGCGCCTGCTCCAGAACCCGCTCAAGAACCCGCAGCCGCACCCGCGCCCGAACCGGATGCAACCGCGCCGCAAAGCCCGCAATGACTCTGACTAAGGACTGCCTGTGACTGGCTTGTTTATTACCCTGGAAGGCCCGGAAGGGGCCGGCAAGAGCACCAATCGCGAATACCTGGCCGAGCGCTTGCGCGCCGCGGGTATCGAGGTCGTGCTGACTCGCGAACCAGGCGGCACGCCGTTGGCCGAGCGGATCCGCGAAGTGCTGCTGGCGCCGGTTGACGAAGTCATGAACCCCGACACCGAGTTGCTGTTGGTGTTCGCCGCGCGAGCCCAGCATCTGGCCGAGGTGATTCGCCCGGCACTGGCCCGCGGTGCGGTGGTTCTGTGTGATCGCTTTACCGATTCGACCTACGCCTATCAGGGTGGCGGTCGCGGCCTGTCGCTGGAGCGCATTGCGACCCTGGAAGCCTTCGTCCAGGGCGATCTGCGCCCGGACCTGACGTTGATTTTCGATCTGCCGGTGGAAGTGGGCCTGGCCCGCGCCAGCGCTCGTGGTCGTCTGGATCGCTTCGAACTCGAAGGCCGAACCTTTTTTGATGCGGTGCGCAGTGCTTTCCTCAAGCGTGCTGAAGCGGATCCTGCGCGTTATGTCCTGGTCGATGCCGCCCAGCCGTTGGCGCAGGTTCAGCAGTCACTGGATGCCTTGTTGCCGCGCCTGCTGGAGTTGACCCGTGGCTGAAGCCTATCCGTGGCAGGACAGTCTCTGGCAGCAGTTGGCCGGTCGCAAGCAACATGCTCACGCCTATCTGCTGCATGGCCCGGCCGGGATCGGCAAGCGCGCGCTGGCCGAGCGCTTGATGGCCAGTTTGCTGTGCCAGCGTCCGAGCGCCGCCCACGATGCTTGCGGCGAATGCAAATCCTGCCTGTTGCTCAAGGCCGGCAGTCACCCCGACAATTACATTCTGGAACCGGAAGAAGCCGATAAGGCGATCAAGGTCGATCAGGTTCGTGATCTGGTCAGCTTCGTGGTTCAGACCGCGCAGATGGGCGGCCGCAAAGTGGTGCTGATCGAGCCGGTCGAGTCGATGAACATCAACGCCGCCAACGCTTTGCTCAAAAGCCTTGAAGAACCTTCTGGCGATACCGTTTTGCTGTTGGTCAGCCACCAGACCAGTCGTCTGTTGCCGACCATCAAGAGCCGCTGCGTGCAGCAGGCTTGTCCATTGCCGAGCGAAGCCATGAGTCTTGCGTGGCTAGTGAAAGCCTTGCCGGACTGCTCGGAAGAAGAGCGTATCGAGTTGCTGACCCTGGCCGCCGGTTCGCCACTGGCCGCCGTCAACTTGCAGGCCCAGGGCGTGCGTGAGCAGCGGGCGCTGGTAGTCGATGGCATGAAGAAGTTGCTCAAGCAGCAACAGTCACCGACGCAACTGGCCGAAGGCTGGAATGCGATTCCGCTGTTATTGTTGTTCGACTGGTTCTGCGACTGGTCGAGCCTGATCCTGCGTTATCAGCTGACTCAGGACGAAGAAGGCCTGGGGCTGACGGACATGCGCAAGGTGATTCAGTACCTGGCGCAGAAAGCCGGCCAGGACAAAGTCCTGAATATTCAGGACTGGATCCTCGCCCAGCGCCAGAAAGTGATGAGCAAAGCCAACCTCAATCGGGTGTTGTTGCTGGAGGCGCTGTTGGTGCAATGGGTGGGTTTGCCTACCCAGAAGTGACCGTCTGTGCCTAGACTCTGAGCATCTGCAACGGAGGTCAGCATGAATGAACTCGTCAATCCGGGGCCGCGCAACGGCATTTTGTCCCTGACGATCAAGGACAAGTCCGTGCTGTACGCGGCCTACATGCCGTTCATCAAGAACGGTGGCCTGTTTATCCCGACCAACAAGAGCTACAAGTTGGGCGATGAGGTATTCATGCTACTGAACCTGATGGACGAGCCGGAAAAAATTCCGGTCGCCGGCAAAGTCACCTGGATCACCCCCAAAGGTGCGCAGGGCAACCGGGCCGCCGGGGTCGGCGTACAATTCAACGATGGCGATAATACCGCGCGCATTCGAATCGAAACCCATCTGGCCGGAGCCCTGAAGTCCGACCGTCCCACTCATACGATGTAAGTTGCAGCCCTTTTATGCTCGTAGATTCCCATTGCCACCTTGACCGCCTCGACCTCGCCGCCCACGACGGCTCTCTGGATGCTGCACTTGATGCGGCCCGTCTGCGCGGGGTAGGGCACTTTCTGTGTATCGGTGTCAGCGTCGAGAACGCCGCCGACGTCAAAGCCCTGGCCGAACGTTACGACGACGTCGACTGTTCGGTTGGTGTGCATCCGCTGGACGTGCAACCGGGCGCCGCGCCAGCACTTGATTGGCTGTTGCGCGAGCTCAACCACCCGCGCGTTGTGGCGATCGGTGAAACCGGTCTGGATTACCACTACGAGCCGGAAGCCGCGGAGTTGCAGCAGGCGTCGTTTCGCCTGCATCTGCAAGCGGCGCAGCAGACAGGCAAACCGGTGATCATTCATACCCGTGGTGCCCGCGCCGATACGTTGAACCTCCTGCGTGAAGCTGCGCTGCCCCAGGCTGGCGTGTTGCATTGTTTCACCGAAGACTGGGACATGGCCAAAGCGGCGCTGGACATGGGGTATTACATTTCCTTGTCCGGGATTGTCACTTTCCGCAATGCCGACGCTCTGCGTGACGTGGCCAGTAAAGTGCCGGCTGATCGATTGCTGGTGGAAACCGACTCGCCTTACCTGGCGCCGATCCCTCATCGCGGCAAGCCAAACCTGCCGCAGTACGTGCGCGACGTAGCGGAATTTCTGGCAATGTTGCGAGGTGAGCCCTACGAGCGGTTTGCCGAGCAAACCACCGAGAATTTCAAGCGACTGTTTCCTCTGGCGCATGTGAAAGGTTAAATCGCAGGCAAAAAAAACCCGGGTTCTGGGGGGTGAATCCGGGTTAAGACCATTAGGAGTAAAACAAAGGCACGCGGTCCGTTGGTACCTATATCGGCGCAACACTTGGGGGAGATGTCCCGCCGACATTTGAAGTATTGATCAGTATTGCGCCGAGTCCAGTTTACCGGCCCCGGTTTTTAAACAAATTTGGAATACGGGCGCTTCGGTTGAGTTCTCATTAATCTGCGAAGCTGCCGGAATTCATCAAGAAACACATATATGGTCGGATGATCCGTGCATTTTTGCGCAAGTTAGGCATAATACGCGGCTTCGAATTTTGACCCCCAACAGACCTTTTCTTATGCATAAAGAACCTCGTAAGGTCCGTGAGTTTCGTCGCCGCGAGCAAGAAATTCTCGATACCGCGCTCAAGCTGTTCCTCGACCAAGGTGAAGACAGTGTCACCGTCGAGATGATTGCTGATGCCGTCGGTATCGGCAAAGGCACGATCTACAAGCACTTCAAATCCAAGGCCGAGATCTATCTGCGCCTGATGCTCGATTACGAGCGCGATTTGAATGAGCTGTTGCATTCGGCCGATGTCGACAAGGACAAGGAAGCCCTGTCCCGGGCCTACTTCGAATTCCGCATGCGCGACCCTCAACGCTATCGGTTGTTCGATCGCCTGGAAGAGAAGGTGGTCAAGGGCAATCAGGTGCCGGAGATGGTCGAGGAGCTGCACAAGATTCGCGCCTCGAACTTCGAACGCCTGACCCTGCTCATCAAAGGCCGGATCAGCGAAGGCAAGCTTGAAGACGTACCGCCTTATTTCCATTACTGCGCATCCTGGGCGCTGGTGCATGGCGCCGTGGCGCTGTATCACTCGCCGTTCTGGAGCAATGTGCTGGAAGATCAGGAAGGCTTCTTCCAGTTCCTGATGGACATCGGCGTGCGCATGGGCAACAAGCGCAAGCGCGATACCGACACTCCGAGCAGCTGAACCATTCAGTTGCCTTATTGCGCCATTATTTCGCTACGTGGCGCAGTACCGCAGGAATATACTCAGGCATAGGACTTGCTAAAACTTGATTTGTGAGTCAAGTTTTAGTGGTCCGAATATTCTTCCGCCGGAGTAGTCCATGATCGTTGACCGTCAAGGCAGGCGTTTTCGCAATTTGCGAATCAGTCTGACTTCAGCCTGCAATTACGCTTGTACCTACTGCGTGCCCAACGGCAAACGGTTGGTGGCTGCGCAGGATGAATTGTCGGCCGAGGCCATGGCGCGTGGCGTGGCCTATCTGATTGAAGCCGCCGGCATTGAGCGTTTGCGTATCACCGGCGGCGAGCCGCTGGTCAGCCCCAAACTCGAAACCTTCATGACTGCCGTCGGGCAGATGGGCCTGGCGGACATCAGCCTGACCACCAACGGTCAACTGCTGGCGAAAAAGCTGCCACTGCTGGTGGATGCCGGCATTCGTCGCATCAACGTTTCCCTCGATACCCTGGATGCCAGCGCCTTTCGCAGCATTGCCCGTGGCGGCGATCTGGCGACGGTGCTCGACGGTATGGATCAAGCCAGCGCCGCCGGCCTGAAGATCAAGGTCAATATGGTGCCGTTGCGTGGGCAGAACCTCGATCAAGTGATGCCACTCCTCGATTACTGTCTGGAACGCGGCTATGAGCTTCGCTTCATCGAGTTGATGCGCATGGGTCACCTGGCCAGCGACTCCAATGCTTTCCTGCAACAGTTTGTCAGCCTGCAGCAGTTGCTCAGCCTGATCGGCGAGCGCTACGAATACCTTCAGGCCGATGCGCCGGTAGACGCCACCGCCGTGCGTTACCAGATTCCGGGGCAGGGCTACTTCGGGGTTATCGCCAACGAAAGCGTTCCTTTCTGCCGCACCTGTTCGCGGCTGCGTCTGTCCTCCACGGGCTGGCTGCACGGCTGCCTGTCGTCGAGCAACCGCCACTATGTCGGTGACCTGCTGGACAAGCCCCGCCATCAAGCGTTGCCCGCCTTGCAGAGACTCTTGGTGAAAGCCTTGGGCGATAAACAGGAAGTGGCATTTTCCGGTGGCGCGACCATCATGAAAATCATCGGCGGCTAAACACGATCCCTGTAGCAGCTGCCGAGCCTGCGAGGCTGCGTTCGGCTGCGAAGCAGTCGTGAAATCAGGCGATGCGGTGTTTCAGTAAGACCGCGCGTTCAGGTTTTACGACTGCTGCGCAGCCGAACGCAGCCTTCGGCAGCTGCTACAAAAGCCATGCCTCTCCCGAGCTGGCGCGGAAGCTGCATCCCATGGCCATTCGCCGGTTTTCCGTCACCGGCCTCTGGAGGGTAGGATGCGTAGCCTGGTTTTGCTGCTGGCCGTTTTGGCGCTTGGTGGCTGCATGAATGTCAGCGATCTGGCTGAAGGGACTCGCTACCACATGAGCGACGTGGGGTTGCTCGACCATAGCGACAGCCGCCGTGTGAATAACCTGCGCATTCAACCGGACTCATTCGTCTATATCGCCCAGGGCGCCTTTGTACCGCCAGGCAGTGCTCTCTACCCACGACCTAACGTGATTGCCGAAGTCGCCTTCGATGGTTTTGTCGAATACTTCCCCATGGTCCGCCGCGCCCGTGCCCCGGAAGGTCTTGATCAAGCCATGGGCGAAGCCCGTGCCGCCGGAGCCCATTACCTGCTCTATACCCGGTTCGCCAAGTCTGATGACCGTATCGGCAACTTCGACGAGTGGCTCGATCAGGAAGCCCTGGATCGCCTCGGTATCGATGGCGGCGTGATTCAGATCATGTTGATCGAGACCAGCACCCAGTATTTGATTGATACTGCACGCATCAAGAGTCGTGGCGGTTTACTGACGTTCCACGACAAAAAGCCAGAAGACCTGATGGGCCCGCCGCTGGAACAATACGCGCGCAGCCTGCTGGGGCTCAGCGACCAGTAATTCAAAAGGAGAACGCCATGAGTGGCCCGCAAAAAGCCAACGATCTGTTGGGGCAAATCCCCAAAACCAAAGGCTTGCCGCCGGTTCACTTGTGGAACCCCGACTTCTGCGGCGACATCGACATGCGTATCGCCCGTGACGGTACCTGGTATTACCTGGGCACGCCGATCGGGCGCAAGCCGATGGTCAAGCTGTTCTCCACCATCATTCGTCGCGATGGTGACGATTACTTCCTCATCACCCCGGTCGAGAAGGTTGGCATCAAGGTCGACGATGCACCCTTCGTGGCGATTGCCGTGGAGGTCGAAGGCGAGGGTGAAACCCAGGTCTTGCGCTTTACCACCAATGTTGACGAGACCGCCGAGGCCGGCCCCGAACACCCCATGCGCGTGGTGATCGATCCGGTCACGCAAGAACCTGCGCCCTACGTGCATGTGCGCACCAACCTTGACGCCCTGATCCACCGCAACGTGTTCTACCAACTGGTGGAGCTGGCCGTCACCCGCGAAATCGACGGGCAGCGCTGGTTAGGCGTGTGGAGCGCTGGCGAGTTCTTTCCCATCGGGCTTGAGCCGTAACTCGCCAAGTTGCTATGTTCTGGAAAATGGCCCGCTACTCAAGCGGGCCATTTTTTTGTTCGCCTGAACGCCGTCAGACAGAAATATTCAAATTGACACTCAATCGTATGATGATTAGCGTAGACACCCATCGCGAACGGCTTTGTGCCGTCCCTGAATCGAGGTGTCCATGTCCAGCAGTTTTCATGCGTCGACGGTCGATTGGCTGGGTTGCTGGATCGCCACGGGGCAGGTCAAACCGGGTGAGACGCTCAAGGTCGAAGCCGACCTGGGTGAGCAACTCGGTGTCAGTCGCACCGTTATCCGCGAAGCCATCAAAACCCTGGTCGCCAAGGGCATGCTCGAAGTCGGGCCCAAAGTCGGCACGCGGGTTTTGCCGGTGCGCCGCTGGAACCTCTTCGATCCGCAAGTCGTAGGCTGGCTGTCGCGCAGCGGCTTGCCGGAAAACTTCGTCGACGACTTGCTCGACCTGCGCCGCACCATCGAACCAATGGCCGTACGCTGGGCTTGCGAGCGCGCTACCGTCGAACAGGTTCACGCCATCCTCCAGGCTTACAACGCATTGGAGCGGGCAGTGGACAGCGGCGTCGATTACAACCGCGCCGACCAGTTCTTCCACGAGTGCATCCTCGCTGCCAGCCACAATCAATTCATCGAACAAATGGTGCCGGCCCTCGGCGCGCTGCTGGCGGTGTCGTTCGAAGTGTCCGCCGCCGACCCGGACGAACTGCGCCGCACGCTACCGATTCACAAAGACATGGCCGAGGCCATCGCCGCCCGGGATGCCGCGCGGGGTGTTTGGGCCTGCATGACCCTGATCGATAACGCTGACCTGGCCATCAAGCGCTTCTACCCGCAAGTCATGGCCGACAAGAAGGCCAGCTGACAACAATAAGAAAGCAGGAGGTTTCATGACGTGGACTGCGGTTACCGAGCACCGGGCACGACTGGGTGAAGGCCCGTTCTGGGACGCGCCGACCCAGGCGCTGTACTGGGTTGATATCGCCGGTCAACAGGCGCTGCGGCTGATTGGCGCCAATGTGCAGATCTGGCAGATGCCCGAGCACGTGTCTGCCTTCATTCCTTGCGAAAGCGGCGATGCACTGGTGACGTTGAACAGCGGCGTGTATCGACTCGATCTGGATTCCCCCGGCCTGGAGCCGCGACTGACTTTGCTCTGCGTCGCCGATCCGCAACCCGGCAATCGCGCCAATGAAGCCCGCTGCGATGCTCAGGGCCGGCTCTGGCTCGGCACCATGCAGAACAACATCGGCGAGCAGGGCGAGGACGTGCCCATCGTGCGGCGTTCCGGTGGCTTGTTTCGCATCGATCACGATGCTCGGGTCATGCCGTTGCTTCGCGGGTTGGGCATTCCTAACACGTTGCTGTGGAGCGACGACGCAACCACTGTGTACTTCGCCGACAGCCTCGACAGCACGCTCTACCAGTACTTCATCCGCGCCGACGGCAACCTCGACCCGGCCCGGGTCTGGTTCGGACCGCATGAACGCGGCGGGCCGGATGGCTCGGCGATGGATGCCGAAGGTTACCTCTGGAACGCCCGTTGGGATGGCAGCTGTCTGCTCAGGCTGACCCCGGACGGACAGGTTGATCGCGTGATCGAGCTGCCCATCAGCCGCCCCACCAGTTGCGTATTCGGCGGTGAAGACCTGAAAACCCTTTACATCACCAGCGCCGCGAGCCCGCTCAACCATCCGTTGGACGGCGCGCTGCTGTCGATTCGAGTCGATGTGCCCGGAAAAACCTGTACTCGGTTTGCTGGATAAATCCCAAAATATGGGATGTAAAATTATATATTGAGATTATCTGGTGGTCGGGTTTATAGTCGGCTCCATCAGTTACACGCACTCACACTTAAAAAAACAAAACAGGTGAAGTGATGCAGCGATTTTCCAAAAAGCCTTTTGACCGGACATCGACAGATGCCCGGTTTTTGTCGTGCCTTCGAAAAGGAGTCTTGATCCATGGCTGAACCTCTTTCCTTGCCACCGGTGCCCGAACCGCCGAAGGGTGAGCGCCTGAAAAACAAGGTCGTGCTGCTGACCGGTGCTGCTCAAGGTATCGGCGAGGCGATTGTCGCGACCTTTGCTTCCCAGCAGGCCAAGCTGATCATCAGCGATATCCAGGGTGAGAAAGTCGAAAAAGTCGCAGCCCACTGGCGGGACAAAGGCTTCGACGTTCAGGCAATCAAGGCTGACGTTTCCAACCAGCAAGACCTGCACGCCATGGCCAGACTGGCGATCGAGCTGCACGGTCGTATCGATGTGCTGGTCAACTGCGCCGGGGTCAATGTGTTCCGCGATCCGCTGGAAATGACCGAAGAAGACTGGCGTCGCTGCTTCGCCATCGACCTGGACGGCGCCTGGTATGGCTGCAAAGCGGTGCTGCCGCAGATGATCGAGCAGGGCATCGGCAGCATCATCAACATCGCCTCGACCCACTCCACTCACATCATTCCCGGCTGCTTCCCGTACCCGGTGGCCAAACATGGCCTGCTCGGACTGACCCGCGCTTTGGGCATCGAATATGCGCCGAAGGGCATTCGCGTCAACGCCATCGCGCCGGGCTACATCGAAACCCAGCTGAACGTCGATTACTGGAACGGTTTTGCCGACCCGCATGCCGAACGTCAGCGCGCTTTCGATCTGCACCCGCCACGTCGCATCGGCCAGCCGATCGAAGTGGCCATGACCGCTGTTTTCCTGGCCAGTGATGAAGCGCCGTTCATCAATGCCTCGTGCATCACCATCGATGGCGGTCGCTCGGTCATGTACCACGACTGAGTCAATCGGGTTTCAGGCGCGGAACTACGCCTGAAATCAAATCATCATACGATATGACTATTAGCTGCACAGTTTGATTGGCTTTCAAATAACGCTCAAAAAAAATAACAAGGAGTCAGCTTATGAATCGTCGTCGTGGGATCCGTTCCCTGTGCTGTGCCGCTTTGGCGGTCACCGCGGTCAGCCTGAGCAGTTCGTTGCTGGCGGCCGAGGAAGTGAAGATCGGTTTTCTGGTCAAGCAGGCGGAAGAGCCCTGGTTCCAGACCGAATGGGCATTTGCCGAAAAGGCCGGGAAAGAGAAGGGCTTCACCGTCATCAAGATCGCCGTGCCGGACGGCGAGAAAACCCTCTCGGCCATCGACAGCCTCGCCGCCAACGGCGCCAAGGGCTTCGTGATCTGCCCGCCAGACGTGGCCCTGGGACCTGCGATCATGGCCAAAGCCAAGCTCAACGGTTTGAAAGTCATCGCAGTCGATGACCGCTTCGTCGATGCCAGCGGCCAGTTCATGGAACACGTTCCATACCTCGGCATGGCCGCGTTCGAAGTCGGCCAGAAACAAGGCAGCGCCATGGCCTCCGAAGCGAAGAAACGTGGCTGGGACTGGAAAGACACCTACGCGGTGATCAACACCTTCAACGAACTCGACACCGGCAAGAAACGCACCGACGGTTCCGTCAAAGCGCTGGAAGACGCCGGCATGCCGAAAGACCACATTCTGTTCTCGGCGCTGAAAACCCTCGACGTACCCGGCAGCATGGACGCCACCAACTCGGCGCTGGTGAAACTGCCGAGCGCGGCGAAAAACCTGATCATCGGCGGCATGAACGACAACACCGTGCTGGGCGGCGTGCGCGCCACCGAAAGCGCCGGTTTTGCCGCGGCCAATGTGATCGGCATCGGCATCAACGGCACCGACGCCATCGGCGAGTTGAAGAAGGCCAACAGCGGCTTCTTCGGCTCGATGCTGCCAAGCCCGCACATCGAGGGCTACAACACTGCCAGCATGATGTACGAGTGGGTCACCACCGGCAAAGAACCGCCGAAGTACACCGCGATGGACGACGTAACGCTGATCACTCGCGAGAACTTCAAGCAGGAACTGGAAAAGATCGGCCTCTGGAACTGAGGCACGGTTGATTTCATCGGTGGCCCTGGCGACGGGGCTGCCTGATCTGTGTGAAGAGGTGGGTTATGCACGCGCAAACAACAACACAACAACACACTGCCGGCGGCAGCTTGCGCTTCAACGGGATCGGCAAGACCTTTCCCGGGGTGAAGGCGCTGGATGGCATCAGCTTCGTCGCTCATCCGGGGCAGGTTCACGCCTTGATGGGCGAGAACGGCGCCGGCAAATCGACCCTGCTGAAAATCCTCGGCGGGGCTTACACCCCGAGCAGCGGCGACCTGCAGATCGGCGAGCAGACGAGGGTCTTCAAGTCCACCGCCGACAGCATCGGCAGTGGCGTCGCCGTGATTCATCAAGAGCTGCACCTGGTTCCGGAAATGACCGTGGCAGAGAACCTGTTCCTCGGCCATCTGCCGGCCAGTTTTGGTCTGATCAATCGTGGCGCGTTGCGGCAACAGGCATTGGCCTGCCTCAAAGGCCTGGCCGATGAAATCGATCCGCAAGAGAAAGTCGGGCGCCTGTCCCTCGGTCAGCGGCAATTGGTGGAAATCGCCAAGGCCTTGTCCCGTGGTGCGCATGTGATCGCGTTTGACGAACCGACCAGCAGCCTGTCGGCGCGGGAGATTGATCGTTTGATGGCGATCATCGGTCGCCTGCGCGACGAAGGCAAAGTGGTGCTTTACGTCTCCCACCGCATGGAAGAAGTGTTCCGCATCTGCAACGCGGTGACGGTGTTCAAGGACGGTCGCTTTGTGCGCACGTTCGAGGACATGAGCGAGCTGACTCATGATCAGTTGGTGACCTGCATGGTCGGTCGCGACATTCAGGACATCTACGATTACCGCCACCGTCAGCGTGGCGCGGTGGCGCTCAAGGTCGACGGTTTGCTGGGACCGGGATTGCGTGAGTCGGTGAGTTTCGAGGTGCACAAAGGCGAGATTCTCGGGCTGTTCGGTTTGGTCGGCGCCGGTCGCACCGAGCTGTTCCGCATGCTCAGTGGGCTTGAACGCAATACCGCCGGGCGCCTGGAGTTGCGCGGTCATGAACTGAAGTTGCGTTCACCCCGCGATGCGATTGCCGCCGGGATTCTGCTGTGCCCCGAGGACCGCAAGAAAGAGGGCATCCTGCCGCTCGCCAGCGTCGCCGAGAACATCAACATCAGCGCCCGCGGCGCCCATTCCACCTTCGGTTGCCTGTTGCGTGGCCTGTGGGAGAAGGACAACGCCGACAAGCAGATCAAGGCGCTGAAGGTGAAGACGCCCAACGCGGCGCAGAAAATCATGTACCTGTCCGGCGGTAATCAGCAGAAGGCCATTCTCGGTCGCTGGCTGTCGATGCCGATGAAAGTCCTGTTGCTCGACGAACCGACTCGCGGCATCGACATCGGCGCCAAAGCCGAGATCTACCAGATCATCCACAACCTGGCCGCCAGCGGCATCGCGGTGATCGTGGTCTCCAGCGACCTGATGGAAGTGATGGGTATTTCCGACCGCATCCTGGTGCTCTGCGAAGGCGCGATGCGCGGCGAGTTGTCTCGCGCAGAGGCCAATGAATCCAACCTGCTGCAACTGGCTTTGCCGCGCCAACGCGCTGACGGCGTGGCGAACTGAGAGGTGACTATGACAATCCAAAACAACGCTTTACCCACCCTGCGCAAACCTCTGGACCTGCGGCGCTTTCTCGATGACTGGGTGATGCTGCTGGCGGCCGTCGGGATCTTCGTGCTCTGCACCTTGCTGATCGACAACTTCCTTTCGCCGCTGAACATGCGCGGTCTGGGCCTGGCGATTTCGACGACGGGGATTGCCGCTTGCACCATGTTGTATTGCCTGGCGTCCGGGCACTTCGACTTGTCGGTGGGGTCGGTGATTGCCTGCGCCGGCGTGGTCGCGGCGGTGGTGATGCGCGACACCGACAGCGTGTTTCTCGGTGTGGTGGCGGCGCTGTTCATGGGGCTGATCGTCGGGTTGATCAACGGCATTGTGATCGCGAAGTTGCGGGTCAATGCGTTGATTACCACACTGGCGACCATGCAGATTGTTCGTGGCCTGGCTTACATCTTCGCCAACGGCAAAGCGGTCGGCGTGTCGCAAGAGCAGTTCTTCGTCTTCGGTAATGGCCAGTTGTTGGGTGTGCCGGTGCCGATCCTGATCACCATCGTCTGCTTCCTGTTTTTCGGCTGGTTGCTGAACTACACCACCTACGGGCGCAACACCATGGCCATCGGCGGTAACCAGGAAGCAGCGCTGCTGGCCGGGGTGAACGTTGACCGGACCAAGATCATTATCTTCGCCGTGCACGGGTTGATCGGGGCGTTGGCCGGGGTGATCCTGGCTTCGCGCATGACGTCCGGTCAGCCGATGATTGGCCAGGGTTTTGAGCTGACGGTGATCTCGGCGTGTGTGTTGGGCGGGGTGTCGTTGAGCGGCGGGATCGGCATGATCCGGCATGTGATTGCCGGGGTACTGATTCTGGCGATCATTGAGAATGCGATGAACCTGAAGAATATCGATACGTTTTATCAGTATGTGATTCGGGGTTCGATCTTGTTGCTGGCGGTGGTGATCGACCGACTAAAACAGCGTTGAGATTTAGGGGTGGATTCACCTGACACCACACGCCTCCGAACATCCCGCCTCCCGTCACCTACCCAAAATATCCCTTGCCCGCCCAACCCCGTTTCGGTTATCTCTTTGTACATGATTAGACAGGTACGATTTGACAAGAAACAACGGGTGGTCGACGAACTCATCCGGCGCATCGAAAGCGGCCTCATGGAGGACGGCTTTCTGCTGCCGGGCGAGCATCAATTGGCTCAAGAATTCAAAGTCAGCCGCGGCACGCTGCGCGAAGCCCTGGCTGAATTGAAACGGCGCAACTACATCGCGACGCAAAGCGGGGTGGGTTCCATCGTCACCTTCGACGGCGTGGTGCTCGATCAACGCAGCGGCTGGGCCCAGGCCCTGGCCGACAGCGGGGCGCTGATCAATACCGAAGTGCTGCGGCTGGAGGCGGTCACCCGTCCTGACCTGCTGCCACGTTTCGGCACCGACCAATTCATCACCCTCGACCGTCGCCGCCGTTCCAACGAAGGCAAACTGGTCTCCCTTGAACGCTCATTGATGCCCGCCACCGGAGGCCTGGAAAGCCTGCCGCGGGTCGGCCTTATCGACAACTCCCTGACCATCACCCTGGCCGCCTACGGCTATATCGGCGAGCGCGGCGATCAATGGATCGGCGCCGAACCTTTGAACGCCGAAGACGCCGAGCTGCTCGGCCGTCCGGAAGGCACGGTGTTCCTCAAGGCCTTGCGCACCACCTACGACCGGCAAAACCGCTTCATGGAGCAGGTCGAAAGCTTGCTCGATCCGGTGCATTTTCGTCTGCACCTGCAGTTTGGAGAGTCAAAATGACCGCGCTCAACCGTGCTCTTGGCGCGTTCTACGGACTGGCCCTGGGCGATGCTCTGGGCATGCCGACCCAATCCCTGAGCCGTGCCGAGATCAAGGTGCGCTTCGGCGAGATCACTGACCTGGAAGACGCAGGCCCCGATCAACCGATCGCCGCCAACATGCTCAAAGGCTCGATCACCGATGACACCGAACAGGCGATTCTGGTCGGCCAATTGCTGGTTGAAGGCGAGGGCCGGATCGAGCCGTCGGCGCTCGCCCAACGGTTGATCGAATGGGAAGCCGCGATGCAGGCCAAGGGCTCGCAAGACTTGCTCGGCCCTTCGACCAAACGTGCCATCGAGATGATCCTCGCCGGCCACTCGCCGGAAGAAGCGGGGCGCTACGGCACCACCAATGGCGCGGCGATGCGTATCACGCCGATCGGGATCGCGGCGGATGTCGCCAACCCTGAGCGTTTCATCGACGCTGTCGTGCAGGCTTGCCAGGTCACCCACAACACCACGCTGGGCATTTCCAGCGCGGCGGCGGTGGCGGCGGTGGTCTCGGCCGGTATCAACGGCATGGACCTGGGCGACGCGTTGAACCTCGGCCAGCAAATCGCTCAACAAGCTGAAAGCCACGGTTACTGGGTGGCTGGCGGACGCATTGCTTCGCGCATCAGCTGGGCGCGGACCATCAGTGTCGACAGCGACAAGGCGTTGCTGGCGGATTTGATGTACGACGTGATCGGCACTTCGGTGGCTTCACAGGAATCGGTGGTGGTCTCGTTTGCCTTGGCCCAGCAAGTGGCCATTGGTGAAATGAACGCGTTCGAAGCGCTGTGCATGGCCGCGAGCCTTGGCGGCGACACCGACACCATCGCGGCGATTCTTGGCGCCATGCTCGGCGCTTGCCTCGGCCTTGAGAGTTGGCCGGCGGTGATGATCGACAAGGTCAAAACCGTTAACGATCTGGAGCTTGAACCGTTGGTAAAAGGGCTCCTCACCCTGCGCTGACAGCACTGACGCCTTCGCGAGCAAGCCCGCTCCCACAGGTACAGCGTGTACCGTGAGGTTTGCACTATCCCTGTGGGAGCGGGCTTGCTCGCGAAGGGCGCGCCGCGCACTCAAATTCTTTCACTGCAACGGAAAGCACAAACACGGCCAGGATCGCCGGGATGTTATGTCGACTTCCGCAATTGCCCACAACCACAACAAAGGCAACAGGAGCATTTCACATGAGTTCAACAAACGCCGGGCAAAGCGCCGGGCAACTGGAAACCCGTGGCATCGAACCGGTACCGGAAGCGGAGTGCAACGGTCATCCGCTGCAACTGTTCTGGGTCTGGTTTGCTGCCAACATCTCCATCCTCGGCCTGCCGCTGGGCGCGACCCTTGTAGCCTTTCGCGGCTTGGCGATCTGGCAGGCAATCATCGTCGCGATCCTGGGGGCTGCCGGTTCCTTCGCGGTGGTCGGGATCATCTCCATTGCCGGTCGCCGTGGTCGCGCCCCGAGCCTGACGTTGTCGCGAGCGATCTTCGGTGTACGCGGCAACATCGGTCCGACCCTGGTCTCGCTGATGTCGCGTCTGGGCTGGGAAACCGTCAACACCACCACCGCCGCGTTCGTGTTGCTGTCGCTGTGCTCGATCCTGTTCGGCTCGCCGGTGGAAGCCAAAAGCGCACCCGTGCTGACGTTGATCTTCATTGCGATTTTCGTACTGCTGACCCTGTCGGTGTCGGGCCTCGGTCACGCCACCTTGCTGGTGATCCAGAAGTGGGCAACTTACGTATTCGGTGCGCTGAACATCCTGGTCGGCGGCTTCCTCTGCGCCACCATCGACTGGAGCGCGGTGTTCAATGCCACACCGGCACCGCTTAGCGCAATGATCATCGGCGTCGGCACCATGGCCGCTGGCACCGGGATCGGTTGGGCCAACGCTGGTGCCGACATGTCGCGCTACCAGCACCGCAGCGTCAAAGCCGCGCGCCTGGTGGCGTCGGCAGCGTTTGGTGCGGGGATTCCGCTGGTGCTGCTGATCACCCTCGGCGGCCTGCTGTCGGTGGGCAACAATGACCTGGCCTCCGCCACCGACCCGATCATCGCGATCCGCGACATGCTGCCGACCTGGATGGCCGTGCCGTACCTGATCACCGCGTTTGGCGGGTTGCTGCTGTCGAACAACCTGTCGGTGTACTCCGCCGGTTTGACCACGCTGACCCTCGGTTTGAAGGTCAAACGCGTCTACGCGGTGGTGGTGGACATCGTCGCGATCTTCGCCGGTTCGATTTATTTCATGCTGATCGCCGACAGTTTCTACGGCCCGTTCATTACCTTCATTTCGCTGCTGGCCGTGCCGATCACCGCGTGGGTCGGGATCTTTGTCGTCGACTTGATTCACCGTCATTACTACAGCCCCAAAGACCTGCTGGACGTCAGCCCGAGCAGTGCTTACTGGTACAGCGGCGGTGTCGAGTGGCGCGCCTTTGGTGCATGGGCGATGGCGATCGTGCTGGGCTTCAGCTTCACCACCATCGGTACGACCGAACAAACCGTGTGGTTCCGTGGTTTTCTGTCCGACTCCTGGTTGGGCCATAACGGCCTCGGCTGGATCGTGACGTTCCTGGTGGCCGGTGGTATTTATTTTGTACTCGGTGGCGCCAAGGATCGCCGCGCCGCGTTGACCGAGAACGCTCATGCCTAGATTGCTGCACACCGGCCAGGTCATGATCGACCTGGTCATGGCCGTGGATAAACTGCCGCATTCGGGCGGCGACGTGCTGGCGCAATCCGCCAGTTTCGAGGCTGGCGGCGGCTTTAATGTGATGGCTGCCGCCCAGCGTAATGGCTTGCCGGTTGTCTATCTCGGGCGTCACGGAACCGGGCGTTTCGGTGATCTTGCCCGTGAGGCGATGAAGGCTGAAGGCATTCGGATCGGCATCACTCACCGCGCCGAACGGGATACGGGATTGTGCGTCGCGTTGACCGAAGCGTCAGCCGAACGCAGTTTCATTTCCTATATCGGTGCCGAAGGTGAGCTGACTGCCGAGGATCTGGCCAGCGTGCCGGCCGAGGCGGGGGACTATGTCTACGTCAGCGGCTACAGCCTGCTGCATGGCGGCAAGGCCCAGGCGTTGGTGGATTGGGTGCTGGATTTGCCGCGAGGGATCAACGTGGTGTTCGATCCGGGCCCGCTGGTGGATTCGCCGGATGAGCCGTTGATGCAAGCCTTGCTGGCGCGCATCGATCTGTGGACCAGCAACAGTGTCGAGGCGTTGAAGTTTACCGGTGCATCGGACATTGGCGAGGCGTTGAACCGGTTGGCCGATCATCTGCCGGCTGACGTGTTGATGGTGGTTCGTGACGGCCCGCAAGGGTGCTGGATCAGCCAGCGTGGAGACCGCCAGCATGTGCCGGGTTTCAAGGTTGAGGCGGTGGACAGCAATGGCGCGGGGGATGCGCATGCCGGGGTATTTGTGGCCGGGTTGGCGCAAGGATTGTCGGCGAGTGAGGCGGCGCGGCGGGCTAATGCGGCGGCTGCGTTGGCGGTCACTCGATGGGGGCCGGCGACTTCGCCGGGGACTAGCGAGGTGGATGAGTTAATCCGCAAGACCTTTACCGCTTGATCTATCGCCTTCGCGAGCAAGCCCGCTCCCACACTGGATCTGAGTCGTATACAAAACCAATGTGGGAGCGGGCTTGCTCGCGAAGGCGGCATCCAATTCAACACAAATCCTGACCTTACCCAGCCTTGCGCAACGCCTCGATCAACTCTTGCTTACGCATGCTCGACCGTCCCGGAATCTTCTTCGCCCGGGCTTCTTTCATCAAACTGTCGACGGTCTGGGTCTCGCGCGAAGCCTTGCTGTTTCGCGAATGACCTTCGCGGCTGGCCACCGCACGACGAGCTGATTCCTGGCGATCTTGCGACTTGGCACTCGCCGGTTTCTTGCGTCCCGAACCACCCTTGCGTTCACCGCCACCCGACTGCTTGTTCACAGTCGCCCAGGCCCGGGCTTCGGCTTCTTCTTTCGAGACACCCTTGTGCTCGTAGCTCTCTTCGATGTGTTCGGCCTTGCGTTTCTGCTCGGCGGTGTATTTGTCTTTGCTTCCACGAGGCATGGAATTTCTCCTTGCTTGAGGTGGGTATCCGTAGGAGCTGCCGCAGGCTGTGATCTTTTGATCGTTGAGAAGCCAAAGGCAAAAGATCGCAACCTGCGGCAAGCGCCTACACGGTTAAACGTCCAGCTTGCGCGCCGCCTCCACCCCAGCGGCACTGAGTCTGATCGGCAAACTCAATGAATGCTCACCCGCTTCGTTGCAGATCACATGACCATGCTGGATCAATCCACGATCCTGCAGCGTGGCGAGGGTGCTGGCCACGACTCTCTCCCCCCGGTAATTGTCCAGGACCTCTTTGCCCAAACCGCTTGGATGGGCATGCAGCAGACGGGTCAGGACTTCTTTCTCAAGGTTTTTATCGGCGTTCATGGTTACCTCTTCATGGATGTGGATAGGTCCATTTAATTAGAGTCCTTATCTGATATTGGTCCGCCCCCGATTTGGATTGGTGCCTGATGAACGACGAACGGTCTAGGCCTGCTGCAAGGCTTTGACGGTAACGGCCCGACGCCAGATCAGACGACCGACACTGATCAGCCAATTCAGCACAGCAACCGCCAATACCGTGAGCAACAGCGTTGCCATCCCCTGTTCCACGATGATTTTCCCGGCCAGCAACGGAAAGCCAAACACGCCGATGAAATAGGACAGGCTGAACAGCAGCAAGGATTGCGCGGTGGTGCCGTGCGGTGCCTCGTTGGCCGCCAGGCCGTTGATCACCGAATAGGTCAGACCGTAACCGACCCCGAGCATCACCGCCGCCAGCACGTAGCTGAACCCGTCGTCGACCACAAAAGCGAACATCAGGATCGAGCCCATCATCAAGCCCGACAACAGGCAGGACGCCCGGAACGGGTCGCGCTTGACCACGAAACCGGCGATCAGCATGCGGCTGCTGATCGCTGCGCTCATGAAGCCGAGGAAGAACAGTGAATAGTCGAGTGAACGCGCGGTGGCGTAGCTGGTTTGAAAACTCGACAGACCGCCGAAAACGCAACCGCCAAGCCCGACCATGATGATCGGGAATACCGCTTTGGACGACAGCACTTGCGCCGCTGCACGCCAGGAAATTCGCGACACCGCTGCCGAGTGGGCCGGCGCTTTTTTCAGCTGCGAATCCAGCCGCCAGAACAGCAACACGCCGATCAGGCTGGCCAGCGCCGCAAGGTAAAACGCCGCGGTGATCGGATAGCCGAGGGCACTGGCAGCGCGGCCCAACAATGGACCGCTGCCGATCCCGGTCATCATGCTGCCCGACAACAGCGCAAAGTATTTCGCGCGTTGGGCGGGCGTTACCAGACTGGCCACAATGATCGGACCGAGGGTGTAGAACACGCCCCAACCCAGCCCCAGCAAGAGTCCGAAAAACAACAGCAGATTGCCGAAGCCTGGCGCCAAGGCGAAGCCCAGGCTGGCGGCCACCAACAGAATGCCGAACAGCGCAATCGAGCGCGCCGCGCCGAGCAAGTCGGACAAGTGCCCAGAGACGATCACCGCTGCAAACGTACTGAGCATCGCCGCCGAAATCACACTGCCGGCATCGTGCTCGTTGCCGCCGCGGGAACCGATCAACAACGACAGCAAAAAGGTCGAGCCATAGGACAGCGACAGCAGATAGCTGGCCAGGCAAAACAGGCCGAACAACCTGCTTGAGACTTGGGGTGTTGCGCTAGGCATGACGCGGTTCCTTGACCCGATAGAAGAGAGCTTTATCTATCTATCACGCAAGGCGTCGATGTCAGGTATGTGGTTATCGATTTCAGGGTTAGCGCTGGCCGGAGTAAAGCATTTATCAGATGCCTATTTCTTCCTTGAACAGCTCCATGAAGCTCTTCAACCGTTCGTGGCGAGTCTGTGCCAGACGCTGGCCGGTGGTTGTCTGGAATCCGTCCGCCAGGTGCAGCAGCTTGGTCTGGAAATGGTCGAGGCAAAAACGTTTGTCATCGTACTCCCGGTCCTTCGCCTCAGGATCCTCTGGATCGTACAACGCGCTACCCATACGTCCGGCGATGTAAAAGGTGCGCGCCACGCCGAGCATGCCCAGGGAGTCGAGACGGTCGGCGTCCTGCATGATTTTCGCTTCGAGCGTGGTCGGCGCGATGTTGGCGGAAAAACTGTGTGCTTCGATGGCATGGGCAACTGCACTGACTTTTGCGTCTGGCCAGGCCATGTCCGCCAACAATTTCGATGCCTTCTCGGCGGCCAACCGCGACGCCTGAGAACGCAGCGGCGAGTTCTTCTCTACCGCCACGCAATCGTGCAACAGCACTGACGCCAGCAGCACCTCAAGATCGCCACCTTCTTCAGCGTGAAGCGTACGCACGTTGTGCCAGACCCGCTGCAAGTGCGACAGATCGTGGGCGCCGTCCTCTGAAGGTTCCAGCGCGTGGGGCAGCAGTTGCGCAGCGAGGAGTTGCAGTGGTGCGAAACCATTGGTGTTCATAAACATCCTGTTAAGTGAAAACGCCTTTTGCAGCGACATGCTCCATGGATCAGCTTTGAATTTCCAGTGTGACGAGCGCCGCTCGCCGACTTAGTATGGCGTTTTCAACTTTTGACGAAGGCACGTCCATGACGATCGAGATCCGCCCGGCGACCCCGAGCGATGCACCGCAAATCCTCGGGTTCATCACCGAACTGGCCGACTACGAACGTGCCCGCCACGAAGTCATCGCCAGCGTCGCCGACATCGAGCGCAGCCTGTTCAGCGAAGGCGCCACCGCCCACGGCCTGATCTGTTTGCGCGATGGCTCGCCAATCGGATTTGCGGTGTTCTTCTTCAGCTATTCCACGTGGCTGGGCAGCAACTGCCTTTACCTCGAAGACCTCTACATCACCCCTGATCAGCGTGGCGGCGGGGCGGGTAAAACCTTGCTGCGTCACCTGGCGAAAATCGCCTGCGCCAATGATTGCGGTCGCTTTGAGTGGAGCGTGCTGGACTGGAACAAACCGGCGATCGAATTCTACAAGTCATTGGGTGCGCAGCCGCAGGAAGAGTGGGTGCGGTATCGGATGGATGGGGCGGTGTTGCGGGAGTTTGCCGAGGGCTAGATCGCACCGACGTCTATTAAAGATCGCAGCCTTCGGCAGCTCCTACTCCTATCCGTAGGAGCTGCCGAAAGCTGCGATCTTTTTTTGACTTTGTCCCAATATGTGGGAGTGATATTTATATGTTGAGATTTTGATACTTTCGGGTTTATAGTCCAGCTCACTCACTGCCAATAAACAAAACAGGTGAAGCGATGCTGGCGCAATTGATCGCGCTCGATTGGGGGACAACCTCATTACGTGCTTACAAACTCGCCGCGGGTGGCCAGGTGCTCGAACAGCGTTCGCTGTCGTCGGGAATCATGCAACTGCCCAGGACGCCGCGAATGATCGCGGGTCAGGAATGTGCCGACGGTTTTGAACTGGCCTTTGACGAGGCCTGCGGTGACTGGCTCGACGCGCAGCCCGATTTGCCGGTGATTGCTTGCGGCATGGTCGGCAGCGCACAAGGTTGGCGTGAAGCGGCTTACCGCGATACGCCGGCGAACGTCGCCAATCTCGGAATCTCCCTACAAACGGTTCGCAGTCTTCGCGGTGTCGATGTGCACATCGTGCCGGGCGTGATTCAGCGGTCTCGTTTGCCAAACGTGATGCGCGGCGAAGAAACCCAAGTGCTCGGCGTGCTGCACAATCTGCCGGGCGAGGCGGGCAACGATCTGTTGATCGGCCTGCCGGGCAGTCATTCGAAGTGGGTGGAAGTGGCCGACGGCTGCATCGTGCATTTCGATACCTTCATGACCGGCGAAGTCTTTGCCGTGCTCAGCGAGCACAGCATTCTGGGGCGCACCCAGCAAAAGGGTGCGTCCTTCGATGGCCACGCCTTTGATCGTGGTGTGCAAGTGGCCTTGTCGGCGGATGGCGAGATCGGGCCGTTGTCGACATTGTTCAGTGCCCGCAGCCTCGGGTTGACTGGCGAACTCAGCGCCACCGCCCAACCGGATTACTTGTCCGGTCTGTTGATCGGCCATGAGCTGTCAGCGTTGGCGAGTGTTCAGCGACGCCGACGCAACAGCGTTCATCTGCCGGCGATCATCCTCATCGGAAACTCCCAACTCTGTGCCCGCTACAGCCGGGCGCTCGACGCCTGTGGTTTTGCCCGGGTGACCCTGGCCGAACAAGCCACCGAACGCGGCTTGTGGCAGTTGGCGGTTGCCGCCGGACTGATCAAACCACACTCATCCCGTTAAACCTGACTGGAGGTCTGACATGCTCAAGCAAGCATTGGCGCAAAACGGTCTGATCGCGATTTTGCGTGGCCTGCGCCCGCAAGAAGCGGCAGCCATCGGCGAAGTCCTTTACGCCGCCGGATTTCGCGTCATCGAAGTGCCGCTCAATTCCCCTGAGCCGTACGAAAGTATCCGCATCCTGCGCAGTACTTTGCCCGCCGATTGCCTGATCGGTGCCGGCACGGTGCTGACGCCGGAGCAGGTCGAGCAAGTGAAAGCGGCGGGCGGTCAGGTGATTGTCATGCCGCACAGCGATGCCAAGGTGTTGCGCGCAGCGAAAGCGGCGGGGTTGTTCCTGTCGCCGGGTGTGGCCACGCCGACTGAGGCCTTCGCTGCACTGGCCGAAGGGGCTGACGTGCTGAAGATGTTCCCGGCCGAGCAGATGGGCCCGGCAGTCGTCAAAGCCTGGCTCGCGGTGCTGCCTGAGGGAACGATTCTGGCGCCGGTCGGCGGAATCACGCCGGACAACATGCAGGTGTTTATCGACGCTGGCGTCAAAGGTTTCGGCCTCGGTTCCGGGTTGTTCAAACCGGGCATGACCCCAGATGAAGTGGCGCTTAACGCCAAGGCCTACGTGGCTGCCTGGAAAGCCCTTCGCTAAGACTTTTTGGCGCTGCGAGCGCTACATCTATAAGAGCTGCACTTATAAAAAGAGAGTAAAAGATGAAAATCACCAAACTGACCACCTTCATAGTTCCGCCGCGCTGGTGCTTCCTCAAGGTCGAAACCGACGAGGGCGTGACCGGCTGGGGCGAACCCGTGGTCGAGGGCCGCGCTCACACTGTCGCCGCCGCTGTTGAAGAATTGTCCGACTACCTGATCGGCAAAGACCCACGCAACATCGAAGACATCTGGACCGTGCTTTACCGCGGCGGCTTCTACCGGGGCGGCGCGATCCACATGAGTGCGCTGGCCGGTATCGATCAGGCGTTGTGGGACATCAAGGGCAAGGCCCTGGGGGTGTCGGTCAGCGATCTGCTCGGCGGGCAGGTGCGGGACAAGATTCGCGTCTATTCGTGGATCGGCGGCGACCGGCCGGCGGACACCGCTCGCGCTGCGAAGGAAGCCGTCGAGCGTGGTTTCACTGCAGTCAAAATGAACGGCACCGAAGAGCTGCAATTCCTCGATTCCTTCGAAAAAGTCGACCTGGCCCTGGCCAACGTCGCCGCCGTGCGCGATGCGGTGGGGCCGAACGTCGGCATCGGCGTCGACTTCCATGGCCGGGTGCACAAGCCCATGGCCAAGGTGCTGATGAAGGAACTCGACCCGTACAAACTGATGTTCATCGAAGAGCCGGTGCTCAGCGAAAACTACGAAGCGCTGAAAGAACTGGCGCCGCTGACCAGCACCCCGATTGCCCTCGGTGAGCGGCTGTTCTCGCGCTGGGATTTCAAGCGTGTGCTCAGCGAAGGTTACGTCGACATCATTCAGCCGGACGCGTCTCATGCTGGCGGTATCACCGAAACCCGCAAGATCGCCAACATGGCCGAAGCCTACGACGTGGCGCTGGCGCTGCACTGCCCGTTGGGCCCGATTGCATTGGCGGCGTGTCTGCAACTGGACGCGGTTTGCTACAACGCGTTCATCCAGGAACAGAGCCTGGGCATTCATTACAACGAGAGCAATGACCTGCTGGATTACGTCAAGGATCCGCGGGTGTTCGACTACGACAAAGGCTTCGTGAAAATCCCGAATGGCCCGGGCCTGGGGATCGAGATCAACGAGGAATACGTGATCGAACGCGCGGCCGTCGGCCACCGCTGGCGCAACCCGATCTGGCGCCATGCCGATGGCAGTTTTGCCGAGTGGTGATCGATCTTTAATCCACCGCAAATCCCCTGTGGGAGCGGCGGTGCGACGATTCGACTTGCTCGCGAAAGCGGTCTGTCTGTCAGCGAAGATGTTGCCTGTGCCGCCGACTTCGCGAGCAAGCCCGCTCCCACACTAGATCTCCATGGACAGGAAGATTTACGGCAACCCCCCGATTTCACATCGACCTCAATAAACATAAGAAGAGGCATTCCCCATGCAACCGCAAACCCTCACCGGGCAGGCGTCGTTGGTGACGCCCAGTCGCAAGCGTTTTTTCATCATGGTGCTGCTGTTTATCACCGTGGTGATCAACTACCTGGACCGCAGCAACCTGTCCATCGCCGCCCCGGCACTCACCAGCGAACTGGGCATCGATCCAATCCACGTCGGGCTGATTTTCTCGGCATTCGGCTGGACCTACGCAGCCATGCAAATCCCCGGCGGCTGGCTGGTGGATCGGGTTCCGCCGCGCATCCTTTACAGCGTCGCGCTGCTGCTCTGGTCGATTGCCACCGTCATGCTTGGCTTCGCTGCCAGCTTCATCGCACTGTTCGTATTGCGCATGGCGGTCGGTGCACTGGAAGCACCGGCGTACCCGATCAACAGCCGTGTGGTCACCACCTGGTTCCCCGAGCGCGAGCGCGCCACAGCCATCGGTTTCTACACGTCCGGGCAATTCGTCGGTCTGGCGTTCCTGACGCCGGTATTGGCCTGGCTGCAGCATCAATATGGCTGGCACATGGTGTTTGTCAGCACCGGTGCGGTGGGCATTCTCTGGGCGGTCATCTGGTACGCGGTGTATCGCGAGCCACGGGATTTCAAAGGCGCCAATGACGCTGAAATCGACTTGATCCGCGAAGGTGGCGGGCTGGTGGATATCCAGGCTGAACAAGCCAAGGTCAAAGCCAAGTTCAGCTGGACCGATCTCGGCATCGTGCTGACCAAACGCAAGTTGTGGGGCATCTACCTCGGTCAGTTCTGCCTCAACTCGACGTTGTGGTTTTTTCTGACGTGGTTCCCGACCTACCTGGTGAAATATCGCGGCATGGATTTCATCAAGTCCGGCCTGTTGGCGTCGCTGCCGTTTCTCGCCGCCTTCGTCGGTGTGCTCTGTTCGGGGTTCTTCTCCGACTGGCTGATCCGTCGCGGCTACACCGTGGGTTTCGCCCGCAAGTTGCCGATCATTGGCGGCCTGCTGATTTCCACTTCGATCATTGGTGCCAACTTCGTCGAGTCGACACCGCTGGTGATTGCCTTCCTCGCGTTGGCGTTCTTCGGTAACGGGCTCGCGTCGATCACCTGGTCGCTGGTTTCAACGTTGGCCCCGGCGCGATTGCTCGGGTTGACCGGCGGGGTGTTCAACTTCATCGGCAACCTGTCGGCGATTACCACGCCGATCGTCATCGGTTTCCTCGCCACCGGTGATTCGTTTGCCCCGGCGATCACCTATATCTCGGTTCTGGCGTTGATTGGCGCGCTTTCCTACATCTTGCTGGTCGGCAAAGTCGAGCGTATCAAGTTGTAGTTGCGGCATGCGGGCGACCATAATGCCGCCCGTTCACTCGCTCAACGGTAAAGGCTGGATATGCAGGAAGACGCCCCAAAAATCGCCAAGGACGCCGCACCGACCGGCACCCAGACACTGCTTCGTGGCTTGGGTGTGGTTCAGGCCGTGGCCAGTGGTGCCCGCGATCTCAAGGAAATCGCCCGACTGATCGGCACCACGCGCAGCACCACCCATCGTCTGGCCAGTTGCCTGGTGGACGAGCGTTACCTGCGGGTGGTGCCGCAAGTCGGTTATTTGTTGGGACCAAAGCTGATCGAGTTGGGTTTCCAGGCGCGCGAAGAATTGCCGCTGGTCACATTGGCCGGGCCGTATCTGGATGAGTTGTCGGCGTTGACTGGCGACACCATTCACCTGGCGATTCGCGAAGGCGACGAGGTGCTGTACCTGCACAAGAATCCGGGGCGCAATGGCCCGGAAATGCGTTCGCGGGTGGGCCATCGCATGCCGTTGGCGCGTACCGGGATCGGCAAGGCGCTGATGCTCGATGACCCGCAGGAAGAATGGCAGCGGCTGTACGAAGTCAGCTTGCCGGCGGGTGGGAAAAATCAGTTCTGGCCGCAGCACCCGGAGCAGTCCTGGGAGCAGTTTCAGCAGCGCATGGTCGAGTATGTGGCGGGCGGTTATGCGTTCGATCTGGAAGACAACGAACCGTCGATCCGCTGTGTGGCGGCGCCGATCCGCGATGCCAGCAAGCGCATCGTTGCCGGTATCAGCATCGCCAGCACCGTGCCGTACATGCCGCTGGAGAAAATGGCCGAGCTGATTCCCCTGATCAAAGGGGTCACGGCTCGGCTTTCGGCGGAGCTAGGCTTGAAGGTTTAAATCTTTAGCGTTGCCATATCGATCACGAAGCGGTACTTCACGTCACCCGCGATCATGCGGGCGTAAGCCTCGTTGATCTGGCGAATGTCGAGCATTTCGATGTCGCAGGTGATGTTGTGCTCGGCGCAGAAATCCAGCACCTCCTGGGTTTCGGCGATGCCGCCGATCAGCGAGCCGGCCAATACGCGACGGCCCAATACCAGTTTGGCGGCGTGGACCGGTGGATCGATCGGTTCGATCAAGCCCACCAGAATGTGCACGCCGTCGAAACGTAGCGTATCGAGGTAGGGATTGAGGTCATGCTGCACCGGAATGGTGTCCAGCAGGAAGTCGAATTGGCCCGCAGCCGCCTTCATCTGTTCGGCATCGGTGGACACGATCACGTGGTCCGCACCCTGGCGACGACCTTCTTCAGCCTTGCTCGCCGAGCGGGTGAACAGCGTGACTTCCGCGCCCATCGCCTTGGCGAACTTGATGCCCATGTGGCCGAGGCCGCCCATGCCGAGAATCCCGACCTTGTCGCCTGCCTTCACGCCGTAGTGCTTGAGCGGCGAATAGGTGGTGATGCCGGCACAGAGGATCGGCGCGGCGCTGGCCGGGTCGAGTTTTTCCGGGATGCGCACCACGAAGTGTTCGCTGACCACGATGCTGTCGGAATAACCGCCCATGGTGTTGCTGCCATCGACGCGGTCCGGGGTGGCGTAGGTCATGGTCGGACCTTCGAGGCAGTATTGCTCGAGGTTCGATTGGCAGGCTTCGCAGCTGCGGCAGGAATCAACCATGCAACCGACGCCAACCAGATCGCCGACTTTGTGCTGGGTGACGTTCGCACCGATGGCGGTAACTTTGCCTACGATCTCGTGGCCGGGCATCAGTGGGTAAACGGCAATGCCCCACTCGTTGCGTGCCTGATGGATGTCGGAATGGCAGACGCCGCAGTAGAGAATATCGATCGCGACGTCGTCGGCCCGTGGGCTGCGGCGCTCGAATTTCATGGGGGCGAGGGGAGTGGTGGCCGACTGGGCGGCGTATCCGATGGCGGTGTACATGAGGAACCTCGCAAAAGCTGTGACGGGTGAGGTGGCGCATTCTGGGCGCCGCACCGGCCACCGGCCATGGCGATTCCTCCGGGTGTCATGCCTAATCCTCCGGCATCAGCCTTCAATGGATCGCATTGGCCATCAGACCTGCGATGATGCTTTCATCCCGATTTTCGCGACTTTTTCTGTGAAGAGCCCTCATGTTGTTGACCCGTCATCTCGATGCCAATGCCACGCTGGTTTCGCTGATTCAGCCTTTGACTAATCGCGATGGTTTCGCGCCCACTGCGTTGCCGGGTGTGCAGGTTTTGCGGGCCAGTTGTGATGTGGCTCGCGGCCCGCAGATTTATGAGCCGAGTCTGGTCATCATCGCCCAGGGCAGCAAACTGGCGTATTTGGGGCCGCGTACGCTGGAATACGGCGCCGGGCATTATCTGATTCAGGCACTGCCGGTGCCGTTCGAGTGCGAAACGTTTTCAGCGCCGGATGGGCCGATGCTGGGCGTTTCCATCGCCATTGACCGGGTATTGCTCGGTGAGTTGGTCTTGGCCATGGGGCTGGCGCCGGGGCGCAATATTCCTGCGCAGACACCCGAATCGATGACCTCGGCAGTGCTCGACGATGGGATGCGTGGTTGCGTGGAGCGGCTGTTGCGTTGCCTGCACGATCCGTTGGAATGCCAGGTTATGGGGCAGGCGCGATTGCGCGAGTTGTTGTTCGTCGCCTTGCGCGGGCCGCAAGCCGATGTGTTGCGTGCGCTGGTTGAACAACAGGGACAATTCGCCCGGATCGCGGCGTCGCTCAGCCATCTGCATGCGCATTACACCGAACCCTTGAACGTCGAGATCCTGGCCGGTTGCGCAAACATGAGTGCGTCGACGTTTCACGAGCATTTCAAACGCAGCACTTTGTTGTCACCGGTGCAGTATTTGAAGCGTTTGCGTTTGCTCAGGGCCCAGCAGTTACTGCTGGGCGAGGGGTTGGGCGTGGCGCAAGTGGCGCATCGGGTCGGGTATCAAAGTACGTCGCAGTTCAGTCGCGAGTACAAGCGCTACTTCGAGCGTAATCCCGGTGATGAGCGCGCGGCCTGACAGGAATCGCGGGCAACAAAAAGGCCCCCGTTCGGGAGCCTTGATGTTCAGCCGTTCGACTTACATGTTCGGGTAAGTCGGGCCGCCAGAGCCTTCCGGCGCCACCCAGGTGATGTTCTGTGCAGGGTCCTTGATGTCGCAGGTCTTGCAGTGAACGCAGTTCTGGGCGTTGATCTGGAAGCGCTTCTCACCGTTTTCCATGGTCACCACTTCGTACACGCCGGCCGGGCAGTAACGCTGGGCAGGCTCATCGTAGAGTGGCAGGTTCTTGGCGATCGGGATGCTTGGGTCGGTCAACTTCAGGTGGCACGGCTGCTCTTCTTCATGGTTGGTACCGGAGATGAACACCGAGCTGAGTTTGTCGAAGCTGATCTTGCCGTCTGGTTTCGGGTAGTCGATCTTCTTGCAGTCGGCCGCAAGCTTGAGGCAAGCGTAATCCGGCTTGGTGTCGTGCAAGGTGAACGGCAGTTTGCCGCCGAAGATGTTCTGGTCGAGCCAGTTGAAACCGCCGCCGACGATGGCGCCGAACTTGTGGATCGCCGGGCCGAAGTTGCGGCTGGCGAACAGTTCGTCGTAGAGCCAGCTCTTCTTGAACGCGTCGACGTAAGTGGTCAGCTCTTCGGTGCCGTCCTTTTCAGCGAACAGCGCCTCGGCCACGGATTCAGCGGCGAGCATGCCGGACTTCATCGCGGTGTGGCTGCCTTTGATCTTGGCGAAGTTCAGGGTGCCGAGGTCGCAACCGATCAGCGCGCCGCCCTTGAAGACCATTTTCGGCAGCGAGTTCAGGCCACCTTTGGAGATAGCGCGAGCGCCGTAGCTGATGCGCTTGCCGCCTTCCAGGTACTGCTTGAGTACCGGGTGATGCTTGAGGCGCTGGAACTCGTCGAATGGCGACAGGTAGGTGTTGCTGTAGGAAAGATCGACGATCAGACCGACTACGACCTGGTTGTTTTCCAGGTGATAGAGGAACGAGCCGCCGGTGTTCTCGGTGCCCATGATGTCCAGCGGCCAGCCGGCGGTGTGGACCACCAGGCCTGGTTGATGCTTGGCCGGGTCGATTTCCCAGATTTCTTTCAGGCCGATACCGTAGTGCTGGGCGTCGGCATCGCTGTCGAGGTTGAAGCGCTTGATCAGCTGCTTGCCGATGTGGCCACGGCAGCCTTCGGCGAACAGCGTGTACTTGCCGCGCAGTTCCATGCCTGGGGTGTACAGGCCTTCTTTCGGATTGCCTTCGCGGTCAACGCCCAGATCGCCGGTGATGATCCCGCGAACCACGCCGTTCTCGTCGAACAGCGCTTCCTGAGCGGCGAAGCCTGGGTAGATTTCCACGCCCAGGTTCTCGGCCTGCTGGGCCAGCCAGCGGCACAGGTTGCCCAGGGAGATGATGTAGTTGCCTTCGTTGTGCATGGTCTTGGGCACAAAGAGGTCAGGAATCTTCTGCGCGCTGTCGGCGTTCTTGAGAACGAAGATGTCATCGCGTGTGACTGGTGTATTCAGCGGGGCGCCGAGTTCTTTCCAGTCCGGAAACAATTCGTTCAAGGCGCGTGGTTCGAACACGGCACCGGACAGGATGTGAGCACCCACTTCGGAGCCTTTTTCGACCACGCAGACGCTGATTTCCTTACCGGCTTCGGCGGCCTTCTGCTTCAGTCGGCAGGCGGCGGAAAGACCAGCGGGGCCGGCACCGACGATGACCACGTCGAATTCCATGTATTCGCGTTCCACAGGTTATCTCCTACTCAAGGCTCAACAGTTTTTTTTCTAATTGGAGGTTTGGTGTCGCATCCATGAATTCCTGCGCAATGCAGGAAGAGGACAATCGATGAGCCACCTTTCTCTCTAAGGTGGCGCATTATATCTACACCACTCCTAGCGTCCAATACAAACGTTTGTTTGAATCGGCTCAAAGCCAGAGAAATCAAAGTCACGCGGCTTATGACTGGCCATTTTGCCGTATTGACCGGAATAGGCGTTCCGGTCAAGATACGGTCGGTTTTGCGCTCGCCGTAGGCTGACTGTTGGTTTCAAGAGCACCTCTAAAGACAGGGCGATGGCAGTACAAGGTGATGCGTAGCGCAGGTTCTGGCGCGCAGTTTACACGCCGCGATAATGAATGACTCGTCAGTCACCACTGACGAACGGTCATCTTCATCGTGAGCGCTTGTCACTTGACACCTTTGCCAGCGTTTTTAGAGGTGCCCTTGCGCCGATGAGCATCAAACCGCCAGGTTCGCCTAGGCGACTTTCTTTTCACCGGAGAGTAACGAGGAATCCATGAAGGTTCTTGTAGCTGTCAAACGCGTTGTGGATTACAACGTCAAGGTTCGCGTCAAGGCGGACAATTCCGGCGTCGACCTCGCCAACGTCAAGATGTCGATGAACCCGTTCTGCGAAATCGCAGTGGAAGAAGCCGTACGCCTGAAAGAGAAAGGTGTTGCGACTGAAATCGTCGTCGTCTCTGTCGGCCCGTCCACCGCTCAAGAGCAACTGCGCACCGCGCTGGCTCTGGGTGCCGACCGCGCCATCCTCGTCGAATCCGCTGAAGACCTGACTTCGCTGGCCGTTGCCAAGCTGCTCAAGGCTGTTGTCGACAAGGAACAGCCTCAGCTGGTGATCCTTGGCAAACAAGCCATCGACAGCGATAACAACCAGACGGGCCAGATGCTCGCTGCATTGAGCGGCTACGGTCAGGGCACGTTCGCGTCCAAAGTCGAAATCAGCGGCGACACCGTTGCCGTGACTCGCGAAGTCGACGGCGGCGCGCAGACAGTTTCCCTGAAACTGCCGGCCATCGTCACCACCGACCTGCGTTTGAACGAGCCGCGCTACGCGTCCCTGCCAAACATCATGAAAGCCAAGAAGAAGCCTCTCGAAGTGCTGACTCCGGACGCTTTGGGCGTTTCCACCGCCTCCACCAACAAGACCGTGAAAGTCGAAGCGCCAGCTGCACGCAGCGCGGGTATCAAGGTCAAGTCGGTGGCTGAACTGGTCGAGAAACTGAAAAACGAAGCGAAGGTAATCTAAATGACTATCTTGGTTATTGCTGAACACGACAACAAAGTGCTGGCCCCGGCCACGCTGAACACCGTGGCTGCCGCCGTCAAAATCGGTGGTGACATCCACGTTCTGGTTGCAGGCCAGGGCGCTGGCGCCGTGGCTGAAGCCGCTGCGAAAATCGCTGGCGTGGCTAAAGTGCTGGTGGCCGATAACGCCGCCTACACTCACCAACTGCCGGAAAACGTTGCGCCGCTGGTTGCCGAGTTGGGCAAGGGCTACAGCCACATCCTGGCTGCCGCGACTTCCAACGGCAAAAACATCCTGCCGCGCGTTGCCGCTCAGCTGGACGTTGATCAGATCTCCGAGATCATCTCGGTCGAAAGCGCTGACACTTTCAAGCGCCCGATCTACGCCGGTAACGCCATTGCAACCGTTCAATCGAACGCTGCGGTCAAAGTGATCACCGTGCGTGCTACCGGTTTCGACCCGGTCGCTGCTGAAGGTGGTTCGGCGGCTGTTGAAGCCGTTGCAGCTGCTCACGATGCTGGTATTTCCAGCTTCGTCGGTGAAGAACTGGCCAAGTCCGATCGTCCAGAACTGACCGCTGCCAAGATCGTCGTTTCCGGCGGTCGCGGCATGCAGAACGGCGACAACTTCAAACACCTGTACGCCCTGGCTGACAAGCTGGGCGCTGCCGTCGGTGCTTCCCGCGCCGCGGTCGACGCAGGTTTCGTACCCAACGATATGCAGGTCGGTCAGACCGGCAAGATCGTTGCTCCACAGCTGTACATCGCCGTCGGTATCTCCGGCGCGATCCAGCACCTGGCCGGCATGAAAGACTCCAAAGTGATCGTTGCGATCAACAAGGACGAAGAAGCGCCGATCTTCCAGGTGGCCGATTACGGCCTGGTGGCGGACCTGTTCGAAGCAATCCCTGAGTTCGAGAAGCTGGTCTAATCCAGCGGCCTGACTTATAAAGAGCCCGACCTTTTGGTCGGGCTTTTTTTTGTTCCGGATTTGAGTGGGAGAGTGTCGCCATGGATCTGCGCCGCGTTTACGGCTGGTCATTGCTGCTGGGTCTGACGGTATTGCCGGCGCTGTCCGTCGCCGCGGGCAAGTGCGAGCGCCTGGTGGTGACCGGCAGCCCGGATGCGCCGCCGTACCTGTGGCAAGACCCGCAAAACCCCAAGCACCTGATCGGCGCCAGTGCCGACCTGTTGCAGCAAGTGGCGGGGGAGTTGGGGATCAAGGTCCAACTGCTTTACGCCGGCAAACGCTCTCAGGCTCTGGACGAAGTGCGCAGTGGGCGAATGGACATGCTGGCGGATGCGTCATTGACGGTCAGCGAACTGGACACTCTGGATTACATTCATCCGCCGTTACTGGAAAACGATTACCTGGTCTGGACCCGCAAAGACTCGACGCTGATCTACAACGAAGCGCATGACCTTCACGGTCATCCCGGCGCGTTGTCGGAAAAGTCTCGTATGACCCCGGCATTTGGCGTGTTCGCCGAGCAGCAATTGACCCTCGTACGTACACCTAACCTGACCCA
Organism: Pseudomonas sp. GL-B-26; assembly: GCF_019947405.1. Lineage (NCBI taxonomy): Bacteria > Pseudomonadati > Pseudomonadota > Gammaproteobacteria > Pseudomonadales > Pseudomonadaceae > Pseudomonas > Pseudomonas sp. GL-B-26. The sequence continues at coordinate 5,531 of NZ_JAGYGJ010000024.1, read as the reverse complement.
GGCCTTTCAGAAATTGCTGCTGGGCGAGGTGGAGTTTGTCCTTGCCGGACGCTACTCGGGAATGGCGGCTGCGCAGACACTTAACCTGGCCAACGACCTGATCGCCCGTCCACAACCGATCGACAAACCCGGCCTGTTCCTCGCGGTTTCCCACAACTCCGCCTGCAACGATCCGTGGTTGCGCGGACAGCTGGCCAAAAAGATGACAGAATTGCCCGCGTCCGGACTGACGGAAGCCGTGCTGCAACGCAATATCGAGCGCTGGAAGGCGCAGCTCTCACAACCGCAGCAACAACCCGTCAGTACCCCAAAACAGTAGGGATTTTTAGTGAGTATTCGACCTCTTTTCGCTGCCCTGGCCGTTCTGGCTCTGGCGGGTTGTGCAGCCGATCCGGCGCCGAATGAACAAATGCGTCTGACCGAACAGGCACTCGAACAGGCCAAGGCCGTGGGCGCCACCGCCGCCGACGTGCCGGAAATGAAACTGGCCGAAGACAAGTTCAACCGCGCCAAGGGCAGCATGAACGACCAATCCTTCAAGAACGCGCGGATGCGGGCCGAGCAGGCCGAGCTGGACGCGCGTCTGGCCGAAGCCCGGGTTCTGACCCTCAAGAGCGAGGAGCAGTTGAACGTGCTTAATACCCGCATCACTCGCCTGCGCAAGCAACTGGGAGATGCCCAATGAGCCTCAAGACCAAAGTCATGGGCGGTTTGATCCTGGCAGGCTACGCCAGCCTTTATGGTTGTGCCGGTCAGCACAGCGAGGCCGCGTTGCAGCAGGCCAGTACTGACTTCCAGAAGGTCAAGGAAGATTCCAACGTGCTGCGAATCGCGCCCAAGGACGTGATTCGCGCCGGTGAGTCGCTGGCCCGTGCCGATCGTCTGTCCAGTTATTGGGGCAGTGGATCGGACGTGCTGCATTACGCTTACCTGAGTGAGCGCTATAGCGAAATCGCGCGCGAACACACCAACCAGGTGCTCAACGAAGAACGTGCGGCGAAGCTCGAACTGGAGCGTCAGCGCCTGCAACTGGCCCTGCGCGAATCCAAACTGCTCAGCGTGCAGCAGCAGGGCAAGTGGCTCGAAGAACAGATTGTCGCGCTGGCGACCACCCAGACCGACCGTGGCCTGGTGATGACCCTGGGCGACGTGCTGTTTGACACGGGCGAAGCGGAGTTGAAAAACTCGGCGAACCGCGTGGTGTTGAAGATCGTGCAGTTCCTGCAGCTCAACCCCAAGCGCGTGGTGCGAATCGAAGGCTACGCCGACAGTACAGGCGGCAAGCAGGAAAACCTCAAGCTGTCCCGTGACCGTGCGCAATCGGTGGCGGACGTGCTGATGGATCTGGGCATCGACGATAAACGTATTCAGGTCGAAGGCTACGGTGATGAATATCCGGTCGATGTGAACGCCTCCGAACGGGGACGTGCACAGAACCGTCGGGTGGAAATTGTGTTCTCTGACGAAAAAGGCCAGCTCGGCGCTGCCCGTTAAGGGCTGCGTCACTGGAAAACCCGGCCTGCTCGTCAGCGCCGGGTTTTTTTACGCCTGCTAATCAACTCACAAAACAGTACAGTTTTTGCTGACACTGCACTGTACGGTCGACTATTGTGGCAACTGTCCCAGTACACTTCTAAACTGTTCCGGTATTGTTTCACACAAGAATAAAATGCCCGTGAAATCGAGTGCTGCGTCATGACCAATCTCTTGCTCTACCAACGTATTGCTCAACAACTGGCCGAAGACATCCGCCGTGGCGTCTATCAACCGGGGGAGCGCGTGCCTTCGGTGCGCAAGATGAGCTCGCAGCTCAACGTCAGCCATGCGACGGTGTTGCAGGCTTACGCCAACCTCGAAGATCAAGGGCTGATCCGCGCTCGGCCGCAGTCGGGTTACTACGTGCACCAGACCCCGGCCCTGACCGCGCCGACACCGGACATCGCCCGGGTCGAGCGTCCAGGTCTGGTCACTCGCAGCAGCATCATCCAACAAGTTCTGGTCGAATCCCGCCGCGAGGGTGTGTTTCCCTTGGGGGCAGCCGTACCGAGCGTTGATTATCTGCCGGTGCGGGCGCTGCATCAGCAACTGGCCAAAGTCACCCGTTTCCATAGCCCGCGGGCGTTCAGCTACATGTTCAGCCCGGGTTTCGAACCGTTGCGCCGACAAGTGGCGATCCGCATGCGCGATGCCGGCGTGGTGGTCGATCCGTCGGAAGTGGTAATTACCCACGGCTGCGTCGATGCGTTGCAGATGTCCCTGCGTGTGCTGACTCGCCCGGGCGATCTGATCGCCGCCGAGTCGCCGACCTACTACGGTTTGCTGCAACTGGCTGACCTGCTGGGCCTCAAGGTCATCGAGATCCCGAGCGATCCGGCCACCGGTATGAGCCTCGAAGCCCTGCAGCTGGCGGCCAACCAGTGGTCGATCAAGGCGCTGGTGCTGACCACTCGTCTGAGCAATCCATTGGGCGGCACCATGCCCGAAGAGCGGCAGAAGCAACTGCTGCGCCTGGCCTCGGATTTCGATATCCAGATTGTCGAAGACGATATCTACGGCGAACTGATGTTCGAGCAGGGGCGCACCAAATCACTTAAAGCCTACGATCGGCTGGATCGGGTGATCTATTGCTCAAGCTTCTCCAAAACCCTGTCGCCGGGCGTGCGGATCGGCTGGATGATTGCCGGTAAGTACCAGCAGGAAATCCAGCGTTTGCAGACCTTCAGCACCCATTCGGCCTGCAGCGTCACGCAGATGGGCATTGCGGCGTACCTGGAGAACGGCGGCTACGATCGACATTTGCGCTACATCCGCCAGGAATACCGCAAGAACCTCAGCGCCTTCCAGTTGGCAGTCCAGCAATACTTCCCTGAAGGCACGCAGATGACCCGGCCGACCGGCGGCTTCATTCTGTGGGTCAGCCTGCCGGGACGGGTCAACACGCAGGAGCTGCACGTTCGTGCGTTGCAGCAGGGCATCAGCATCGCGCCGGGGCTGATTTTCAGTAACACCGAGCAGTTCAATCACTGCATTCGGCTGAACTGCGGCATACCCTGGAACCGTGAAGCCGAGCGTGCGTTGATGACCCTGGGCATGCTTGCCACCCAGCTCTGTCAGGAGATGGTCGGCGGCTTTTGAGGGGGCGGGCAGGATATTCCTGCCCGAGCTTGTCATGTCGCCTGCAACAGGCGAGCATATGGCTCCTGCCGTTTGTACCGTTGGGTCCATGAAGCCGATTTTTTCCGCCGTCTGGCTATCGATCTGCCTGCTGATAACCTTCCAGGCCGAAGGCGTCTTGGCGGCTTCTGTTACAGAAAAACCGGCAGCCAGCGCCACGTCGAAAAAACCGGCACAGATCAAGAAAGCCGCGCCGGTCAAAAAGACAGTGGCCAAGGTTAAAAAGCGACCGCCGATTGCCTCCAAGTCCAAAGCCGCCAGTGAGATCGTGAAAACCAAGCTTCCTTCGGCCGACCTGGATTTAAGCCTGCCCCAAGAAATGGCCGAGGAGCTGAAACCGATCGGCACGGTAGCGTTGCCCCGGCACGATGCACTATTGCCGCAAATGTTTGGTGAGAAGGCTGGTCCGTTTCAGCTCAACGGAAGGCTGATCAGCAACGAAATGAAGTTGCAACTGCGCAACGAAGAGCGCCGTGAAGTTGAAGGCGCAGCTCTGGAATTCGAGTTCAAACGATAATTTCTTCCCGTCCGTGACCCGCTGGCCAGACGCTTTGTCGGAGACTGGTCAGTCACGCTCGTTTAAGCGAAAAAACCCGGGTCGAGACAATTTTAAACAAGCGTTTTAGCGGTTACTCTGTGCCACGTCCTTTAACACATCGCCCGTCGAGGAGCTCGTCGTCATGAAATGCCGTGAAGGCTGTGGCGCCTGTTGCATTGCCCCTTCCATCAGTTCACCGATTCCCGGCATGCCCAATGGCAAGCCCGCCGGAGAACGTTGCGTACAACTCTCTGTCGATAACCTGTGCGGCATTTTCGGCAAACCGGAACGTCCTGCAGTGTGTTCGGCGTTTGAAGCCGACATCGAAGTCTGCGGAAGCAGCAGTGACGAAGCGATCAAATTGCTGGGTTGGTGGGAGCAAATGACGGCGGCGTGATGTGTTCAACGAACGGATCTTCAACAATAAGGAATAAGACTATGGGTTCGCTGCAACGTATGGCTGTGCTGTGTGGTTTGACGGTTTTGCTGGCTTCCACGGCCGCTCAGGCAGAAGACTGGAAAGTTGCCAAGAACGAAGACGGCATCAAGGTTTCCTTGAGTGAAGTGGCTGGCTCCGATTACAAGGCTTACCAGGGCGTCACCCTGATGAAGACTACTATCGCCAAACTGCGCGCTTTGCAGGAAGACGTGTCAGGCGCTTGCGCCTGGATTCACGACTGCAAAACCCAGAAGTTGCTCAAGCACGAAGGCGATCAAAACTGGACCTACACCCAGTTCAATACTCCTTGGCCGGTAACTGCGCGTGACTCCGTGTTGCATGTCACCACCATCGAGGGTGCTGACGGCAGTCTGACTCGCAAGCTCGAAGGCGTACCGAAGTACCTTCCCGAAGAAAAAGGCTTCGTTCGGGTTACCAAGGTCGATGGTTTCTGGAAGTTCGTACCCAAGGGCGATCAGATCGAAGTGACGTATCAGGTGCACACCGAGCCGGGCGGTAGCATACCGCCGATGGTGGCCAACAAGTTTGTGGTTGATGCGCCGTTCAATACCTTGAAAGCCCTGAAAGAACGCGCCGAGAAGTAATCGCTCCGATTTTTTGATAAAGCGCCCTGACTTTGTTCGGGGCGTTTGCTATTTGGCAGGGCGGGTTATTTGATCGGGGGCATATCCGTTTCTTCGGTCATGGCGACTGGTGGTTTCGCTTTTACAGCGAGTCACTTTGGAAAAGAACCCCAAAGTAACCAAAGGGTTCATGCCCCTGTCGTTCGGTGCCTCGCTTAGGCTCGGCATGCCCTCGCTCCGGTCCTGCTCCGTGGGCCCGCCGCCATCGGCCATCCATGGCCGGGGGCGGCTAACCCGGCATCCATGCCGGGTTGCCCACTGCGCAGAACCTCCACTCGGCCTCTCGATGGGGCGGTGCATCAAGATCAAAAGCACGGCGGCCTACCGGCCGGCCTGATTTCCAGCGCACGCGTTTCCCCTGAGCTGCCGAATGCTGCCATCTTTTGATCTTGCTTTGGCTTGTGATGTTGATCCTGCTTTTGATCTCTCGCCCCTTCGGCAGGCCGAGCGGAGGTGTTCATCAGGGGGTTAGGCGCGTAGCGCCGTGCGGCGAAGCCGCACACATCGAGAGGAGGTCGTCGCGAAGCAGGCCGTAGGCGATGCCCCCTGATGGACACCGTAGCGAGGGAACGCGGAGCATTAGCGAGGCGCCGTACGCCGGGGCGAAGCCTTAATGAGATGGTCAGCCCGGCGAGAACCTCGGCGAGTCTAAACTTGCCGGGGCGCTCTCTTTACCGAAGGAGGATCTCTCATGAATACCGTGACGCTTCTGGGTATCGACATCGGCAAGAACACT
>NZ_JAGYGJ010000023.1:0-100858 GCF_019947405.1 Pseudomonas sp. GL-B-26 | reverse complement strand
CGCGAAAGCGGTGGTTCAGACAGCAACGATGTTGACTGAACCACCGCTTTCGCGAGCAAGCCCGCTCCCACAAGGGGTCGGGGCCAGCCTCTAGATTGCGAAGCATGCACTATCCCGGTGCGCAACGGGAGTTCGGTTTACTTCAGGCTGCCCGAGAGGAATTGTTGCAGGCGTTCGGACTGTGGATTGACCAGCACCTCACGCGGGTTGCCGCTTTCTTCGACGACACCTTTGTGCAGGAACACCAGCTGGTTCGACACTTCACGGGCGAAGCCCATTTCGTGCGTCACCACCACCATGGTCCGGCCTTCCAGCGCCAGGGCCTGCATAACTTTCAGAACGTCGCCAACCAGTTCCGGGTCGAGCGCTGATGTCGGTTCGTCGAACAGCATCACCTCAGGTTCCATCGCCAGCGCACGGGCAATCGCCACACGCTGCTGCTCGCCGCCGGACATGTGGCCCGGGTAAGCATCTTTACGATGGGCCACACCGACCTTGTTCAGGTAGTGCTCGGCCTTCTCGCGGGCTTCGGCCTTGGACATGCCGAGCACGTGGACCGGCGCTTCCATGATGTTTTCCAGCGCGGTCATGTGCGACCACAGGTTGAAATGCTGGAACACCATCGACAGGCGCGAACGCATGCGTTGCAGCTGTTTCGGGTCGGCAGCCTTCAGCGCGCCGTCCTTGTTGGCAACCAGTTTCAGCTCTTCGTTGTTGAGCAGAATCTTGCCCGCGTGCGGCTGCTCCAGCAGGTTGATGCAGCGCAGGAAGGTACTTTTGCCGGAGCCACTGGAGCCGATGATGCTGATCACATCGCCAGCCGCCGCTTTCAGGGACACGCCCTTGAGCACTTCGTGACTGCCATAGCGTTTATGCAGGTCTTGGACTTCAAGTTTGTACATGCGGTCGGTTCTCACAAAAACAGTCAGTCAGTCGTTGAGCAAGCGCCCGTGACGCAGCGCTTCGCGCCCCGCCACCTTGGCCAGCCAGAAACCGGGTTGGGCATAACGCAGCCGTTCAATGGCAAACAGCACCCCGGACGTACCAGCACACACCGTGCTGACCCGATCCGATAACGGATCGATCACTTCGAAAATCTCATCGCCGGCTTCAATCCATTCACCGGGTTTACGCAAGAAACTGATCACGCCAGGGTGTGGCGCGAACAGTAATTCGGTGCCTTCGAATGGCATGCCTTCGCAAGCATCTTGCGCAGGTTTTGGCCATTCGCCGCTGATCAAGCCTTGCTCGGCGAGGAACGCCAGAATGCCTTCGGCGTAAGCGCAGGCTTCAGCGCGACCGGTATCGGCCTGACCACCTAATTCAATGGTAGTCGCCAGGCAGGCCAGGGGAATCTGGGCATCTGGAAACAGACGCGACAGACGCAGCCATGGCAGCGAGCACGCTTCGTCGAAAGAACTGCCGCCGGAATCTTCCGCCAGCAGACCGACCTTGACGTTCAAGTGTGCAGCGAGCGAACGCCAATGCGGCCAATGTTGCGGCAAGGCATACATGTGCAGCGCCGCTTCGCAATCGCAGTGCAGATCCAGCACCACATCGGCGGTGCAGGCATGGCTGAGCAAAATGCGCTGCATGCCTTGCAACTGACTCTCGGCAGGCGGCAAGGCAGCCAGCACATCGCTCATGGTTTCACGGATCAGACGGATATTGGCGTGCGGATCATCACCCAGGTGCCCTTTCAGCTCAGCGGCCACTGGCGCGCTCAGCTCGACGAAATCCCGGTTGAAATTCTTGCCGCTGCCCGCCTCGAAACGCCCTTGATGATTGCCCTGAAGCAGTTGGCCGAGGCCCAGTGGATTGGCCACCGGCACCAGTTCGATCACACCGTTGAGCAAGCCTTGGGCTTCGAGTTCGGTCAGGCGCTTTTTCAGCTCCCAGGCCGTGCGCATGCCGGGCAATTCATCGGCGTGCAGGCTGGCCTGGATGTAGGCCTTGCGCTCGCCACTTCCGAAGCGGAACACCGAAATCTGGCGTTCGCTGCCCAAGTGGCTCCACGGCAATGAATGATCGATGCGTTCCATATCAGTGCTTCCGCGGGGCCAGATAGCCCAGCCAGCGGCGCTCGGCCTGTTTGAACAGGCGCACCAGAATGAACGTCAGGCACAGGTAGAACACGCCGGCGGTGATGTAGGCTTCGAACGGCAGGTAGAACTGCGCGTTGACCGTGCGTGCGGCACCGGTGATGTCGATCAGGGTCACGATGGACGCCAGACTGGTGGTCTGCAGCATCATGATCACTTCGTTGCTGTACTGCGGCAGCGCCCGGCGCAGGGCCGACGGCAACAGGATGCGCTTGTACATTTTGTAGCGCGACATACCCATCGCCTTGGCCGCTTCGATCTCACCATTCGGCGTAGCCCGCAGGCTGCCGGCGATGATTTCAGCGGTGTAGGCGCTGGTGTTGATCGCGAAGGCCAGGCACGCACAGAACGTGGCGCTGGACAGCCATGGCCAGAGGAAGCTTTCACGCACCGCTTCGAATTGCGCCAGACCGTAGTAGATCAAAAACAGCTGCACCAGCATCGGCGTGCCGCGGATCACGTAGGTGAACAGCCAGGCACTCATGTTGACGACCGGCTGCTTGGAGACGCGCATCAGCCCCAGCGGCAGTGCCGCCAACAGACCGAAAAGCAGCGACAGCGCGAGCAACTTAAGGGTGGTCACCAGGCCGCCGAAATACAGCGGCAGGGCCTCCCAAATGACGTTGTAGTCGAAGATCATAGATCAGCCGCCCTTACGCCTACCGAGTAGCGCTTCTCAAGGTGACGCAATGCCAACAACGAGACGCTGGTGATCACCAGGTACATCGCCGCCACTGCGAGGAAGAAGGTGAAAGGCTCGCGGGTGGCATCTGCCGCCTGCTTGGCCTTGAACATCATGTCTTGCAGACCCACCACCGAAATCAGCGCGGTGGCCTTGGTCAGGACCAGCCAGTTGTTGGTGAAACCCGGAATCGCCAGGCGAATCATCTGCGGCACCAACACCCGGAAGAACACCTGAAAACTGCTCATGCCGTACGCCATGCCAGCTTCTGCCTGACCTTTCGGGATCGCCATGAAGGCACCACGGAAGGTTTCCGACAGGTACGCACCGAAGATGAAGCCCAGGGTGCCGATACCGGCGGCCAACGGGTTCAGATCGATGTAATCGTCATAGCCGAGCATTGGTGCGACGCGGTTGAGCAGATCCTGGCCGCCGTAGAAAATCAGCAGGATCAGCACCAGGTCGGGAATCCCGCGGATCACCGTGGAATACAGGTCGCCCAGCCAGGCCAGCCAGCGAATCGGGGACAGACGCAGCGCAACGCCGATCAGACCCAGAACAATGGCCAAGACCATGGACGACAAGGCGAGCTGAAGCGTCAGCCATGCGCCATCGAGGATGACAGCCCCGTAGCCTTTCAACATGATTCAGGTCCTCGAAAAGGGGGATGAAAAAATGGCGCAAACCTCAGAGATCCTGTTGCTTGCGCCATTTCGGACTTGTCGCCGGGACGTGTTACTTGCCGTAGATATCGAAGGCGAAGTACTTGTCCTGGATTTGCTTGTACTTGCCGTTCTCGCGAATGGCGGTGATCGCGGTGTTGATCTTGTCTTTCAGCGCGTCACCCTTGCGAACCGCGATACCCACGCCGTCGCCGAAGTATTTGACGTCGGTGAAGGCCGGGCCAACGAAGGCGAAACCTTTGCCGGCGTCGGTTTTCAGGAAACCGTCATCCAGCAGCGTAGCGTCTGCCACGGTGCCGTCGAGGCGGCCAGCAGCCACGTCGAGGTAAATTTCGTTCTGCGAACCGTAAGGCTTGATCTCGGCACCCAGCGGGGCCAGGACTTCACGGGCGAAACGCTCGTGGATCGAACCACGTTGCACGCCGATGTTCTTGCCCTTGAGCTCAGCCAGGCTGTCACTGACTGGAGTGCCGGCCTTCATGACCAGGCGAGCCGGGGTGTTGTAGTACTTGTTGGTGAAGTCCACGGACTTCTTGCGATCTTCAGTGATCGACATGGACGACAGGATCGCGTCGATCTTGCGCACTTTGAGTGCCGGGATCAGACCGTCGAACTCTTGCTCGACCCAGACGCACTTGACCTTCATCTCTTCGCACAGAGCGTTGCCGATGTCGTAGTCGAAACCAACGATGCTGCCGTCCGGCGCTTTGGAAGCGAACGGAGGGTAAGCCGCTTCGATACCAATTTTCAGAGGCTTTTCATCGGCGAAAGTCGGCAGGGACAGCACGGACAGTGCCAGGGCGCCAAGCAGCACGAGTTTCTTCATCTTGGGACTCCATCGGTAAAGGGCTAAAACGGCAGAGTGAGCGATAGCCCAATATGCGAATGAGTGGAACCGCAAAGCGGTGCTGCGTCGTAGGAATCGCGCGTTTTTTTCAACGCAAGCAACAACGAGCGAGTGATTGGCATTCTAACGACAGGCCCGAAGCCGATATTTCTTCAATGCGACAACTAATTACAGAAGCACCGAGAAAGCCGCTTGAGCGCGTTGACAGCCTTGCAAATTCATGCAAGAGCAAAAGACAGTGAACCGATCTATGCTGCAAATTGCGGGCCTATTATTGGCAAACCCTTCTAATCCGGCAAGCACAGCGTTGTGTCTTATTTGTTGCAGGGCCTGAGGAGACCCGATGACGGGGCTTCGCGTTTCCCAATGCCCCGTATGGGAGCGAGCGGTTACACATTCAGTTACTTGAACGAGGGCAGGTAACAGTGGGAATAGGCTTACAGCGGAAGCCGATAATTATTGGTTGGTGTTGATGCGGCGTCTGACAGATCGCCTTCGCGAGCAAGCCCGCTCCCACATTTGATCTTCAGTGAACACTGAGTTTGTGACCGACTCAGATTCAATGTGGGAGCGGGCTTGCTCGCGAAGAGGCCCGAACTGCCGACACAAAACATCAGGCAGTAAAAAGCCCCGCCAGACGCAATGCCGGGCGGGGCTTTGGTGACTCAAGAACCGTGCTTACGCGACGTTCATGGTCTTGTGTGTATCAATCAAATGCTGCACCACACCCGGATCCGCCAGGGTGGAGATATCGCCCAACCCCTCATATTCAGCCGTAGCAATCTTGCGCAGAATCCGGCGCATGATTTTGCCCGAACGAGTTTTCGGCAGGCCCGGCGCCCACTGGATGACATCCGGCGAAGCAATCGGGCCGATCTCCTTGCGCACCCAGTTTTTCAGTTCCAGGCGCAGCTGCTCGCTCGGCTCTTCGCCACCGATCAACGTGACATAGACATAGATGCCCTGCCCTTTGATGTCGTGCGGCACACCGACCACGGCTGCTTCGGCGACTTTCGGGTGGGCAACCATCGCGCTTTCAATCTCGGCGGTCCCCATGCGGTGGCCGGACACGTTGAGCACGTCATCCACGCGACCGGTAATCCAGTAGTAACCGTCTTCGTCACGACGCGCACCGTCACCGGTGAAGTACATGCCGCGGAACGTCTTGAAGTAGGTATCGACGAAGCGATCATGGTCGCCATACAGCGTGCGCGCCTGGCCTGGCCACGAATCGAGAATCACCAGGTTGCCCTCGGCCACGCCTTCGAGGATGTTGCCCAGGTTGTCCACCAGTGCCGGCACTACGCCGAAGAACGGACGTGCAGCCGAACCCGGCTTGAGACCGTGAGCGCCCGGCAGCGGGCTCATCATGTTGCCGCCGGTTTCGGTCTGCCACCAAGTGTCGACGATCGGGCAACGGGATTGGCCGACGTTCTTGTAGTACCAATCCCACGCTTCCGGGTTGATCGGCTCACCGACCGAACCCAACAGTCGCAGGCTGCTGCCATCAGCGCCTTCAACGGCGGCCTTGCCCGACGCCATCATCGCGCGGATCGCGGTCGGTGCGGTGTAGAGGATATTGACCTTGTGCTTGTCGACGATTTTCGCCACCCGGGTGATGTCCGGGTAGTTCGGCACGCCTTCGAACAACACGGTGGTCGCGCCGTTGGCCAGAGGGCCGTAGACGATGTAGGTGTGGCCGGTGACCCAACCGACGTCGGCGGTGCACCAGTAGACTTCGCCCGGGCGGTAGTCGAACACACGCTCGTGGGTCATCGCCGCGTACAGCAGATAACCGCCGGTGGTGTGTTGCACGCCCTTCGGCTTGCCGGTCGAACCGGAGGTGTACAGGATAAACAGCGCTTCTTCGGCGCCCATTTCTTTCGGCGCACACACAGTGCCCGCCACTTTCATCAGGTCTTCGAACCAGATGTCGCGATGCTGGTTCCACTTGATGTCGCCACCGGTGCGCTTGCACACGATGACTTTCTGAATGCTGCTGGTTTCCGGGTTGGTCAGCGCGTCGTCGACGTTGGACTTGAGCGGGATCTTCTTGCCGGCACGAATGCCTTCGTCGGCCGTGATCACCACTTTGGATTTGCAGTCGATGATCCGCCCCGCCAGGGCTTCCGGCGAGAAACCACCGAACACCACCGAGTGAATCGCGCCGATCCGGGTACAGGCCAGCATGGCGACCACGGCTTCGGGGATCATCGGCATATAGATAGTCACCACGTCGCCGCGGTGCACATCCTGGCCACGCAGGGCGTTGGCGAACTTGCAGACTTGTTCGTGCAGCTCGCGATAGGTGATGTTGCGGCTTTCGGCAGGGTCATCCCCTTCCCAAATGATCGCGACTTGATCGCCGCGCTCGGCCAGATGACGGTCGAGGCAGTTGTAGGAAACGTTCAGGGTGCCGTCGGCGAACCATTTGATGTCGACATGGTGATCGTCGAAGGAAGTCTGTTTCACCGTGGTGAAAGGCTTGATCCAGTCGAGGCGCTTGGCTTGCTCGCGCCAGAAGCCGTCCGGGTTAACGACCGACTGCTGGTACATGGCCTTGTAGGTCGCCTCATCAGTCAGCGTATTGGCCGCAACCTCGGGACGAACGGGATACAGAGAAGCCGCACTCATCTTTGTTACCTCGGTGGAATAGTTGTTTTTGTATGACCCAGTTGTAGCCGGGCCGGGCCTATAGAACCATTCGACGATGGTAGTAACAAGCCCCTACAAAATGTGGCTATACCCCGCCGAGGCGCTCAAGGCCGTTGATTTCAGGGGCTTTGGGCATTTATGACATTGGCTTCATCAGCGAGCCAAAGGTCGCTTTCCGGGGATTGTTACAGGATCTGCCAATAGTGTTTATCAAAAGCACGCCTATATGAATGTAAACCCCACGCCTAAAATCAGCCTCGCCAACCAGGCAACGTGATTAACCAAGTTGCAGCCCCCACGAAGGCAGTTAATCCAAAACCAGTACTTAAGTTCTACACGCAACCCCAAAAAGGTTGCGTGACCCCACTCGACCTCTAAAAGGTAAATCTGAAATGAAAGCTTTATTAGTTCTGGCCCTCAGCAGCCTGTGCGCAACCGCCATGGCAGACGAGGTCCCGACTGATGTCGCGCAGCAGCAACCCGCCATCGAGGAATACACTTACTCCACTCACCTGGACATCGCCAAAGTTGTATCGATGAGCGAAATCCCGAATGTGTGCGAAGTTGTGCCGGCGAAAATGGAATACGACGACTCCAAAGGCCAACGCCACATTCTTCGTTACAGCGTCATGGGTAACGGCTGCTCTAACGGCTAATCACCCGCTCTCACCTTCCCAAGGTTCGACCCACCCGCCCGCTAAATTAAGGCAGATGAAGCGCCGAACCTTATATATCGACCAATTCGATTGGTTTAAGCGTTTATTTGCACTTTTTAATCAAATTATCTGGCGTAGTATCAATTCCACACCCAAGGCACAAAACGCCAACGAACCTGGAGCCACTACCATGAAAACCAAACTGATCCTCGCCCTGACCTTCTCCGTCCTGGCCGCTAACACCTTCGCCGCTGACGGCTACGACCGCACTAGCTCGGCTGCTTACACCACTGAAGCGGCTGTCGCTTCTGACGGTTACGACCATACCGGTTCGGCGTCTTTCGCCTCCGATGGCTCCGATCACACGGGCGCTGCCAAACTCGCTTCTGACGGTTTTGATCACACTGGCGCTGCAAAAGTCGCTGCTGATGGCGCCGATCATGTGGGTGCCGCTCGCCTCAGCTGATCATCAAGCGTGACTTTACAGCCCGGCCTCGGCCGGGCTTAGTTGTGTCTGGGGCCTTCGAAAATCGGCTCAAAACACAACATGTAGTGAAAAACGCAGTTTTTTGGCTGTTTTTTGAACAAAAAAATGGCTAGCCAAAATTTATGAAAAAAAATCTTCACTCCCGACATCCAGCCAAAGCCCTATAAACCCTCGCTCCGACCGAAAAACCCTCCTTCTCGACCGCTCCATGCGCGGATTCGCCCCACCACGGCCGCAAAAATTTCCCTATAATGCCGGCTTAAACGGGCCTGCAATATTCCCTTACAGGGATAACAGCCAGTCTGAAGCCCACGCCGAAGTCTTCACCGATTTCTGCGCCCCTCAGAGGCTCTCGGAACCCCGTACAAAATTATGTTTATTTGCCTGCGTGTACCGCTGCAAAAAACGCTATCCAACGCGGCCAGTACGGTCGTGTGAAAAACCAACCTATCAGTTTTCACACGGGCATCTGGCCCTCACGCAGGAGACGACACGTCATGCTGAGCTGGGACGAATTCGACAAAGAAGACAGCGGCGAAACCGTTGTAAAAGGCGCCAACGCCGGGCACGCAACTGAAGCCAACATGGACCGCCTCGACACCGCTGGCGGCGTGGCGGCTCAAGAAGCCCGCGCTGTAACCGCGTCCGACTCCGCCGCAATCGCCCGTGCAAAAGCTGCCCTGGACAACCTCGACATCGCCGAAGGCCTCGCCGAACTCGAAGGCGCCTCCGCCCGTGTGGCGGTCGACGAAAAGCGCATGATCAACTGCCGCGCCGACCTTAACCAACTCGTCCCATTCAAGTACGACTGGGCCTGGCAGAAGTACCTGGACGGTTGCGCAAACCACTGGATGCCGCAAGAAGTCAACATGACCGCCGACATCGCCCTCTGGAAAGACCCGGAAGGCCTGACCGACGACGAGCGCCGCATCGTCATGCGCAACCTCGGCTTCTTCTCCACCGCCGACTCCCTGGTTGCCAACAACCTGGTGCTGGCCGTGTACCGCCTGATCACCAACCCGGAATGCCGCCAGTACATCCTGCGCCAGGCGTTCGAAGAGGCGATCCACACCCACGCCTACCAGTACTGCATCGAATCGTTGGCCATGGATGAAGGCGAGATCTTCAACATGTACCACGAGATCCCATCGGTCGCGAAAAAAGCCACCTGGGGCCTCAAATACACCCGTTCGATCTCCGATCCGAAGTTCGAAACCGGCACCGTCGAAACCGACAAAGAATTGCTGCGCAACCTGATCGCCTACTACTGCGTTCTGGAAGGCATCTTCTTCTACTGCGGCTTCACCCAGATCCTCTCCATGGGCCGCCGCAACAAAATGACCGGCGTCGCCGAGCAGTTCCAATACATCCTGCGCGACGAATCCATGCACCTGAACTTCGGCATCGACGTGATCAACCAGATCAAAATCGAAAACCCACATTTGTGGGATGCTGAGATGAAGGAAGAAGCTTCGCAGATGATTCTGCAGGGCACTCAGCTGGAAATCGAATACGCTCGCGACACCATGCCACGCGGCGTGCTGGGCATGAACGCGGCGATGATGGAGGACTACCTGAAGTTCATCGCTAACCGTCGTTTGAGCCAGATTGGTTTGAAAGAAGAGTATCCAGGGACGACTAACCCGTTCCCTTGGATGAGCGAGATCATGGACTTGAAGAAAGAGAAGAATTTCTTTGAGACGCGGGTTATTGAGTATCAGACTGGTGGGGCGTTGAGCTGGGATTGACTCTTGGGTTTATTAGCGACTTGCCAATAACCATTTAAATAGCAAAACTAAAAAGCCCCGATCTAGTCGGGGCTTTTTAGTTTCGGCCGCCAGCATTCAAACAAACTTAGGCGTAGTTCTCCTCGCCCTTCACCTCTTCAGCAAAGCGTTGATCGTAATCCCTCACCTTATCGAACAAGATACCAAACACGACCTTCGAGATTTTTGACGCCAGCAATGGGGGCACCGCGTTTCCAACTTGGTGAAACTGGTCGGTCCTACTACCTTGAAAAAAATAGTTGTCTGGAAATGTCTGAATACGAGCTGCTTCCCTAACAGACAAACTCCGGCATTGAGTCGGATCATAATGAATAAAGTAGTGCCCATCCTTGGAAATGTGACTTGTAATGGTTGTGGCGTACCTGTCTTCAACTTGCACTCTAAACCGATCGCTAAACTTCCCTGTCTCCCAGTTCTTATGATCGGGGGCCAATCCCTTCAGGAAGAATCCCTCATGCCCTTTAGGCGAAGAACCATGAAGCTTTGCGTAGATTGCGGCAAATAAGTATCTACGTAGATCCGTCGGCATATGCCCGCGAGACTCATGATTTAGCCAATAGTCTAAATTTTCGTCTAAGTACCATTCGTCCAGACTCGAATTATCGGTCGAGCCATCATCCCTCGTATCTTTTCTTTTAACCCTTTTCCCACCGGGGCTCACTGGCACTTCAGAGCCTTCGAAAGCTTCAGACAGATCTTGAAGCTCACCCCAGAGCCTTGCATGGACGGGGTCAGTCTGGCTCTTAAGATAATTCAGCTGCTCCGTTACAACATCAATCCAGCCTGCTTGGCTGTCCGCTGTTTTTGACAGGCTACTGCGAAGTCTAGGCAGGTTGTTTAGCACTTGGCCTACAGATACTTTTGACTCTGTGTTTTTATCAGAAGTCAGCTTTACCCAATCGTTCGACGCTGGGAGACTATCTGTAGCAATACCCAAAAGGATCACCCGATGCCTTGCCTGAGGAATACCGTAATCCTCCGCCCTGATGATGAAAGCTTTCGGATCAATCTTTTCTACATCCTCACCAGGACCAAAGGAGCTACCAGTTACCAGCGAGAAGATGCGATATTGTTTGCCTGCACCCTCTCCGGTAAGAGCTTGGCTGGGATCAGACAGATCCCTCAGAATGTTAGAAAATATCCGCTCATTGTTAACCTTTGAGGAAAGTATACCTTTCACATTTTCCATTACGAACATGGTGGGCTGCTTCTCCCGAATGATTCGCAAGTATTCCTTGTAGAGAAAATGTCGAGGGTCATCCTCTGCCTTGTAGTCGGCCTTGGACTGGTTCCGCGCACGACCCACGATCGAATATGCCTGACATGGAGGTCCGCCGATCAGTACCCATGGTCGCTTCTCGTTCAATTTTTCCTTTAGAACTTTGTCTAGAGTTGTATTACCTTCGCCACTCCCCAGAGTGATGCATTGGGCTTCCTCCCCTGCCAAGTCCCACAAGTATTTTGTATAAGTAGATGGCTTAAACGTGTCAGGGGCTTTTGGATCGTTACAGAAATTGTAGTACTCGAAAAGCAGGTCCGGCCTTCGCTTTTTGAGCAACCGATAGAACGCTCGTAACCGAAGGGTTTGCCAAGCCTTTGGATCTTTTTCAGCAGAAATGACAATTTCAAAGCGATCACCCCCGCCGAATGACGTAAAACCCTCGCCAAGTCCTCCGGGGCCAGCAAAGAGATCTACGACCTGGATCGGCTCATTGAGAAATCCGACAGGCTCAGGGGGAACATCTTCTGGGAGATTCAGATTTATTTGGAAATCATTCATGGACATAGTCAGCAAAGAAATCAGGTCTCGCATGATGGCTGGCATTCGTGGGAGCAACACATCTCCGGAGATCAGAAATCCGGCGTTTGCTGCATCGGCATGGCTTCAGGTATCGCTTGCACAAACGGAATCTACCAAGCAAACCCGAACTCGTCACCGGGCATGCATCTTCGTTTCTGGTTGCTTCTGGCACAGGCGTCCAAGCTGTAAATACACGCGAGGACTGCTGGCAATCGAAATTCAACCAAAATGTGAAGTGCGACCTCAGGAACCGAGACGAGCTGTTCAAACAAGGCTGGAGAGTAGTCGAGCTCTGGCAGCGGAATACACAAGCCGGAAGCTGAGATGAACCGGGTTCTGGAAACGAGCTTGGATTGTAATCAAAAACACGTATCTTGGCCCGATTTTTCCGATTACCCAGCTCGAGCAATCAGCTCAGAATGACCTGAACCAATCGATACCTAGCTTTCGATCTCCAGTTGTTCCAACAGATACTTTAGCGCCGTCTTTTCACCCTTCGACAAATTCAGGCGACCGGAAGCAATCTATTCAAGGTGCTCAATTCTTGAGAGATGCAACCCCGCTCGCCATGCCGAGAGGCGTTCAATCTGCAAAATTGTTGAGCTAGCAATCCGGAGATTGCCCCCCGAGCGAGGATATCGGTCCGCCCGAGCAAGCCCTCCTCGGTGGCTGGGTTGAGGCTATCTGTGGTGGAGCGTCTAACCCACCACAGAGATCTCTTATGTGCCGGCCCAGCTAGGAGAGCTCCGAGTCCTCCTTTGCCACCCTGGCGCACTGGACGCGGCGTAGCTTTCCATCAGCTTTGAGCAGAGCATCACCTTTGCCATTGAGGTTTTCGGCACCTGCCTCATCTAACACAACACGACTCTCAGTTCCACTTTTGACACGCAGGGCGAGCTGCGAAGGAAGATTCGAACGTAGGTTCGTGCTAATAACTTCAGCGCTAGGCTTTTGTGTGGCGATTATTACGTGTATTCCTGCCGCTCGCGCTTTCTGTGCCAAGCGCTTGAGTTCCTGCTCAATCTCCTTCTTAGATTGAGGGTCATGCGTAAGATCCGCGTACTCATCAAGAACAACAAGCCACCATGGCAGCCGTTCATCAGCATTCGAGGCAGCGTTGAACTCTGCCAAGCTTCTGCATCGCTTCTGTCGGAATTTCTCGTAGCGCCGTTGCATCTCTTCCACAGCGCTCTTCAGTAGAACTAGTGCGTCGGAGTCCTCCCAGCCAATAGTGCCAATGAGATGTGTCGATCCTTCGAAGGGGACAAGCTCGGTGCCTTTCGGGTCGACCAGCATAAGCCTTAGCTCTGTCGAACTATAGAACCTTACTAAACCGAACAGCATTGTATTTAGGGCTTCTGACTTCCCACTGCCCGTAGTACCCGCAACTAAGAGGTGTGGCGAGTTCGAGGAAGAGAAGTTGACTACCACCAATTCGCCATATCGGTCCTCACCAAGGGGCACGGCTAGCTCGGCACTGGGCCTTTCCCACTTTCTCCATAGGTCTGCCGCATTCACGTAATAGCGATGCTCAGTTCTCTTCGGCACATCGATCGTGACGTAACCCTTATCGATGTCAAAGCTAATGTTCTGATCCTGTTCAAGCTCGAGTTTCAGCTTGAGGGCTTGGGACTTTTCAAAGAGTTTGCGCGGATCGACACCGGAACCGGTCCGTACCTTGAAGAGGATCGATGCAGGCCCCTCGACTATAGGTTGATCACTCGAGGGCGCCGATGAAACGGCGACATTGTGCGACGCAAAGCACCCAAGGATTTCGTCGTACATCGCACCAAGCTCAGCCTGTGACATACCCCTTGGAGCTAACGCAGTTTTATCGGTTTCAGCTATTGAATTTATTGTGCTGACTTCTCCTTCCAGCGCAGCACCCCGCTCCTTATGTTCGTCGTCTGCTGAACGTCTAGTCACTATACATTCCGATAGAGTCATGCTATCTGCGCCATCTACAACTGGCATTGAACCAGCGGAAGAGCCATCTGTCATCGATATCGAACCAGTCTCTCCACTTATAGACTTTTCGTCCGTTCGAACGTTAACGCTACGATTAGGCCTACCGATCAGCTCAAGGATGTGTGCACGTGAAGAACGTATGATTGTGATGGAATCTTTGAGTTCGCGCTCGATTTCAGGCTGGAAGCTTTCCCAGAGGCAGATTGAATACAAAGAATCTATAGAGCGAATTCGATATTTCCCTTGACGGAATAACTGTCGAATATCTGCCGGTACCGATCGAGCCTCCTCGTCATTAACCAGCAAATCATCGTGTACTACCCGTATTGCATCAGCTGCAACACTCTCGATTGCTGAGAGGAATCTCTCGCGCCACATTTCTGCGTCCACATTCTCACAACTACCCTCGACCGAGCTAGCCAGAATCTGCGCGAGGAAATTGCGGGTCCGTGTCACCTGAACGACACCGTGGGAGTCGAAGTTCTGTCGGAACTTTCCTTCGAGGACGAGAAGGTCTACATCGAGCAGGCCATCCGCATTGCGCTCTATGATCACCCTGCACATGTCTGCTCTGATATTTGCCGAACCACCAAACCAGCCCGTGTGCTCGTCAAGGCTAATCCACGCCAACAAGCCGTCGCTGACGCTGGCAGGAAATTTTTCATCTGCAAATCTTCGCGCGATGCAGAGCCCCAAGATCTCTTCTGTGACGCGCGCGACCCCCATAGCTTGCAATGCGAGATGGGGGGACAATTTACGGGTCTCCTCATAAACCCGCTTAGCCAACTCACCAAGGATCCCATCATCTCCTCCCGGATCATTGGTATCTGGCACTAGCTTCCGTAGTTTCCTCACTAGGCGAGCCTCAATGAGTGCACGCCCAGAATGCGATGAAACGATCAGCGTGCTAAGGCCATTGCTCCCAATGTCGGTTTCTACACTCAGGACATCTGGCGCACCGGCCTCCACAGATTCTATCTGCTCACGCGAGATATGCCGCTCCAGTGTGATTACCCAGTGGCTGTTCTGATGGAGGGCCCTGAATACGCGCGCTGAATCCTGGAAATTGATACGCAGTTCCACGAAGTCAATGTTCTCCGGTTGACTCGGGGACACAGGACAGCTTCGGTTTGCTCGAACCACAAGGGTTCCCCACGTCTCAAGAGCGACATCGGGAGCACGTGGGCGCATTACGATGGATATTGCACCTCCACTGCCAGCGGATTCTAGGTAAATCGGACGGTCCAACACGGCATCAAAAGCCCCCGCCCTTCCTTCCGCAGGAGGCTCAGTATTCTGCTGGCTGATGACACTTTCCTGGAGCACATGAGTCACCACCGAAATGTCGAAGGATTGCCCGTCCAGCGCAGTGGCAAGATCCACACCTAAATCAAACTCAATGAAAGCAAGATCTCTCGCGGGGAATAATCTACCGCTCCCCGACTTACGCTCCTCACTAGGGAGCGCTTCAACCAGACGCGCAATCTTCTCCCAGCGCATTTTCGGAGCTGCTACGGTTAGCGAAAGCCGCAGGTCAGAATGCCCCTTCGTCACTAGCTCGATTAGTTGTGCCGGCATGACGTCAGAGGATGGCAGCAACAGAAGCAGGGAGAGCCCATCTCGCTTGAACGGATGAGCATCAAGGTAGTCCAGGACTCGAGCAGCGATTGATTTCAACGCGTACTGATCGACCGACACATCGGCAGAAACTCTCGTTAGCGGTGCAAACTCCTCAAACCATGCAACTTCGGAGCGCGCATGCAGAATTTCGCCTGATTTCCCCATCGCAGTCGGCGGGGATTCATGAGGCGAGAGAGTCTCCAGCCAATCCAGATATTGTTCACCGTCCGTAACGGAAAAGGATGCAACACCAGTCATGCAACTACTTGCAAGTTTCAGACAACGCTGCAGGTACGAAGCCAGCCAGCGCATTCGCACAGCCTGTGTAGGCAGCATAAGTCGACGGTCTTCACCGCTGAAGGCGAGCATGTCCAAACCGAGTACAGCCTCAAGAACTCGAGGCCTAGTTCCGTCAGGAACATGGTCGATACGTACCGATGCAATCACCGCTTGCCAAGCATCAGTGAAATCATTAAGCGCTTCGATCGACAGTCCTGACTTGCGAAGCGACTCCCGCAATCGCTGCCGCTGGGAAAGCAACTCATCGATAATGCTATCGAATCCATGAAAGACTGAAGAGTCGCTCGGTTCGATGACGCGCAATGACTTGTCTCGCTGGACGAGGGCGTTCAGCCAATCTTCCGATACCCCTGCATCTGGTATTCGCAGCTCCCCGATGGAGTTCCACGCGGGTGAATCTTCGGCGGCCACGAGCAACCAAAGCAATGCTAGGAAAGAAAGGTTTTCCGGGGCCCATTCAACCCTGTCAAGGCATTCAATGAGTTTTCCAGATTCATCTGTAACAGAAACCGATAATGCTAGCGCGGTCCAAGAAATTGGCCCCTGCACTTGCTCGCTATCGCTATCGTTATCGCTTTCCCTCTCTTCCACCAAACCTGGAACTTCGCTCTGATCTGTGAGGCTCGGATCTACAGACAACTCACAGGCGCCAGGGATGCCACGCGTCTCGTCAATTAGTGATTTCAACGTAGGGCCATAGACAAAAGCAAACAGCCCCCGGGTCGCGCTCGATCTGGCTTCATTATCGGCGCATTCAACATGTATTTTTGCCGGTCGGATCCCTTCATCCAGTATCTGTAACTGACGAATAATTCTGACCAACTGAATAATAGGGTTAGAAAAGCGAGCAGCTGGTGGCGCTGCCACTCTCTCGACCGCCTTCCGTGTCCTAATCGTAAGTAAATCTATGAGGGGTTTCGATCCTTCAATAGGGGGCATTGAAAGTAAACGTTCTGCATCAGCTTGAAGCTTTGAGTTGAGGCCTTGAATCACATCTGAGGCATCAAGCTCTGCCAAACGTGACGGAGCGGTGTTCTCGATTTCGGTCCGCACCCGATCACCCAGCTTTAGTCCTGCTGAGTCCTTCTGAAAAAGCTGTTCGAAAATGGTGTAAGGAATATCACGTCGGATTATGTCGCTTGGTGCGGAGGCATACCTTTTGCAAAGCACCGCGTATTCTTCACGGCGCAGGGGCTCTAGCTGATTACCCAACTCATCCACAAACTGAGCAGTCTCGGCCAGCCTGATGACGTCCTCGGGGTCAAGTTCGCTCCCGCCCGCAATAAGCTCCGCGTGTCGTGCGTTTAGCTCCAAGCGGCGCTTGACTCGTGTATCGACGCCACTTTGCCGCCAACAAGGATCCGGGAACATTTCAAGTTGGTGGAAGCACTCACCAATGAGTCGGTCCGCAACCAATTCATCCTTAGCCACATCAGAGCCACTCCAAAGTCGACAGGCTTCTGAGGCAAAGGCTGCAAATCGCCGTACGGGAACTGGTTCAACGTCGGGATGGATCAGCTTGATGACTTGGAGTACTCGCTCTTTGAGCAAGGTCGGGACCCTACTCTCGCAGCCAGACTCCTCTTCCCAAGCATTTTTGAGCATCAGTTCGGGTATACCGCCTTCAACTCCTGCATAGTCGTCGAAGCTGCCATCCAGAAAATTACTGTCCCGAAGAGTAAAAAGATTTTGTAGGCCCTGTTCGTCAGATTGAACTTTCGTCTCGAGATAAACGAGCCCGCTATCATTATGGTTACGGTAATAAGTAATCGAAAGACCCAGTTCTGCAATGTGAACCGTGGGAATACGATGCTCGATGCCTTCATCTCGTGCAACAACGAGTCGGACAGAAGCCATCGGGGAGCCAGGGACGTGTAGATCCCACAACCTAACCAGTTCGCAGAGCTCCTCGTGCTGCAGATTCTTGATACGAAAGCATTGGTGCTCGGAGTTTGGATTGCGTGAAAAGGCAGAGTTGATGACTTGGAACGCCGTATTAGCAATCACAAAGGCGCTCATAATGTGACCTCCGCAGAAACCATTCGAGTCGCATCAGAGTAAACACGCAGCATTCCTGTAGCCCGCATCTGCTCCGCAAGCTGACGTTCGTTTTCTTCAAAAATGGTCGCGTCAAAGTCCTTCAAAAGACCTGATCGACCAGCAGCCTCACGACCAATAATCAAGCCACAACGATCGCCAAGCCAGCCTGCAGTAAAGTCCTCAAACGAACGTTCGGCCTGAGGCCCACATGCAAGCACCAGCGTCTCAATTGCTTCAAGCTTCAACGTAAAGTGGCGACGCCCCTTGGGAGCATTCAGCAAACCGCAAAGCGCGGCGGTGCCGCTGAAAAAGCCCTTAATTTTGTTCCGTTGCGTGGGGGATATCTGCCCTCCCAAACTACCTGCCTGCGTAATTGAAGCCTCTTCGATATTCGACAGAACATCCTTTAGACACTTCTGAGACGCTCGGCGAAGTTGTGGGTGAACCCCTGCACTGTCGACAATTATTTTTGCTCGCTCTTTGCCGACATACTGCGCAGAACGTGCTGCCTCGAGAAGGACCAGCCAGATTCCAGTCCAGTTCATTATTGCCCGTATCCGTTGAACCTCCGGGACACGTTGATGCGAAAGGATGCTAAAAACCCCATCCCTGTAAAGGTTGTCCAAGTCATCATTCTCTACCTTCGAGCCCTTTTCCAGAGTGTCATCCACAGGAACTGCATCGCTTGGACCATGCTTGATAAGGGTGGCAGCTAAAAGCTCCAGTGGCCCTTGCGCATCGGCGGGATACAGTGACTCGAAACCAGCTCGAATTTTTGCAAGGCGATCCAAGTCTGGATCGTGGCGAAGCACGGAGAATGCAAAAGCGCCACCACCACGAAGATAGCGCCGCTCATATTTAAAAGACTTATTGCGAATGCGTGCATCCCAATGGACCAAAGAGCGAGTGTAAGGAAAAAAATGAGTTCTTTCCCAACTCTTGGACTTGACGGCGTTCGGTACAGCGAGCTCCACACAACGGAGTAAATGAACGATCGCCCGCCGAGACTCCACGTCCAACAACACAGCAGAGCACTCCTTCTCGGTCAGATCACTATCAGCCGCGACCAAGCGGCGAGCAAATGCATGTGATCGACGAGAAATACGGACTTGTGTCACTTCAGGACCTGGTAAGACACCATCTGCGCAGCAAAGAATGAAGTTCAGCAGCTCTAAGCCTGGGTAGTGACCTGCGCCGTCAATATCAAGTACCCCTCCGAACAGCGCCTTCGTGACATCTGGTCCCGTAAGTGCGGCCATTTCAAATCCCTCCTACTTGAATAACGCCCATGTCGATCGAAACGCTTTGAACTTTTCCATCCATGAAGAGCTGAATTTCACTATCAGCGACGTTGACTTGAGCGGCGAGCCTTCCTAAGAACGCCCTGATCCGTCTAATTTCTTGCGCATAGAAATCCTCCGAAACGTATCCCGATGCCGATCTCGTAACGCACTCGAAGGACAGTAGGTCCAATCCTATGTCGATATTTCGACCGTCACGCTCTTGAACCCGAACTACGACTGTTCTGTCGATCCAATCAACAGATTCACATATGCTCCAGACCTCATCTCCACTTGGCCAGGCTTTCCTCGCGGGAAGCAATTGAAGCTGAGCTGAGGAAATACGACGCGCGATGATCGCGGCATCGTTACTTGCACGCCCAAAGGCGGGATCGACCAGATGAAGGGTTGCCTCACTTCGTGGCATGCGAAGCCCCTGAATCGCATGGAGCCCCGCGATAACAACGTTCTTCAATCGAACTTGTTCGGGCGAGGTCAACCTTTCACCAATTACGCTCAAAAATTCGTCGCCAAAACGGAAGCCGATCCGAGCCATTAGAGACTTTTCTGCACCAGCGTCGTCAAAAATCGATCTGCGGCGCAGGGCCCTCACCGCGCGTGCGGCCACCTCAGTTTCTCTTGCACGCTCGGCCTTGGTTTGCGGGTTTCCAATGAACTCATCAAGCCCTTGAGCTGCATCTACAAGCTTGCTATCCAGCCGGAACTGCAGATCGAGCTGCCCTTCAGGAAACACGCCTCCGACATTGAGGACTCTGTCATCAACCGCCCGTGAAGCAATGCTCCCTGGATCTAGTCGCCTAAACACGCTGAGAACAGGAATTCCTTTGTACAGCCTGTCTTCCGACATAGCTGGGGGCGGTGAAAACAACAAGTTATAGAAGGCCCAAGAGTGCTGCCACCCGACGTTGTAGTGTTTTGACGTGGACTTCTTATGGACGTCTTCACACTGCAGCCCTCCGGTCAGGAGGTAGGAAACAAGCATCAACATTTCGCGGATTGTCACTACCTGACCAAGGCGCTCGACCGCTTCAAACATTTCCTCAAGCCGGGTGATTCGCTGCGTCGCCAGCGCTTCCTCTGCAAGAAGCGCTCGATTGCGTCGGATGGGGCATGTGTCGGCGAGCGAGCAGGTAGCGCAGCCTTGCCAACGGCGCCCATCGTCGACCCAACTTTGAAACGTTCTTCGGAGCAATCCCGCCCGCCCACCGGTCCGTAGCGAGGAAACTGACTGGTAGTTGAGATTGACGATGTGGACTGAGCCATCTTCGGAACTGAGACCGCTGCTGAAAGATCTCTCAAATAATGAAATGATCTGACGGCACACCGCCCCAGCAGCGGCCGACTGAACAATCGCTCTAAGCCGGCCTTCGTTTGCGCAAACGACCAGTACTTCGTTGCTGCGATCGGCGCTTCTCTCCAGCAGCGCAGCTGCCGCCAGCGGATCTAGTTCGGAAAAGTCCTTGTGGATACGCAAACTGGGATGTCGCTGGTCAGATACATGCTCAACTAGTTGGGTAGCGTTGCAATGACTCTTCAAAAGATCGCGTGACGTAGGAGCGTCATAGCCAAGAACGCACTCGATAAGACGGCGGCATAGATGGGTTTTTCCATGACCAGCATCTCCAGTAAGAACC
This sequence comes from Pseudomonas sp. GL-B-26, assembly GCF_019947405.1. Classification (NCBI taxonomy): domain Bacteria; kingdom Pseudomonadati; phylum Pseudomonadota; class Gammaproteobacteria; order Pseudomonadales; family Pseudomonadaceae; genus Pseudomonas; species Pseudomonas sp. GL-B-26. The sequence continues at coordinate 80,295 of NZ_JAGYGJ010000023.1, read as the reverse complement.
ACACATCGAGCACCCTTGGAGACTGCACGTATCGCATACTCAAGCGCAACCGTTTGAAGCTCCAGACTGTCTTCCCCAGTTTGGTATTCCTCATAGATCTGCTCATGCGCTGCACTAAACGGCAAATATCGATTGAGACGTCCTACGTGACCGTTGATGCGAGGCACCAGGTTTTCCATCAATTCCTCTCCTTCCCTCGGACAATGCGAACGATTCAGCTACGCAGCGACGATCAGCATAAAGTCTAACTAAATGGCCACCATGCGGCCACCAGAATGAGTCACTCCAGATTTAATAGACACCTTTGAGCGTCGGCTTCTGGCCCGGGGTGTGTAAAAACGCTCGCGGCCTCATCGTTTTGGATCATTGAGCTTTTATAGTGGTGAACGACTCTCGGACACGACGTTAAGTTTTTTCCTTGGTCTGAGCTGGCGCCAACCCACCGTTGAACTGGTGAGGCCGAACCCAGTTGTGATCATCTGACAGCTCGATCTGGCGAGCATTTTCATCTAAATGGATGTCCGGTTTCATTAGTCCACTACAAGGGGATCACCGTAAGCTAGTGGTGTGAGCAAGTTTCGGCAAACAAAAGCTAATATTGAGTAGGCAGTACCGAAAAAACTCGAGTTAATGGACAAGCTAGGACGCATGTGTTGAGTGCAGACATCGTTTCCCCAGAACATCGCTCCAAGATCATGTCGATGATCAAGGGCAAGAACACGAAGCCTGAAATGGTCGTGCGATCGGTGTGTCATGAAATGGGGCTTCGCTATCGTTTGCATAGGAAGGATCTGCCCGGAAAACCTGACTTGGTGTTCCCCAAATACCGATTGTGCATATTCGTCCACGGCTGCTTTTGGCACAGGCATTCTGGCTGCAAATATGCGTATACACCCAAGAGTAGGCTGGACTTTTGGCTGCCAAAACTAGCAAAGAACGTAGAGCGAGATATTGATGTACAGCAAGCGTTAATTAAGCGGGGATGGAGAGTGGCGATCATTTGGGAATGCCACACCAAAAACAGAGAACTCCTACGTAATGAAATCCAGAAAACATTCGGCTTGAGTGAATAAGTCCTACACCTTCTCGGCGGAAAAATGATGAACGACGTTGAAGGGTTGACCGTCTGGCATTGACCCCCTAGGCTCTCAGTTCGGCGCCTAAGAAACGCCTAAACCAGAGCGGTCCTCCGCACCCGACAGTCATGCGGCTTTTTTTCGTCTGCGGTTTTCCTACGCCTGCGAGAAAATCCCCGTTATGTCGGGAGTGGGCGAATACAAGACCCGAAAGGGGAATATGTCCGGCCCGTCTCTGGTGGGTTTCTTAGCTCCCGACACCCATAACGAACGCCCTAAGAAAGCAGCCAGAGGTAAAGGAAATGCCTGACTTCACAACCTTCACGATGAAGGTAAATCGCTGTACCTGTAGATCTGTTCCCGTGTTTCCACGTCAGGAGGCACGCCATGCCTGAACCACTTTTACCAACTCTGTTCACCCGCCATAAATCGCACCTGCACGCGATTCTGGTAGAGAACCAAGCGTGGTTCTGTGCTCATGAGCTAGGCCGGTTGATGGGCAAATATCTTGATGAGCGCATGCTGCGCAAACTCGACGCCGATCAACGGCAGATGATGTGCGTGCAGACCTATGACACAGCCGGAGAACACTTGATGGTAAGTGAGTCCGGCGTGTACGCGCTTTTGGTCTATCACTACTGCCCCGAGTATCGCCAGCTTCGTGAGTGGCTGACGCATCAGGTTGTGCCTGCGTTGCGTGATGCCCGCCCGGTGCGTTCGGTCGAGCGTCCGACGTTGAGTGTGCTGAGTTGGCCGCAGATGTCGCTCAGCATGCTGCATTGGCAGGATGAGCCGTGGATTCGGTTGCGGGATATGCCCTGCTTGCTAGCGGACGATCCGTTCAATCGCAAGGAATCCTGGTGGCGCAGGACTTCGCGGTTGTTGCGAGGATACTGATTGTTCACAAATCCGCTGTTTGAGTTTTCAGGCAGCGGATTTTTATTGGATGAATAAACTGGGGCCGCTTCGCGACCCAACGGGGATAAATCCCCTCACCACAGGTTCGTGCCTGGCTTGGTTGCTGTGTTGATGTTGGGAATCGCGAGCAAGCTCGCTCCCACAGGTTTGGTGTGTTGCCGCAGATTTTGCGGCATGTTGAAAACAATAAGTGCAACCCGCCCCACCTCCCGCTATTAATACCCTTCCCCACTCGAGGACCCGAGCCCACCATGAAATTCGACCTCGCCTACTGCCTCAGCCTCGACGACAAGCTGTCGATCTATGACGTGCGCGATTTGAATTTCGACGAAACCATGGATTTTGACTCGGCCAAAGAACACTTCCAATGCCCCAACGATGCCTGTCGTTTGGCCTTCGATGCGGCGAATGTGTTGACGACGTTCAACGCCAAAAACGTGAACTACGTGCGCACCCCGCACTTCAAGAACACGCCCAGCACCCGGCATGTTGCGGATTGTCCTTATGTCAGTCTCAAGGCGTCGGCGTCAGGTGTGGACGCGGACGGTGCGGAAACGGATGACAGTCGCGAGGAGCATTTCCCGTCGGAGTTATTGCTGACTCGACGTGAGTATGTGCGTAAGCCGTCGAACGCTGCGGTGGCGGCGGATGTTGTGCGGGACGATCCGAAGCCAACCACTGCGGCTAGCAACACAGAACACCCGAGCCATGAAATAGCACCGGACAAGACCCGTGTCTTCGCCCATCCAGTGGAGTGTTTTGTCTCGAACTTCGAGGACAAGGAGCTGCTCAAGCGCATGCCGCTGAAGATTGGCGAGCACACGGCGCCTTATGGGTCGTTCTTCAAGAAGATCGAGTATCTGCAGGACAACAAGGGGCTGATTTACTGGGGCAAGATCAAAGAGATCAAGGATTACACGCAGAGTTTTCGCATCGACTTCGAACAGAAGGTCTGGTTCAAGCAAGCGGACGAGGCGAAGAAGAAGCCTTATTCAGTCAACGTTTACTTGAGCAAAAAGCTGATCGACAACTACCGCAAGCGCAAAGCGTTTCTGGAAGAGATCAAGCACGCCAGCGAGAGCGGGAAAGAGTTGTATTGCTTCTTTTATGGTGTGACGCCGGAGTTGAAGCAGGTGCCGAGCAAGAAAAACCCCGAGCAGACGTTCGGGGTATTCAGTGCGAATATTGAGAACCTGGATCACTTCATCATTCGCGAAGCGCCGGGGTTGGAGGCGAAGTAACTGCGATTAACTCAGGCACAGGCTGATCATCACCAGCACCAGCAAACCGATATACACCCGCGCATGGGTTCGGTCCGGTATCCGCCCGATCCAAGGCGTAGCCAGCCGAATCCCCACCAGCGACCCCACCGTCAACACCGCAAACGCCAGCAGATCCACATAACCGACAAACCACGGCCCAAGATCAAACTCGGTAAACCCAGCCATGGCCATGTAAGTCAGCGTCCCGGCCAGCGCCACGGGCAAACTTAGCGGATTGGCCATGGACGTCGCCTGAGACATGCTCAGCCCGCAACGCCGCAACAACGGCACGGTCATGACGCTGCCGCCTACGCCGAGAAACGTGGCGATGGTGCCGATTCCTACGCCCCCACCAGACACTTCTGTCCTTCCCAATCGCCGTGGGATGGCGGTGTCGGACGCTGTAAGAAAGCCGCGTCGCAACAGGCAATCCGCAATGGTCACGCCCAGGTACGCGATGAAGGCATAGCGAATCACCTCGCCACTTGCCCACATCGCCGCTACGGCGCCGATTACCGCGCCCACGCCGATAAACCCGCCCAACGGCCACAGGTAATGTCGGATGAGATTACCGGCGCGTCGGTGTTTTCCGGTGGCGATCGTCGCGTTGACGATCATCACGCAGGTCGAGGTTGCCACAGCAATGTGCATCGCCGATTGGCCGACGGGGTCGTCTGTGCCGTGGCTGGTCATGAGCATGCGGTAGAGCAATGGCACGACGACGAAGCCGCCGCCGAAGCCGAACAGCACCGCGGTGATGCCGGTCATGCAGCCGAAGAGTGCCAGCAGGAGATAGAACATGGGAGTCGTCCGTTGTTGAGAACGGTCGACGATAGAGCGATGCGCCTTGGCCTGCTTCAGCAAGTCAGCCAATAATGTTCGCGTTTACGCCAATCGCTGGGGCTGCTCGATGCGCAATGTTTCGATTGATCTGCTGGACCACACGCCACGGCCGGTGGTGGCCATCGGTACGGATTATTCCCACGGCCATTTGTTGCCTCGTCATACACATCGGCGGGCGCAATTGCTGTACGGCGCCACCGGGGTAATGCAGGTCAGTACGCTCGACGGCAGTTGGGTGGTGCCGCCTCAGCGGGCGGTGTGGATTCCGCCGGGGGTGGTGCATGAAGTGCTGATGATGGGGGTGAGCACGCGCAGTGTGTATATCGAGCCGGGTGCGGTGGATCTGGGGGATCGCTGCCAGGTGATCAGCGTTTCGCCGTTGATGCGGCATTTGCTGATGGAGGCGGTGGAGATCCCGCTGGCGTATGACGAGCGCGGGCGCGACGGTACGCTGATCGGCTTGCTGCTGCATGAGCTGGCGCGCAGCACTCACCTGCCGTTGCACATTCCCCTGCCCGTCGATGCGCGGTTGCTCGCGTTGTGCCAGGGCTTTGTGCAGCGGCCCGACGCTCACCAGTCGCCACAGCAATGGGCCGATCAGTTGCATATCAGTCTGCGCACCTTCAATCGCCTGTTCCGCCAACAGACGGGTCTGAGTTTCAGCCAATGGCGACAGCGGGCTTGCGTGGTGCTGGCTCTGGCGCGGCTGGTGGTGGGCGAACCGGTGACGCGGATTGCCCTGGATTTTGGCTATGACAGCCCTGCGGCGTTCTCGACCATGTTCCGCCGCGCACTGGGGCAGGCACCGTCTGTCTGGCTGGAGGGGGCGAAGTAGTTAGCCCAAAAAGAGAGGCCACTGCCGCTAATGCCTCGGCCTTACAGCAACTCAAAACTCTGCGCCTTCACATCCTGAGAATCCAGACCGATCTGCACCTGGAACTCGCCCGGCTCGGCGGCGTATTCCAACTGGGTGTTGAAGAACTTCAGGTCGTTCTCATCAATGCTGAAGTGGACTGCTTTCTCCTCTCCGGCCTTTAGCATGATTTTTTGAAAGTTCTTCAGTTCTTTGACCGGACGGGCGACGGAGCCAACGACATCGCGGATATACAGCTGAACCACCGTTTCGCCGTCGCGCTGGCCGATGTTCTTCACCATGACGCTGGCGACGAGGTTGTCGGTTTTGTTCAGTGTGGTCGAGGACAGGGCCATGTCGGTCAGGCTGAAATCGGTATAGCTCAGCCCATAGCCGAAGGGATAAAGCGGACCATAGGATTGATCGAAATATTGCGACGTGTAGTTGCGAAGCGCACCCACGATGTAGGGGCGACCGGTGTTCAAGTGGCTGTAGTAATTGGGGATCTGCCCCACGGAGCGTGGAAAGGTGATGGGTAACTTGCCGGACGGGTTGTAGTCACCGAACAACACATCGGCAACGGCATTGCCTCCCTCGGAGCCGCTGTACCAGGTTTCCAGAATCGCATCGGCCTGTTTCTGCTCCTTGCCGATGGACAGCGGCCGGCCGTTCATCAATACCAGTACCAGCGGCTTGCCGGTGGCTTTCAGGGCGGTGATCAATTCGCTCTGGCGCCCCGGCAGATCGAGGCTGGTTCGACTGGCCGCTTCATGGGACATGCTGCGGGGCTCACCCACCACGGCAATCACCACATCAGCTTGCTGTGCAGCTTTGACCGCTTCGTCAATCATTTCTGTTGCCGGACGAGGGTCGTTCGCGATTTCGGACACTCCCTGGTATTCCAGGTATTTAACAACCTCCTGATCCTCCTCGAGATTTGCGCCTCGGGCATAGATCAGCGAGCCCTGATCCATCGCGCTTTTCAGCCCGTCGTAGATCGTCACTGATTGCGAGGCCACGCCACTTGCGGACCAACTGCCCATGATGTCGACGGTACTTTTTGCCAGCGGGCCTATGAGCGCGATCGCGCCCTCTTTTTTTAGCGGCAAGAGTCCGTTTTCATTCTTCAGCAGCACCAATGTCTTGCGTGCCACCTCACGGGCCTGCGTTCTGTGCAGACGGTATTCGGCGTTGTTATCAGCGGGGTCTTCACTGGCAATGCCGATGCGCCGGTAAGGGTCTTCGAACAGCCCCATGTCGTACTTGGCCCCCAGCACTTCGCGTACTGCATTATCAATATTGCTCTGGGAAATAGAGCCTGACTCAAGCAGCCCCGATAGCTCCGGCCCATAGGAGAAATCGTTCATGCTCATATCAACGCCAGCCCTGATCGCGAGCCTGGCCGCTTCGCGGGGATTCTTCGCAACACCATGCTGAACCAGATCGTTTATCCCGTTATGGTCGCTGATGACCAGCCCCTTGAAGCCCCATGCCTTGCGAAGCAGGTCTTGCATCAACCAGGCATTGGAAGCGGCTGGCACGCCATTTATCGAGTTAAGCGCCACCATCATCGCCCCCGCGCCACCCTCAATCGCCGAACGATAAGGTGGCAGGTAGTCCTGGTACATTCTGGCCAGGCCCATGTCGACGCTGTTGTAGTCGCGTCCACCCTCGACAGCCCCATACAAGGCAAAGTGTTTGGCGCTGGCCATGATGCTGTCGGGTGCATTCGGGCTTGCGCCCTGATAAGCCTGAACCATCGCTTTGGCAATGCGCGAAACCAGATAGGTGTCTTCGCCGAAGCCTTCGGAGGTGCGCCCCCAGCGAGGATCCCGGGCAATATCTATCATCGGGGCGAAGGTCAAATCGATACCGTCGGCACTCGCTTCTTTCGCCGCTGTTCGACCGCTCAACTCGATAGCGCCGATATCCCAGCTGGAGGCCAACGCCAGGCCAATGGGAAAAATGGTTCGATGGCCGTGTATGACGTCCCAGCCGAAAAACATCGGTATTTTCAAACGGCTTTGTTGAGCCGCGTCTTGCATGGGTCGGTTGACGTAGCGGCTCACAGAGCCGTACGTACCACCGATTCGCCCGGCGGCGATTTCTTCTCGTATCTTTTCGGGCGTCATCTTTTCATCAATGGCGATCAGCCGCAGTTGGCCGATTTTTTCCTCCAGGGTCATTTGATTTATCAGGTTGCTGACAAAGGCCTCTTTGCTTAACGATGCCATATCAGCCACGACGGGCAGACTTGTAAAACCGATCAGGGCACATAGCAGACGTAGTCTTTTCATGATTCCCTTCCCCGCGTAACGCTGTGACGCACTGCGTCAGAAACGCCACTTTCCTTGTATTGAAAATCAGAAAGCTGACGTTCAATCATTGCTGCTGACGGGAGTTGAAAGCTCATTGAGCGTTCAGGAGCCCGCATAGAAATAGCGTAGTCGCTCCCACGCGCCTGCCTGAGAGGAAAAATAGAACCGATCAAAAAATGAGTTTGATTCGGGCTCAAAACAACTGTACAAAAACACAGTATTTTTTGAATCAGCACTCTTGAGCCCGGAGAACACCATGGCCTCTCATGCGATGAAAATCACCCTGGAACGTATCGCCCTTTTCCAGTTCACCCCCGCGCATAGCGTTCAGGCCCGAGCGATGCTGGGCTGGAGTGTGGAGGAACTGTCTCGGGAATCCGGGGTTTCGGTGGACGCTATTCAGCGATTTGAGGATGAACGCGACGTGCTGGATGTTACGCGGCTGGCGTTGGCATATCGGTTTGAATCGGAGGGGTTGGTGTTCTTCCCGGGGTTTGCGCCGGGTCGAGGGATGAATGTGAAAGGGTCTACGCCTGACCCGGTGGGGCGGGCGGATTATGCGATGGTTGAGTGAGGTGTCAGCGAATGAGTGAAGTCAATGGAAGCGACAGCTGTGTTTATGAGGCGCTGGGGTATCCCGATGCGGGTGAGATGCGGGCCAAATCTGAATACGTTATGAAGATTGGCATATTTCTCGAAACCGGTCGGCTGAGTAAGACTGAGGCGGCACAAAAGCTCGGACTGTCTCAGGAGGAGCTGAATGAAATGCTCCGCGGAAAATTTCGCGATTTGACCGTGGCAAAGATCTCGGAATATCTAAACCTGCTACAGGATGAACGCCGCTAGTTTAGTTGTGACATTCGGGCCGCTCCCTGGGGTCGGCCCGGCGGCACGTTATCAAGCGTTCTGAGGTTCCACCTGATCGCCAACGTTTTCCATCTCCGACCACCAGGCTCCACCCCGCTGCGGATACATCACATTGAACGCCTGACCCATCTGCGGCGTGGTAATCGAAACATTCCGCTCCCAGGCCAACGCCAAAATGCGGTCAAAGGGCTCGAACCAGGCGTGCATCGACAAATCGAACGTGCCGTTGTGAATCGGTAATAACCACCGGCCTTTAAGGTCGATGTGCGCTTGCAGGGTTTGTTCCGGCTGCATGTGCACATGCGGCCACTCGACGTTGTAGGCACCGGTTTCCATGAGTGTCAGATCGAACGGGCCGTATTGCTCACCGATGCGTTTGAAGCCATCGAAATAACCGCTGTCGCCGCTGAAGAAGATTCGCGTGTCTGCGTCGATCATCACCCACGAGGCCCACAGCGTGCTGTTGCCATCGAACAGACCGCGGCCGGAAAAGTGTTGCGAAGGTGTGGCAATAAACTGGATGCCATCAACCTCGGTGCCCTGCCACCAGTCCAGCTGGCGGACCTTGCTGGCGTCGATGCCCCATTTGATCAAGGTGTCGCCCACGCCCAGCGGCGTCAGAAAGTACTTGGCCTTGTCCGCCAGTTTGAGCACCGCTTGATAATCGAGGTGGTCGTAGTGATCGTGGGACAGGATCACCGCTTCGATCGGCGGCAACTCTTCGAGGCTGATCGGCGGCTGGTGAAAGCGCTTCGGGCCGGCCCATTGCACGGGTGAGGCGCGCTCGGCGAAGACCGGGTCAGTGATCCAGAATTTGTCCCGCAGTTTCAGCAGTACGGTGGAATGACCGAGGCGGTAAACGCTGTGGTTGGGGGCGGCGATCAAGGCTGCCTGAGTCAGCGCTTGCACCGGGACAGGCGCCGTCGGGCGGGTGTTACGCGGTTTGTGGAAGATCATGTTCCACATGATGCGCACCATTTTGCGAAAGCCTTCACGTTGCACGGGCGCATGGTTTCGGAAGAGCCCTTCTGCCTGACGGGATGCTTCAGGCGTGGAGGCGTTGTCCGCAGGGGAAGTTGAAGTGGCCATGACTGAATGACTCCAGGAAAACCACCTGATTCGCAGTTTTCCGCTTGGGACGATAAATGGCCAAGGCACGCACGCATCAGCCGGAGATCTAGTGTTCACTGCGCAGGATTAACAAAACATTACACTGCACAGTGTAGTTTCTAGGTTGCATCAAACCCGATCACAAGTAAACTGCCAAGTGTAATTCTCACTACTTCCTGCCGAAGCGTACTTATGACAGCTCCACAGCGCCTCACCGACCGAAAACGCGAAGCCATCATTCAAGCGGCGATTGCCGAATTCCGTGCCAACGGTTTCGACATCACCAGCATGGACAAGATCGCTGCCACCGCCGGCGTGTCGAAGCGCACGGTGTACAACCACTTCCCCAGCAAGGAAGAGTTGTTCGCCGAAATCCTCAATCAATTGTGGGCGCGGGTGACGTCAGAACAGGAAACGCCCTACCACCCTGAACTGCCGCTGCGCGATCAGATGCGCCGGATGTTGATGGCGAAATTGCAGATGCTGGGCGATGACAATTTTCTCGACCTTGCGCGAGTGGCCATCGCCGCCACCATCCATTCCCCCGAGCGCGCCCAGAATATGGTCGCCCGAATGGGGGAGCGCGAAGAAGGCCTGACCGTGTGGATCCGCGCCGCTCAGGCTGATGGCCGTTTGAAACCGGTCGCCCCCGAATTCGCTGCACAACAGATTCAGGGAATGCTCAAATCCTTTGCGTTCTGGCCACAGATTTCCATGGGCCTGCCCGGCCTGTCAGCCGAGATGCAGACCACCGTGGTGGAGTCGGCGCTGGACATGTTTTTGGCCTGCTATCAGCTCTAAATCGAGTTGCAATAAATGACAATGTCCGCCGCTTTAGCAGTAAGCGGTAGCTCGGAATAAAACGCCGCAATGTGTTTCAGAATGAAACTGGCGCTGGGTCTATAGTGAGCCTCAGTCCCAGCGCCATGCAGAGAGCACCATGACCACCACGACTTCCGACACTCAACCCGCCCTCCCCGTCGACCATCTGCGTTTTCATCGCGCCCATGCACACTTGGCGCCTACCTTTGGCAACGACAAGTTTGCCCTGCGCGCCGAGGCCTTCGCGCGGTTCTTCGGCACGCCGACCTTTCTCGGCGCGCAGACGCTGATCGTGGTGTTATGGGTTTGCCTCAATCTGTTCGGCGTGGCGCACTTCGATCTCTATCCGTTCATCCTGCTCAACCTGGCGTTCAGCCTGCAATCGGCGTATGCCGCGCCGTTGATTCTGCTGGCCCAGACCCGTCAGGCGGCGCGGGATAAAGCCCAGTCCGACGCCGACGCCCTGCACCGCGAATCCCTGGCCGTCGCCAACAGTGAACGTCAGGCGCAAGCGGCGCAGAACACCGCGCAATTGCTGGAGTTGCTCGAACAAAACACCCGGCTCACCGAAATGACCAAGGCCCTCACCGAACGCATCGAAAGCCTGACCTCGGAAATGCATCAGCACTTCGTGCGCAAGGATCAGCCGAAGATTTAGCGCTCGGTCAAGGCAATCGAAGCGCCCGCCCCAACTCATCGAACAACGTCACCACCGAGCGCAAGGCGCGGCAGTCCGGGCGGGTCAGCAACCAGAGCGCCGTGTCATAACCGTATAGCGGCTCGCTCAACGGTTGCAGGCCCTCACCGATGAGGAAGTCCGGCAATGCCGCGACACCGAGCCCGGCCCGCACCAGCTCAGTCACCGACAACATGCTGTTGCAGCGATAACCCGGTGTGACACCGGGCAACTGCTGACGGCGCCACGCGACGGTGGGGTGATCGGGGAGGAAGTCGTCCGGGGCAATCCAGGTCAGCGAAGCCAAGTCTTCGGAATCGACCGATTTCAGATACGCCTCGCTGGCACAGACTCGATAGGAAACCTGGGCCAATCGCCGCCCCACCAAGTGCTCGGGCGGTGTGCGGGTCAGGCGCAAGGCGATATCGGCATCCCGGCGACTGAGGTTGGCGAAGTCGTTGGACGTACTCAACTCGATGGTCAGCGCCGGGTAGGACGGCATGAACTGTGCCAGCGCCGGCAACAGCAAACCCTGCAAGACCGAATCGGTGCAGGTCAGGCGCACCGTGCCGCTGATGACTTCACCGCCCTGCTCCACGCCAATGCGCGCTGCCTCCAGCGCCTGTTCGGCCCGCTCAGCCTGCTCGGCCAGGGTTTGCGCCAAGGTGGTGGGCAAGTAGCCGGTGCGGCTTTTTTCGAACAGTTGCTGGCCCAGCGCAGCTTCCAGTCGGCGCACGGCGCGAAATACGGTCGAGACGTCGACCTTCAATAGCGTCGATGCCCGGGCCAGAGAGCCGCCGCGCACCAGCGCGAGGATCAGGGACAGGTCGGGGTAGTCCAGTCGATAGTGCGTCGGTGCATTGATCAATTGGGATAACGCCAATATTGAGTGCGTGAACGCCAATCTATAGTGGGTGCCAGGAATCAACAAGCGTGGAGCGCACTCATGGAAACCCGCCCAATCCGCATCGCCCTGATCGGCGATTACGATCCGCAAGTCACCGCTCACCAAGCCATCCCCATCGCCCTCGGCATGGCCGCCGAACAGGCGGGCACAGACGTGCAGTTCCAGTGGTTGGCCACCGACCGCATCAGCGCCGATACGCCATTGGCTGGCTTCGACGGTTTCTGGTGCGTGCCCGCCAGCCCTTACCGCGATAGGGACGGTGCGTTGCGGGCGATTCGTTTTGCCCGTGAACAGCAGCGACCCTTCCTTGGCACCTGTGGCGGTTTTCAACACGCCGTACTCGAATACGCCCGACATGTTCTGGGCTGGGACGATGCCGAACATGGCGAGACATCGCCGGATACGGCGCGAGCGCTGCTCACACCACTGGCCTGTTCGCTGGTGGAGGCCGTCGACAGCATTCATCTGGTGGAAGGCTCGTTGATCGCCCAGGCGTACGAAAGCGCTGAGATTGTCGAAGGATATCGCTGCCGCTACGGCGTTAATCCAGCGTTTGAACGTGAGTTGTTGAGCCAACAGCTGTGCGCCGTTGGACACGACTCAACCGGCGACTTGCGGGCGGTGGAACTCAAAGGTCATCCGTTCTTCGTCGCGACGCTATTCCAACCTGAACGCGCAGCGCTCAAGGGCAAGCTGCCGCCGCTGGTCCGTGCGTTGATCGCAGCCTGCAAGAGGCAGAAGTCATGATCGCCAAGACTCCGCCAGCGCCTTACTACGCGGTGATTTTTACCTCCCTGCGCACCGACGGTGATCACGGTTACGAGCAGGCCGCCACGCGCATGGTCGAACTGGCCCGTGAGCAACCCGGTTTCCTGGGTGTGGAATCGGCTCGGGGTGAAGACGGGCTCGGGATTACGGTGTCCTACTGGGCCAGCGAAGCGGCGATCCTGGCGTGGAAACATCATCCCGAGCACAGTGAAATTCGCGAGCGTGGGCGGTCGACCTGGTATTCGTCTTGCCATACGCGGGTGTGCAAGGTTGAGCGGGCGTATGAGTTCAAGCAGTAAATGATGCGGCGTTCTTCAGGCCGCCTTCGCGAGCAAGCCCGCTCCCACATTGGTCTTGTGATCGACACATAACTAATGTGGGAGCGGGCTTGCTCGCGAAGAGGCCCGCACAGTCACCGCAAAACTCAGCTCTGCACCAGACTGCGAACCGCCGAAATCTCCGGCACGTCCCGCCGATTCATATACACCCGCAACGGCTCGGTGATGTTGATCCGGTCATCGATGTTCTGATCCAGCAACAACTGAATCAACTCACGCTTGAGCGTCATGGCCTGCGCGGAATCTGGGGCCCAGACGAATTCGCTGGTGGGAATAATGCCGTCATCCGCCACGTCCATGCCGAAGGAGTCTTCGCTGAAACGAACAATGTACTGGCCGGTCTTGCGATTGAGGCCGACGAAGCCTTTGAGTTGGTCGGCGGCCTGGCAGATGAGCTCGGAAGTGATGCGCATGATAAACCTCACAAAAGGTCGTTAAGGACCGGTGATCGATGGTTTACACGCAGGGCAAGCGAATGGGCGTTCCCTCTGCCGGGGTAACTGCCGGGGCCAAGAGTACTGCAAAGAAGCGCACAAAAGCGCTGAAAAAATCTGCTTTAAACACGTTTATGTCGGTCTGGCGATAGCGCAAGCGGCGCTCAGTTGTTAAAAGATACGTCTTTGAAAATCTGCGAAAGGACCTCGACCATGCCTGTTACCTTCACCAAGAGCGCCCTGTTGCTGAGTCTGATGCTGGGCCTCGGCCAGGCACAGGCCGCCAGCGAGCCAAGCTCCACCGCATTGGCAACCCGCACGGGCATTCCGCATCCGGCCGTGATCGCTCACCGTGGCGCGTCCTTCGATGCACCGGAATCCACCGCCGCCGCCTACAAACTGGCCCGCGATCTGGGTGCCGACTACCTGGAACTGGATGTGCAACGCAGCAAGGATGGCGTGCTGTTCGCCCTGCACGACAACAACCTGCAACGCACCACCGACGTCGCCAGTAAATTCCCTGAGCGCAAGGACCGCCCGGCCAACGAGTTCACTATCGCCGAGCTGAAAACCCTGGATGCCGGGAGCTGGTTCAACGCTGCCTACCCGGATCGCGCGCGTCCTGCGTACGTCGGTCTGAAAATTCTGACCCTCGATGAAATCATCGACATTGCCCAAGGCAATCCGCTGCACAAGCCTGGCCTGTACATCGAAACCAAAGAACCGAAGCAATTTCCCGGGATCGAGCGCGACCTCAAGGAAAAACTCCAGGACCGCGGCTGGTTGAGTCCGGCCGGTTCGAAACTGGCGAAGAGCGATCTGGCCGTCGGCCAGGGCAAAGGTAAAGTCGTGCTGCAAACCTTTGAGAAGAGCAGCCTCGAACTGCTCGAGAAGGAAATGCCGAAAGTGCCGAAAATCCTCCTGCTGTGGGTCGGTGAAGGCAGCATCGAGCCGAATTCCAAGGTGACGTTTGCCGAATCCGGCGACAAGGACAAAGCCACTTACTACGCCAAACAACAACCGAAAGACAAAGCCGAATTCCAGCAATGGATCGAGTACGCCAAAGCCCAGGGTGCGATCGGCACCGGCCCTTCTGCCGCGCTGACCAAGGGTGGTGATCAGAGTTACTCGGACCTGGTGCAACCCTGGATGAACCAGTACACCCACGATCAGGGCTTGTTGGTGCACGTTTACACCATCGACGATGCCGTGGATTACCAGAAAGTCATGGACGCCGGCGTCGACGGTATCTTCACCAACCGCGCCAGCGAACTGCTCAAGTTCTACAAACGCCCGGCGGCGGCCAGTGTTGCGCAATTGCTGCAGAACAACGGTTACTGATGAACGAGGGAACGATCTTCGCTTAGTCGCGTTTGGAGAATTAAGGGTGGATTAAGTTGCGCCGGATAACCTGATCCCACTTAAACAGCTCATCCAAGGAAAGAACCTCATGAAAACCCTGACTGCCCTCTTCACCGCTGCTGCCCTGACCCTCACCGCTGGCCTGGCTCAGGCTGATGTCCGCGTCGACCAGATCCCTGAGCTGGTCAAAAGCGGCAAGATCAAGCCTTTGGAAGAAATGAACCAGGCTGCTCTGAAGTTGCATCCGGGTGCGACCATCACCGACACGGATCTGGATAACCATTTCAATGGCTACGAATACGAGGTCGAACTGCGCACGGCTGAAGGCGTTGAATGGGACGTGGATTTCGATGCCACCACTGGCAAAGTACTGAGCAACAAACAAGACGTGTAATCGCCTAACAACAAGCCGCACGATCTTCGGATCGTGCGGCTTTTTTGCACGTCAAATTCAGGCAATCAAGTCGCGTCAACGCCGCGTCAGCCCGCTAGAATCCCACCACACCATTCATACAGGGATAGATTGAAATGGGGCAAGTAGCGGCAGCAGACATCGCCACGATTGGTCGGATCAGTGCGGTGCCGGCGATTCTTCAAGTGATCCATGAACTGACGGGCCTGCGCTTCGCCGCCGTGGCCCGGGTCACCGAAGAGTCGTGGACGGCATGTGCGGTGCTCGACCAGCTGAATTTCGGTTTACAGGTTGGCGGTGAGCTGGATCTTGTCACGACTCTGTGCCACGAAATTCGTCAGGCGCATCATTCGGTGGTCATCGACAAGGCCAGTGAAGACCCGCTTTACCGCGATCACCACACCCCTCGACTCTATCAGTTCGAAAGCTACATCTCCGTGCCGATTTTCCACACCGACGGACGCTTTTTCGGCACCCTCTGCGCCCTTGACCCCAACCCTGCGCCCCTCAAATCCAGCACGATCCAGAGCACCATGGAATCCTTCGCCCGGATGCTGGCGCTGCAGATCGAGGCCGAAGAAAACCTGCAAAAGACCGAATCAGCGCTGAAGCAGGAACGGGAAACCGCCGAACTGCGCGAACAGTTCATCGCCGTGCTCGGGCATGATCTGCGCAACCCCTTGTTCGCCATCAGCGCTGGCGCCGAAATGCTCCTGCGCAAACTACCCGATCCGGCGAATCAGCAACGGGCCCGGCATATCCTCACCAGCGCCCGTCGTGCGACCAAACTGGTCGATGACGTTCTGGATTTCGCTCGCGGCTCTTTGGGCCGTGGCATTCCCGTGAACATTGAACCGTGCCCGGATCTCGAGGATGCGTTGCGGCATGTGATTTCAGGGGTTCAGAGCGTCCATCCCGACCGCACCATTCAATCGTCCATCGGTGACCTGCACAGCGTTCATTGCGATCGCGAACGGGTCGCACAGTTACTCTCCAATCTGGTGGCGAACGCGGTTGCTCACGGAGATCCCGACGGCCCGATCGATATCAGCGCGCAGATCAATGAAGGACAGTTCGTGCTGAGCGTGAACAATCAGGGGCTTATTACCGAGGATGCGCTGCCCCATCTGTTCCGACCCTACTCGCGATCGGCCAGCGGAACACCACAGACCGGCCTCGGGTTGGGGTTGTACATTGCCAGTCAGATTGCGCAGTCCCATGGCGGAAAACTGGACGTGGTCTCGACCGAGCAACAGGGCACGACGTTCACCTTCGGTCTTCCAGCACGGAGTTAAGCAGTCGTACTGACCAAGGAACCGGAAGTACTGCCACCCTCATCCTGCAACGCCTGCAACAACGCCGCCGTCGCGGTCTGCAACGAGCCCGAAGTCGTCGCAATCTGCGACTGAGCCGCCGCGACGTCCGCCGCTTTTGCTTCGGCGCTTTCCTGCCTGGCCTGGGCCGCTTGCAGTTGCTGCTGTTGTTCCTGCAATTGCTTTTGCAGCTCGGCGATCTGCTTGCGCAGCTCTTTCACCGTATCGGATTCTTCGCTGCTGCTGGAGCTGCTGCCGCTCGCCGCGGGGGCGCCACCGGCGGATACCTTGGTGGTGTCGCTGGACGCCTCAGCGGTTGCCGTGACTGAGGTGTCTTCGGTGCTGTCGCTGACGGCAGTCTTGTTCGAAGCAGTCGTGGCCGTCGGGGTGATCGAAACGGAAGTGATGCTGACCATGGCGGTTTTCCATTGGGTTTATGGGATTACCGTGATCATCGACATCGACACTGCGGACTTGAGATCGACTGTGTACCGACTCGGTAAGCAAACCGGTACACAGCCCTTCCTGTTACGCGCTTAGACGTGCCGTCACTTCATTCAACTGCCCCGACAACCCGTGCAGGTTGTGGCTGGCCGCTTCGGTGCGCTGCACGTTGTCCAGATTGGTGCTGGCGATGCTGGTGATTTCGGTGAGGTTGCGCGAGATGTCTTCGGCCACCGACGTCTGCTCTTCCGCGGCGGTGGCGATCTGGCGGTTCATGTCGCGAATGGCTTCCACGGCAAGGGTGATGCGCTCCAGCATGGCGCCGGCCTGAGTCACTTGCTCGACACTTTCCTCACTGCGCGACTGACCGCTTTCAATCGCCTGAGCGGCGTCCACCGCACCGGTTTGCACAGTTTGAATGATCTGGTTGATCTCGATGATCGACGCCGCCGTGCGCTGGGCCAGACTGCGGACTTCATCGGCCACCACCGCAAAACCGCGCCCGGCTTCACCGGCGCGGGCCGCTTCGATGGCGGCGTTGAGCGCCAGCAGATTGGTCTGCTCGGCGATGCCGCGAATCACTTCCAGCACCTTGCCGATGCGCCCGCTGTCGGTTTCCAGACGACGGATGACCGTGGCGGTATTGGCGATTTCGCCGCGCATTTGGGTGATGGTGTGAATGGTGCCCTGCATGACCTTTTCGCCCTGCTGGGCGGACTGGTCGGCATCGTCGGCGGCACGTGCCGCATCGGCTGCGTGACGCGCGACTTCTTGCGCGGTAGCGGACATTTCGTTCATTGCCGTGGCCACCTGATCGGTGCGGTTGAACTGCTCGTTGGTGCCGCTGGCCATCAGGCTGGCGATGGAATTCAGCTCACCGCTGGCGCTGTCCAGATCCTGGGCGCTGCGCTGCAAACGGTTGAAGGTTTCGGCAAGAAAATCGCGCAGGGTATTGGCGGCCGTCGCCAGTTTGCCCAGCTCGTCCTGACGGGTGCTGGCCACGCGTTCGGCGAAACGACCCTGGCTGAGTTGCGCCACGTACTCGATCAGTTTGCGAATCGGCTCGACCAGGTTGCGGTTGACCAGCCACAGGCTCAGCAACCCGATCAACAGACCCGAGACGAGCATCACAATGATCCCCAGCAACACGGTGCGGTCAGCGTCGGCGCTGATCAGCTTCGATTGCTCGGCACCCTGCTTGCGCAGTTCGCTGACCAACTCACTCATCTGATCGCTGGTCGCGCGGTCCACTCCTTTGACCGCCGTGTCGCCAGCCGTTGGGTCAGCGCCTGCCGCCACGTAGGCGTCACGGCCCTTCTGATAGGCCGCGCCCAACAGACGATGTTCGTCCCGCAGGCGTTCGATGCGAGTCTTGAGTGACGGCTCGATACCCTTCTGTCCGGCCAGTTCACCGAGGATGCCCTGCACGTCGCGCTGGCGGTCTTCGAATTGCTTCCAGTATTTGTCCAGATCCGCAGGCTGCTTGCCGCGTAGCAGAACGTTTTTCCACTCCTGTACCTGCACCTTGAATTGCAGGTTGGCTTCATCGATCAATTGCGAGGTGTGCAGTGGGCCTTCGATCAGATTCGCGTAGTTCTGAACACCGCTGGACAGAAAGTGAAAGCAGGCCAGGGCGATCAGCAACATGGCCAACAGGCTGCCGCTCAACAAGGCAAGGATTTGTGATCTCAGGGATTTTTGCAGCATCGAGTGATACTCATGACAGGGATGAGGCACGCCGCAACAAGGCGTGAAAGGTGTCCGGACATCCCTGTCTGCGACCTTGATTCGTGGCCAAAGCCGTGCAAGTTAACGTCAGCGTAATCGGCGCCCCAGAGCGGTTCTTGAATGAATTCCGACCATCGGTACGGCCACTATTTTGCCGCTATCCAACTGTCACAAAGCCGTCAAAAACCCTTGCGATGATGTGGCTCAAGTGAACCTGCAAAACCCGCCATAACGCGATCTGTAGCAGCTGGCGAAGCCTGCGTTCGGCTACGTAGCAGTCGTGAAATCAGACGATGCGGTGTTTCAGAAAAACCTCGCACTCAGGTTTACGACTGCTGCGCAGCCGAACGCAGCCTCGCAAGCTCGACAGCTGCTACAGAACCGAACGCAGGCTTCGCCAGCTGCTACACAAAGCGACCGACCGCACCTCCTTCAGCGAGACTCCATGAACCACAGCATCGACCAAAGTCATCGCGACACGGACCTGTTCGGTCTGCTGTACGGTTTCAGTTTTCGCCCCGGCGAGCGCGGCCGCGAGCTCGATTCGGCCAAGGCGTTGCAGTGCCTGCAACAACCCGGCGACAACGACGAATTTCTCTGGCTGCACCTGAACCTGGCTCATGCGGCGTGCGAGCGCTGGATGAAAAGCCATCTGGAATTGCCCGACGAATTTTTCGAAGCGCTGCATGAAGGTTCGCGCTCGACGCGCATCGAGCATGTGGATTCGGCGTTGCTGGCGGTGGTCAACGACGTGGTGTTCAACCTCAGCAGCATGGTCTCCTCGGATGTCTCAACGCTGTGGGTCTGCGCCCGCAGTCGGCTGATCGTCAGCGCACGCCTGCAACCGCTGCACTCGGTGGACAAACTGCGCTCGTCGGTGAAGGCCGGTGAATGCTTTCGTTCACCGCTGGAATTGCTGGTGCATCTGCTGCGCGATCAGGGCGAAGTGCTGACCCAGATCGTGCGCAAGACCAGCCTCAGTGTCGATCAGATCGAAGATGAGTTGTTGTCCTCGCGGCTGTCGACCAACCGGGCTGAGTTGGGTGCCAACCGACGGGTGCTGGTGCGCCTGCAACGCTTGTTGGCGCTGGAACCAGGCTCGTTGCTGCGCCTGCTCAATCGCCCGCCGCAGTGGTTGCAGAAGGAAGACGTCAAGGAGCTGCGCAAGTCCACCGAGGAGTTCGCGCTGATCATCAACGACCTCACGGCGCTGGGCGAACGGATCAAGCTGTTGCAGGAAGAAATTGCCGCCAACCTCAACGAACAGAGCAACCGCACGCTGTTCACCCTGACCGTGGTCACGGTGCTGGCGTTGCCGATCAACATCATTGCCGGTTTCTTCGGGATGAACGTCGGTGGGGTGCCGCTTTCCAGCGACCCGGAAGGGTTCTGGATTCTGGTGGCATTGGTCGCGACGTTTACCGTGATCGCCGGGCGTTGGGCGTTTCGCAAGCGGCAGGATTATTGAGAGCGGCTTACATCCCTTCGCGAGCAAGCCCGCTCCCACACTAGATCACTGCCGGGCACAAAATCTGCGCTCACTGAAGTTCAGTGTGGGAGCGGGCTTGCTCGCGAAGACGGCAGCACAGTCACCATCCAAGTCCGAGACGGATCAGATCAACGGATTCACAAAAAACCCAAACCATGACCCAGCGCAGCCTCTCTGTAACATTCAGCAACGATCATGGGCGACACTCCTTCTCCCCTCAGGATTGTCCGTCATGGCTACTCCTTCCTTCACCGCCGCCCAGGCGCCCGCCAATAGCGCCAAACCGCAACTCGATAAAAAGCCCGGCCTGCTGACCATCGTGATTTTCTTCGCTGTGCTGGGCAGCGGGCTGTTGTTCACCGCCTACAGCCTGATGCACGACATGAACGAACTCGGCACCGTGGTGACCACCTGGACCCCGTTTCTACTGTTGGGCGTGGCGCTGCTGATTGCCCTCGGCTTTGAATTCGTCAACGGTTTCCACGACACCGCCAACGCCGTGGCCACGGTGATTTACACCAACTCCTTGCCGCCGAATTTCGCGGTGGCCTGGTCCGGGTTCTTCAACTTCCTCGGGGTGCTGCTGTCCAGCGGCGCCGTGGCGTTCGGCATCATCGCCCTGCTGCCGGTGGAGCTGATTCTGCAAGTCGGTTCCTCCGCCGGTTTCGCGATGATCTTCGCCCTGTTGATCGCCGCGATCCTGTGGAACCTCGGCACCTGGTGGCTGGGCTTGCCTGCCTCGTCGTCGCACACCCTGATCGGCTCGATCATCGGCGTCGGCGTGGCCAATGCCCTGATGCACGGCCGCGACGGCACCAGCGGCGTGGACTGGGCGCAGGCAACCAAAGTCGGTTACGCGCTGTTGCTGTCGCCGCTGATCGGCTTCGCGTTTGCCGCGCTGTTGCTGCTGGCCTTGCGTGCTTTCGTGAAGAATCGTGCACTGTACAAGGCACCGAAGGGCGACACTCCGCCACCGTGGTGGATTCGCGGCATGTTGATCCTGACCTGCACGGGCGTGTCCTTCGCCCACGGTTCCAACGACGGCCAGAAAGGCATGGGCCTGATCATGCTGATTCTGGTCGGCACGCTGCCAATGGCTTACGCGCTGAACCGCACCATGCCGGCGGACCAGGCGCTGCAGTTTGCCGCCGTGGCCGAAGTCACCCAACAAGCGCTGGTCAAAAGTGCGCCGCTGCCAGCGCCGGCCGACCCGCGTCCGGTGCTGTCCGAATACGTGCGCAGCAAGGAAGTCACGCCGCAACTGATCCCTGCCCTCGCTGCGTTGACCGGCAATATCGGTAACGAAGTGAAGGGCTACGGCTCGCTCTCGAAAGTCCCGGCCGAGGCCATGGGCAACGTGCGTAACGACATGTACCTGACCAGCGAAACCATTCGCCTGATGGACAAAAACAAGGTCGGCAACTTCGACGCCGACACCAGCGGCAAACTGCAACTGTTCAAGCAGCAGATCGACAACGCCACGCGGTTCATTCCGCTGTGGGTGAAAATCGCGGTGGCCATCGCCCTGGGGCTGGGCACCATGGTCGGCTGGAAACGCATCGTGGTGACGGTCGGCGAGAAGATCGGCAAGACCCACCTGACGTATGCGCAAGGCGCCTCGGCGGAAACCGTCGCGATGCTGACCATCGGCGCGGCGGACATGTTCGGCCTGCCGGTGTCGACCACGCACGTGCTGTCATCGGGCGTGGCCGGGACCATGGTCGCCAACGGCGGCGGCTTACAGATGAAGACCATCCGCAACCTGCTGATGGCCTGGGTGCTGACCTTGCCGGCAGCGATTCTGTTGTCGGGCAGTTTGTATTGGCTCTTCACCCAATTGTTTTGACCACACGAGACCTGTAGGACCTAGGCTCGGCGCCGGGCAGTCAGTGGATCAACGGGCAGCGCGTGGAAGCGTCGGGCGGGATGTTTTTGTAAACGCCATCAAGATCAAAAGATCGCAGCCTCGTTTCACTCGACAGCTCCTACAGGGATCCCGAGACAGCCTGGCGCATCACCATCCGCTCCCGTACCACGTCATAGGCCCAGTGGTAGACGTAGGTGTACGGCAGGAAAAACAGCAACACGCCGATATCCAGCACGAACGCTTGCCACAGGCTGACCTTCAGCCACCAGGCAATCAACGGCACACCCACCGCGACCAGACCGCCTTCGAACAACAGCGCATGGACAACACGTACCCACGCGTTGTGCACGATGCCGTAGTGTTTGAGCGCACGGTCGAACAATCCGTTGAAGACCACGTTCCAGGCCAGGGCAAGTGCCGCGATAGCCATGGTCACGACGCCCATGTCGAGCATCGGTTTGTCCATGATCCACGCCAGCAGCGGCGTACAGATCAGGATGGCCAGCAATTCGAAGCCGATGGCCTGGAAAATACGTTCAGTGATGGATTTGTTGGCGCTCATGGCCAGACTCCTCTGAGTGACTGTGGTTGCCATGATCCTTCTTCACATCGATACTTCATAACCAATAACCATCGATCAAGGCGATAGTTCATGGCTTCTCAGGAAGTGTTGCAGGCGTTTGTGCAAGCAGCGACTCAAGGCTCGTTTTCCGCCGCGGCGCGCAAATTGGGCCGCAGTCAGTCGACCATCAGCGCCGCCGTGGCCAGCCTTGAAATCGACTTGAACCTGACACTGTTCGACCGCAGCAGCCGCAAGCCGAGCCTGACCCCGGCCGGGCACGTGATGCTGCAACGGGCCGAGGACATTCTGGCCGCCACCAGCCGACTGGAAATGACCGCCAGCCAACTGTCCCAAGGGGTCGAGCCAAAACTGACCGTGGCGATTTCCGACACGTATCAGTCCGACCGTTTCGAAGCGGCGCTCAGTGCCTTCGAGCAGCGTTATCCGGATCTGGAACTTGAATGCCTGATCGCTGAATGCGATGACCTGGTGGCCTTGGTGCAACGGGGTCGGGCGCATGTGGCCTTCGCCGAAAAACAGGACAGTTACCCGCCGGATCTGGTCAGTTCGACTGTCGAGGAACGTACGGAAATTGCCCTATTCGTGTCCCGCGAACATCCGTTGGCGGCGCTGGGCCACATCGATCAGGACGTATTGCAACAACACCGGGAGCTGCGTCTGGCGACGATCGTCAATCCGTATGAAAGCCGTGCGAAGGGGCGCGTCTGGTCGGCGCCGAGTTATCTGATGCTGCTGGAAATGGCCCAGGGCGGGTTCGGCTGGGCGCCGTTGCCGCGGTGGCTGGTGGAGCGGTTTGGGCCTGGGACGTTGCAGGAACTGGACGTGCGCGGCTGGCCGAAACCGGTGTTCGTCGATGCGCTGTGGTCGCGGCTGCATCCGCCGGGGCCGGCGGGGAGTTGGTTGCTTGGCAAGATGCTGGAATAGCGATGGCGATGGTTAGGGCCACCCCTCACCCCAGCCCTCTCCCCACGGGGGAGAGGGGGAAAGGGAGCCGATCTCGGTGCTTTTCAAACTCTGAGTTCGGCTCAATTTCCCCGGTCGCAGAATATCTAAATATCGACTCGGTCAGTCCCCTCTACCCCCTGGGGAGAGGGTTAGGGTGAGGGGGCGATCTAACGCCTTGATCCGGGCCTCAATAAACCGCCGCTCCGGCACTTGCTGCGTCAACTCCAACGCCCGCTCATAAGCCGCCCGCGCCTCATCTACCCTTCCCAACTGCCGACAAAACTCCGCCCGCGCCGTGTGCGCCAAGTGGTAATCCAGCAAATCACCCCGCGCCAGAATCCCTTCAATCAACGTCAGCCCCGCCAACGGTCCATCCCGTTTGGAGATCGCCGCCGCACGGTTCAATTCGATCACCGGCGAAGGCACCGCCCGCAACAGCACGTCATACAGACCCACAATCTCCAGCCAGTCCGTTTCCGCCGCCGTGGGCGCTTCGGCATGCGACGCTGCTATCGCCGCTTGCAGGCAATAAGGCCCGAATTGCCGAGTCGTCAGCGCCCGCTCTACCAACGCGCAACCTTCAGCGATCATCTCGGCGTCCCACAACGAACGGTCCTGCTCATCCAGCACGATCAACTCTCCGCTCGCCGACGTCCGGGCCGGGCGTCGGGACTCATGCAACAGCATCAGCGCCAGTAGCCCCATCACCTCGGGTTCGGGCAACAGTTCCATCAACAAACGACCGAGCCGAATCGCCTCGCGGGTCAAATCCTCACGGGTCAGTTCCGCGCCCATGGACGCGGAATAGCCTTCGTTGAACACCAGGTAAATCACTCGCAGCACGCTGTCCAGGCGCTCGGGCAATTCCGCCAGGGTCGGCACTTGATAAGGAATTTTTGCGTCACGGATTTTTGCTTTAGCCCGCACGATGCGCTGGGCGATGGTCGCTGGCGCCGACAGAAACGCCCGGGCGATTTCTTCCGTGGTCAGATCGCAGACTTCGCGTAGCGTCAGCGGCACCTGGGCGTCCGCCGCGAGTGCCGGGTGACAACAGGTGAAGATCAGGCGCAGGCGATCGTCTTCCACGTCTTCGTCACTCCAGTCGGCCTGCTCCAGCGCCTCCAGTTGAGCGATCAACATCGGTTGCGACGCGATGAAGCGTGCGCGCCGACGCAACACATCGATGGCCTTGAAGCGCCCCGTGGACACGAGCCAGGTGCGCGGATTGTCCGGCACGCCGTCACGCTGCCAGCGCTCGACCGCGACGAAAAACGCCTCGTGCAAGGCTTCTTCGGCGAGATCGAAATCGCCAAGCAAACGGATCAGGGTCGCCAGAATCCGCCGTGAGTCGTCGCGGTAAACCTGCTCGACCTGCGCCCGTACCGACTCGGCCGACATCAGGCGCCGGGATTCAACTGGCGAACGGGACGAACCTCGACACAGCCAACCCGGGCCGCCGGGATGTTGCCGGCGACCTGGATGGCTTCATTGAGGTCCTTGGCATCGATCAGGTAGAAGCCGGCCAACTGCTCCTTGGTTTCGGCGAACGGGCCATCGGTGATCGACATCTTCCCGTTGCGCATGCGCACGGTGGTCGCGGTCTGCACCGACTCCAGCGCCTCGGCGGCGACCATTCGGCCGCTGCCCTGGATCGCCTCGCCGTAGGCCATGCATTCAGCGTCGTTCGGGCTCTCGGGCAGCGAGTGCAACGTATGTTCGTCGCTGTAGACCAGGCATAAGTACTTCATGGGGCTCTCCTGAATCGAACGGATCAACTATGGCTGCAGATTGACGCTTTCGCGACATTCCCGACGAATCGGCCTGATGCTCAGGGTTCCAGGTTGAACAGCACCGTGCCGCTCATCATGTCGAACGGAGCCGACCAGTGCTCGTGGACGATGCGCCATTGCCCTTCGTCGCGCCGATAGCAGGCGGTCACGCGCATCCAGCAGGCCTGGGTTTCGCCCTTCTCGTTGGTGCCACCGCAATGGGCCAGCCAATGGGCGAAGGCGATGTGCTCGTCCGCGACGATGTTCATATGGTCGAAATCAAACGTGTGCGCGCCCTGGCACATTTCCATGCATTCCTGCCAATGCGCGCGGTAGGCTGCCTTCCCGCGGAATTGCAGGGCCTTGACCGCGTCGTAGGAGACGATGTCGTCGGCATACAGGGGCATGAGTTTCTCGACATCCTTGGCGATGACCGCCTGACGATAGGTGTCGATCAGGGTCTGGATTTCGTGGGTAGCGTTCATGGTGGTTCTCCGTGGTTTTTGTTGTGAAGACACCCTTAGTCGTCTGGCGAAAAGCCAAATCGACAGTAGAAATAAAAATAATCCATGGACACAAACTCGTTAGAATCCGAAACACATTTTGTTGGAAAAAGGACACTCCAGTGACAGCCAGACTCGTGCCTTACGACAGCCTGAACGCGCTCCAGCGCCAGCAGGTCGAGGCCATTGAAGTTCACAAAGAACAAATCAGGTTCTCCGGCGATATTCACGGTGCGTTGCACACCTTGCTGTCCAAACCCGGCCCCGGCGTCAAAGGATTCGCGCTTCTGGTCGAGGATGTTCCCGTGGCCTTTCTGCTGCTCAAGCGCCCGCCCGTATTGCCGGCCTGGGCCGATGAACACAGCGCCACCCTTCACGCACTGCAAGTCGATCAACGGGCTCAGGGCAAAGGTTATGGCAAGGCCTGTCTGCAAGCCCTGCCCGACGTGGCGCGTCAGGCGTTTCCGGAAATAAAGGGGCTGGAGTTGTCGGTGGATGCGGACAACGAATCGGCCATCGCGCTCTACGCAAAATTCGGCTGGGTCGACAGCGGCGAAGCTTACAAGGGCCGGATCGGTTACGAACGGCGCATGGGTCTGATTTTCTGAGGTGGTTATGCTCAACAGCATCGAAGAACTGGAAGCCCTCTACGGCCAACCCCACGACCGCGCCGTGCGCAAGCAGATCCCCTTTCTGAACGAGGACTATCAGGCAATGGTCCGCGCCTCGCCGCTGGTGATCGTCAGCTCGGTGGGGCCTGACGGGATGGACGGTTCGCCACGAGGCGACACGCCGGGTTTCGTGCGGATCATTGATGAACGCACCCTGGCGATCCCGGATCGGCCGGGCAACAACCGCATCGACACCCTACGCAACGTCGTGCTCGATTCGCGGGTGTCGCTGTTGTTCATCATTCCCGGAATTGGCGAAACATTGCGGGTTAACGGCACGGCAAAGATCAGCGCCGAACCTGGGTTGCTGGAGAGCTTTGCGGTGAACGGCAAACCGGCGCGCACGGTGATGCTGGTGACGGTGGAAGCGGCGTATTTCCACTGCTCCAAGGCCATCGTTCGTTCGGATTTATGGAACCCGCAAAAGCACCTCGAACGCTCTGCCCTGCCGACGGCGGGTGCGTTTCACAAGCGGTTGAACGATGGGCAGTTCGATGCCGAGACGTATGACCGGGAAGCGCCGGCCAGAGTGCGCAACAGCCTCTACTGATACAACGCCCCCCCTTGTAGGAGCTGTGTTTACAGCTCCAGAATCATCTCATGCCACGCCATCCCGCCATGGTCAGACGCTGAAGGCTTGATGTAGGCAAAGCCAAACCCGGCATACAGCGGAATGTGCCGCTCCTTGCACATCAGATGGATGTGGGTCTTGCCCAGCGCGCGCATCCGCTCGATGAATTCGCCCATCAACTGTTTCGCTAGCCCCTGCCCTTGAAAATCCGGGTGCACCACCACCGACATGATGACCACGTGCGGGCCGGCCGGGTCGTGGCCGATCAGCTCCTTGAACGCCTCGTCCGACATCTCGACCTGAAACGCCGCACCGGAATTGATGAAACCGGCTACGACGCCGTCGACTTCGGCCACGATGAAACCTTCGGGCCAGGTGGCAATGCGCGTGGCGATTTTTTCGCGGGTGGCGGCTTCGTCGCCTTCGTAGGCAACGGTTTCGATGGCGTAGCAGCGGTCCAGATCAGCAGGTGTGACGTGACGGATGACGGTGTTCATGGCAGCTCGGGATCAGCGATGGAAAGGCTGGGGATCATAAATTAATAAGGTGTTCATATCGATCAGAGAGGCGGACCGCCGATCCGCCGCTCGACCCGCTCATTACGCTTTGAGCGGCAGCCAGATTTCCAGCACACCGGTGTTGAGCTTCGGGTTGAAGTCTTCGCTGTAGCGTTCGAATTCCGGCGCGTCCGCCGCCTGATAACCGGACTGCGGCAGCCAGGTTTTCCAGATGTATTGGAAGGTCTGGGGCAACTGATCGAGCGAGCCCTTGTGCTCGAACACGGCGTAGTGCTGAGGCTGGACCTCGACCCAACGGTATTTATCCGGCAGGTCGTCGAGCTTGCTGATTTCAACGCCGGCAATGTATTCAAAGCCGCCCTTGCCATCCGGATTGCAGCAGATGCCGTAGGTCACTTCGCTTTTTTGACCGGGGATTTTGCCAATCTCGGGAATGAATTTCTCCCAGAGATCGGGAATGCCTTTAGTGGTGTCTGCGGTAAATCGTCCGCCAAGTCCTGCAATGAGCAGGAAGTGCCCGTACTCGAAGCGTGGCTTGGCGGTGTCGTCGCCTGTTTGCTCATCCATGACTCAACTCCTGGAACAAAAAAGTGGGTTCGGCTGGGAGTATAGAACCCAAACCGAATTCGCCCAGTTACAGTGCATGCAACTGCTGGACAGCAACTGCGCCGACAAACTCGTTATAACCCGATAGGATCACGTAGACCGCGAAATAGCAGAAGATCGCCGCCGATGCCATATAGGAGTAACGCAGCAGTTTGTCGCCCAGCAACTTGCCGCCGTGACTCGCCGCGAAGCACAAAGCCACGCACCAGAGCACCCCGGCGCACAGAAATCCGCCAAGAAACAGCGCCGAGCTGAGGGCGCCACCGCCGCCGGATCGAGCGATCAATGTGCCGCCCACCGCCGCGAACCAGAGAATGGCGCTGGGAGACGACATGGCGAGGAAGATCCCGCGAAAAAACTCTCGCCGATGGGAGTTCTGACCCACGTCTTCGGCCTGCGCCAGTACCGCTTCATGGTGGATCGCCGAATAGATCATCTTCGCCGCGAAGTAGAACAACAGCGCCGAACCTCCGATCCACAGCACCCAGCGCACGCTTTCGTATTGCAGCAAAACGGTCATCCCGGCCAAGGCCAGCACGGCGTAGATCAGGTCGCCGACACAGGTCCCCAAACCCAGCGCAAAGCCTTGAAAATAGCCACGTTGCATCGCCAACGTGATCATCGCGATGTTGGCCACGCCGATGTCCAGGCACAGCGAAAGGCTCAGCAAGAAGCCACTGGTAAATTCCATCAACCGATTTCCTTCGGATAAATTTGTTTACATAGTCGCTGGACAGTTTGCCACATCAGCCCTTACATTCCGCCACAGGTCACCGCAGTGACCAGCGTCGCTCGGACGGTTCCGGGCGCTCACGTTATCCGAGGCAATAATGGCTAACCCAGGTTCGCCGCGCCGCTTTGCGCGCATAGATCGACTCCCCCCTTACGTATTCAACATCACTGCCGAGCTGAAGATGGCCGCCCGTCGTCGTGGCGAAGACATCATCGACTTCAGCATGGGCAACCCTGATGGCCCTACTCCGCCGCACATCGTCGAAAAACTGGTCACCGTCGCCCAGCGCGAAGACACCCACGGTTATTCGACGTCCAAGGGCATTCCGCGTCTGCGCCGGGCAATTTCCAATTGGTACAAGGATCGCTACGAGGTCGACATCGACCCGGAAAGCGAAGCCATCGTCACCATCGGTTCCAAGGAAGGCCTGGCGCATTTGATGCTGGCCACCCTCGACCAGGGCGACACCGTTCTGGTGCCGAACCCGAGCTACCCGATTCACATCTACGGCGCGGTGATTGCCGGCGCCCAGGTGCGTTCGGTGCCGTTGATTCCAGGCGTGGACTTCTTCGCCGAACTGGAAAGCGCCATTCGCGGCTCGATCCCGAAACCGAAAATGATGATCCTCGGCTTCCCGTCCAACCCTACCGCCCAGTGCGTGGAGCTGGACTTCTTCGAGCGAGTGATCGCCCTCGCCAAGCAGTACGACGTTTTGGTGGTGCACGACCTGGCTTACGCCGACATCGTCTATGACGGCTGGAAAGCCCCGTCGATCATGCAAGTGCCGGGCGCCAAGGACATTGCAGTGGAGTTTTTCACCCTGTCCAAGAGCTACAACATGGCGGGCTGGCGCATCGGTTTCATGGTCGGCAATGCCGAACTGGTCAATGCCCTGGCGCGGATCAAGAGTTATCACGACTACGGCACGTTTACCCCGCTGCAGGTCGCGGCGATTGCGGCGCTGGAAGGTGATCAGCAGTGCGTCAAAGACATTGCCGAGCAGTATCGTCAGCGTCGCAACGTACTGGTCAAAGGCCTGCATGAACTGGGCTGGATGGTCGAGAACCCGAAAGCGTCGATGTATGTCTGGGCGAAGATTCCCGAGGCGTATGCGCACTTGGGCTCGCTGGAGTTCGCCAAAAAGCTGCTGGCCGAGGCCAAGGTTTGTGTGTCGCCGGGCGTAGGGTTTGGTGAGTATGGGGATGATCACGTGCGCTTCGCGCTGATCGAAAACCAGGACCGGACTCGTCAGGCCATACGCGGGATTCGCGGGATGTTCCGGGCGGATGGTCTGATCAGCAAAACCAACGCCTGACACCTGACACTGTAGGAGCTGTCGAGTGAAACGAGGCTGCGATCTTTTGATCTTGATCTGAAAAAACAAAATCAAAAGATCGCAGCCTCGTTTCACTCGACAGCTCCTACAGGGATTTCGATTCATCACCCACAAAAAAACCGCATCGCTGCGGTTTTTTTGTGTTTGGCGTTTGTGTCAGACGAACAGCGACAACAGCAGGATAAAGCCCAGGCCCACCACGGACAGGATGGTTTCCATCGCGGTCCAGGTCTTGAAGGTTTCCGCTACGGTCATGTTGAAGTACTGCTTCACCAGCCAGAAACCCGCGTCGTTGACGTGAGACAGGATCAACGAACCGGCACCCGTGGCCAACACCAGCAGCTCACGGTTCACACCCGGAATCATCCCCACCACCGGCACCACAATGCCCGCGCCGGTAATAGTCGCCACGGTTGCAGAACCGGTCGCGATACGGATCACCGCCGCCACCAGCCACGCCAGAAGGATTGGCGAGATCTGCGCGGCCACCGCCATGTTGCCGATGACATTACCAACGCCGCTGGTCACCAGCATCTGCTTGAAGCCACCACCGGCACCGATGATCAGGATGATTGCGGCGGTTGGCGCAAGGCTGGCATCCAGCCATTTGAGCATCTGGTTGGAGCCAATGCCCTGCTTGTAACCGAAGGTGTACAGCGACAGCAGCAACGCCAGCAGCAGTGCCGAGATCGGATGACCGATCAGGTCCATGAAAGTGCGGAAGAAGTTGCCGTCCGGCAGCACCACATCGGCAAAGGTCTTGAGCAGCATCAGGAACACCGGCGACAGCACGGTGATCAAGGTGATGGCGAAGCTCGGGAGATCGGCAGAATCGTCATCACGCGCCAGTTGATCGACCAGTTCCTGGTTAGGATGGCCCGGAATGTACTTGGCAATGAACGTGCCGTAGATCGGGCCGGCGATGATGGCCGTCGGCAACGCAACGATCAGGCCGTAGAGAATGGTTTTACCAATGTCGGCACCGAACACGCCGATGGCCAGCAACGGACCCGGGTGCGGCGGAACCAGACCGTGCACGGCGGACAGACCGGCCAGCAGCGGGATACCGATCTTGATGATCGACACGCCGGTACGCCTCGCCACGATGAACACCAGCGGGATCAGCAGCACGAAGCCGATTTCGAAGAACAGCGGAATGCCGACCAGGAAGGCCGCGAACATCATCGCCCACTGCACCTTGTCCTTGCCGAACGCACGAATCAGCGTTTGGGCAATCTGATCCGCCCCGCCCGACTCGGCCATCATTTTACCGAGCATCGTGCCCAGCGCGAGGATGATCCCGACGAACCCGAGCACCCCACCGAAGCCGTCCTGGAACGCCTTGATGATGGTGCCGATCGGCATGCCGGAGGTCAGCCCGAGAAAGGCTGCGGCGATGATCAGGGCAATGAACGGGTGAAACTTGAACTTGGTAATCAGGACGATAAGCCCGATCACCGTGACCACTGCATCGAGCAGCAGGAACGTCTCGTGGGACATGCCAAACATTAGGGGTGTCTCCTGGTTGTTGTTGTTATTAAAGCGGGGAATTCGCAAGCCATCAGGACAGCGCTATCTCTTCGAGCAAAACTCATACGGCGTGTTTCAGGCCATGAGCCTGCCACCAGTCGTGAGCTTGCTTCGCCAATTGGTCGACGCTGTGGTTCGAAGCGTCCAGAGCCAGGGTCAGGGGCTCGCCAACGGGCGATTCAAGGGTGGCGAACTGGCTGTCGATCAGCGTCGACGGCATGAAGTGGCCTGGTCGATGGGAGACACGATCGGCGGCGACTTCAGGGGTCAGTTCCAGGAACACGAAGCCCAGGCCCGGCAAGGCGCTGCGCAGACGTTCACGGTAAATGTGTTTGAGGGCCGAACAGGTCAGCACCGGGCGTTCGCCCTTGGCGTCAATGCGGCGCAATTCATCGCACAGGCTGTCGAGCCAGCCGGCACGGTCGTCGTCGTTCAGGGGGATACCCGCGCTCATCTTTTCGATATTGGCGGCAGGGTGGAAAGTGTCGCCTTCAATGGCGGTCGCGCCGCTGAGTTGGCACAAGGCCTCGCTGACGCAAGTCTTGCCGCAACCGGCAACACCCATGATGACCAGGGCGGTGATGGGATGATTCATGTAACACCTCAGCGCGCAGACAGCGCTACCTTTGCCAGTTATGACTCTAGAGCAAAAGCAGAAGTTGCCGACGCCTTCTTGTCATTTTTGTGGGTTGCAGCATGTTCGTTCCCGACGCCAAAAAACGGGGATCAGGCAAACCCCGCTCACGCATTTGCAGCTGCGTCGAGACAGCGCTACCTTAGTGCCTCGAATTTTGTTTGGCAAGCCGTCCGATGATCTCTCCTAAAAACGATAAAAATACGCGCACCACTGGCCGCCCCACTTTGAACGAAGTCGCACGCCTGGCCGGTGTCAGCCCGATCACCGCCTCTCGCGCCCTGCGCGGGGTCAGCACGGTGGCCACCGAACTGGTGGAAAAAGTGCAGAAAGCAGCGCTTGAACTCAACTACGTGGTCAATCCTGCCGCCCGCGCGTTAGCCTCGGCCCAGAGCCATTCGGTGGTGGTTTTGGTGCCGTCGCTGTCCAACTTATTGTTCATCGACACACTGGAAGCCATTCATCAGGTTTTGCGCCCGAAGGGCTTCGAAGTGCTGATCGGCAACTTCCATTACTCACGTGATGAAGAAGAAAACCTGCTGCGCAACTACATGGCGTATCAGCCTCGCGGATTGCTGCTGACCGGTTTCGACCGCACCGAAAGTTCGCGCCGGATGATCGAGGCCAGCAACATTCCCTGCGTGTACATGATGGAACTGGACAGCGCCGCCGGGCTCAATTGCGTGGGCTTTTCGCAACTCGCGGCTGGCGAGACAGCGGCCGGGCATTTGCTGTCACGCGGTCGTAAGCGTCTGGCCTACATCGGCGCGCAACTGGATCAACGCACGTTGCTGCGAGGCGAAGGTTTCCGCAAAGCCCTGCAAAAGGCCGGTTTGTATGACCCGGACCTGGAAGTGCTGACACCTCGCTCCTCCTCCGTCGGCCTTGGTGGCGAACTGTTCCTGCAACTGCTCGCCACTCATCCCGATGTCGATGCGATCTTCTTCGGCAACGACGACCTGGCCCAGGGCGCACTGCTCGAAGCCATGCGCTGCGGGATCAAGATCCCCGAACAAGTGGCGATCCTCGGCTTCAACGACCTGCCGGCCTCGGCGCACATGGTGCCGCGTCTGAGCAGCATCAGCACCCCGCGAGAAGCCATCGGACGCCGCGCGGCGGAGCAGATGTTGACGTTGATGGCTGGTAATACGGTTGCGAAACCGGTGCAGGACATGGGGTTTGAGTTGAAGGTGCGCGAGAGTACCTGACGCTTTGATCGTTCCCCCGCTCTGCACGCTGTTTGAGCGCTGGGAAAGCCGTCAGCCTTCGCGAACCCGCACCGTTAAACGGCACATCGCCCATGCCGTGGGTTTTCAACTAACCTTGATAGTGTTCCTCATCCCGTTGATCGCCTGGTGGATGAACATCAGCCTGGTGCAAGCCTTCCTGCTGGACGCGGCGCTGATCATTTTCATCCCGTGCTACACCTTCGCCTTCAACTGGCTGTTTGATCGCACGTTTGGTTTGCCAACTTCGGCGCTGCCGGACCCGGTTCGAAAACGCTGAATGTCTGTTAGATTCCTGAAGCGTCGAATCGCTAACGGAGTAGCTCAATGGAACATGCACTGAAGATTCTGGGAAAAGCCTCGTCCATCAACGTCAGAAAAGTCCTGTGGACCTGTGAGGAACTGGGTGTTGCCTACGAACGTGAAGACTGGGGCGGCGGTTATGCGTCGACCCACACGCCGGAGTTTCTCAGGCTCAATCCCAACGCACTGGTGCCCGTGATCATCGATGAGGCCGGCGTGCTGTGGGAGTCCAACACCATCTGCCGCTATCTGGCCGGTAAACACCACAACACCGATCTGCTGCCCCACGAACCGGCGGCCCGCGCTCGGGTGGAACAGTGGATGGATTGGCAAGCGACCGAACTCAATGCCTCCTGGAGCTACGCGTTCACGGCGTTGGTACGCAAAGATCCGGAATTTCGGGACCCGCATCACATTGCCGCCGGTGTACACGGCTGGAATCAGAAAATGGGCATCCTCGAACATCAGCTCGCGGCCACCAAGGCGTATGTCGCCGGGCCACACTTCACGCTGGCGGACATCGTCATCGGGCTGTCGGTCAATCGCTGGCTGATGACACCGATGGAGCGCCCCGACTACCCGGCCATCGACGAGTATTTCCAACGGTTGGCACAACGCCCGGGATTCCTGAAACACGGCTGCAACGGCCTGCCATAACGCCAAACCCGCAACACTCCTACCCTGAAAAGAGAGACTCATGAACGGACTCAACGTACTGCTGACCGGTGCCTGCGGCAGAATCGGCAAAACCTTTTTCGAAGCCTCAAAAGACCGCTACACCTTCGTCCTGACGGATCGCATCGAGCCCGACTTTGCGGTCGATGCGCCTCACCGTTTTGTCAGCCTGGACCTGTCCGACCTCGCGGCCATGGGCGAAGTATTGAAAGGGATCGACGTCATCGTGCACTTGGCCGGCATTCCTCACGCCACTGCCGCTTTCAATGAGCTGCTGCCCAATAACATTCTGGCCACCACTTACCTGTTCGAAGCTGCGGCAGCGGCTGGCTGCAAACGAGTGGTGTTCGCCAGCAGTGCGCAAACCATCGAAGGCTATCCGGTGGACCGGCAGATCACCCCGGGCATGCAGGTCATGCCGGCCAATCTGTATGGCGTCAGCAAGTGTTATGGCGAAGCGTTGTGTGCGTTCTATGCTGCCAAACGCAACCTTTCGACCATCGCGATACGGATCGGTGCTTTCGAATTCCCGGACCGTCATGAACTGACCAATGCCCGAGACCTGAGCGCCTGGCTGAGCCCGCGCGATGCAGTGCAATTGCTGCAACGTTCGGTGGAGGTCGAAGGCGTGCAACACCTGATCGCCCACGGCATTTCCAACAACCGCTTCAAGCGCCTGGATCTCAGCGAAACCACGCGGGTGTTGGGTTACAGTCCGGTGGATGATGCGTTTCAGACCTTCGATATCCCGATTGCGCCATAAGCCCTCCGATCAGGCCGCCTGAGTCCACCGTGCGGTCGACCTCTGCCGTCCGGCGGCAAATGTTGACCTCAATCCTTCGTTATCGTCGAGCCGTAGAAGCATTCAAGGAGTACATGAGCAAAACACCGGAACAGCGGTTGCGCGACAGTATTTTGCAAGAGATGGGTCTGACGGAAAATGACCTAAAACCATGCCGCCGGAAAAACAACTGGCGATCGGTAAAGAGATTGCCGAGCGCATGCAAGACAAGACCAAAATGGCGCAGGTCGAGAAAGAAAACAGCAGCAGCGAAAATGGCAGCAGCCAGGTGGTCGACAAGTTTCTCGCTTCGCTTTAACAGTGCGGAAGTCAAAAAAGGGTCCCTTCGAGGGTAATGCCGATCAGTTATGGAACGACACAATCCGTAGCAGCTGGCGAAGCCTGCGTTCGGCTGCGAAGCAGTCGTAAAGTCAGACACTGCGTTGCGTCAGACCCACCGGGTACATAGGGTTTACGACTGCTGCGCAGCCGAACGCAGGCTTCGCCAGCTGCTACAAGGTTTGCGTTGCGGCTGAAATGGCTTAACTGATCGGCATTACCCTTCGAGGGACCCTTTTTAATGTGCCGCTATCAACTTATCTGCAACGTCGAATTAAACTGACTGATCGCATCCACCACATGCCGCGACCCTTGCTGAATCTCCAGGATCACCTCCCCCGCTTCGTTCGCCAGTTCCACGCCTAACCCGGTGCGACTCAAACTCGATTGCATGCTCGACACCGCACTCAATGACAAATCGTGATTCTTGCGCACCACTTCAACGATCTCCACCGTAGCCTGGCTCGTTCGTGCCGCAAGGCTGCGAACTTCATCGGCGACTACCGCAAACCCGCGTCCATGCTCCCCGGCACGGGCCGCTTCGATCGCGGCGTTGAGCGCCAGCAGGTTGGTTTGATCGGCAATGCCACGAATGGTCTGGACGATGGTGCCGATGATGTCGGACTGTTTGCTGACGGCATCAATGCTCAGCGCCGCTTCGTTCAAGTCTTTGGAAATGTCCTGGATGGTCTGCACCGTTTGCTGCACCACCTGGGAACCTTTCTGCGCGCAGGCGTCGTTTTGTACCGAAGTGCTGTGGGCCGATTCCGCGGCGGTTTGCAGGGTGGTGACTTGCTGGGTTATGTCGCTGGCGAACTTGACCACTTTGTACAATCGGCCCTTGGTGTCGAACAGCGGGTTGTAGGAGGCCTCCAGGAAAACCGTATGACCGTGCTTGTCTTTGCGCTCGAAACGGTGCGAGTGATATTCGCCGCGATTGAGCGAGGCCCAGAACGCTTTGTAGGCCTGAGATTCGGCTTCGGCTCGATGACAAAACAGACTGTGGTGCTGGCCAACCACTTCGTTGAGCGAGTAATGCATCGTCTTCAAGAAGTTGTCGTTGGCCGTGATGACTTTGCCATCCGGGGTGAATTCGATCACGGCCATGGAGCGACCGATCGCCTCAAGCATGCTCTCGTTTTCGTGTTCCTTGTAGGTCCTGGCTGAGATGTCAGTGGCGACTTTGATCACACTCCTGACCTGACGATCAGCGCCGAACACCGGCATATAGCTGGCTTCGAGCCAGATCTCCTTGCCGCTCCTGTTCAGGCGTAAAAAGGTCCCGCTCACCGGTTCACCACGGGCCAGGTCACGCCACAACCTGGCGTAGGCTTCACTTCGATAAAACGCTTCTTCGCAGAATATCCGGTGATGTTTTCCGCGCACTTCTTCGGCGCTGTATCCCATGGCACTGCAAAAGTTGTCGTTGGCATCGAGCACGATCCCTTCGGGGGTGAACTCAATCATCGCCATCGAGCAGCTGACTGCGGCCAACTTCGCGTTAGCCTCGGTCAGCGCGCAACTGAATCGTTCGATTTCCAGCAGGTCAGTCTTGTGACGTCGGTTAAACATAGTCGTATCACCTTCAGCGCGGTCTTTTGTTTGATGAAAGTTCTTTGATCTTTCAACAGCTCCACCACTACGTTCCAGGGAACAGGCACACGCATCCCTCCACAGGAAGGACTTGGTCAGGTGATCAATGATGTTTAATCGGAGAGTCCATGCAGCAACGCTCTTATCAAGACATCCTTCTCTTGATAGCCCGGAATCGGGCCAGCCCTAACGTTCTGATAAGACATTCCATTGACCGGACAGCTCCGTGTTGTTCAGCGTCGGTGCCTTGGGTTGCGCACACTTTTAACCTGTATGACGGCCTTCAGATGCGGCCGACATAGTTAGTTACGAGTCAGCATAGACAGGCGAGGCAGGTAAGCAAGGCCACTAGTCGGCCAGTATTGAGGACAAAATCGGTTCAGCTTCGGTATGCGTCATTTCTCAGCGAGCATGCCCATCAACGCCTGCACCGCCGCCGAAGGTTGCTTATTCGCAGCGGCCACCAAAGCAAACTCTCGATCGATACGCGGCTTCACCGGCACCACGCGCAAACCCTGAAGATGGCTCGGCAGCGTCATCTCCGGCACCAGCGTCACGCCGATGTTTTCCCGCACCAGGGTGAACGCACTGCTCCATTCACGGACCTCGACCCGCACATCAAGCAGTTGCAGCCCTGCATCCTCCGCCAAACTGCGAGCGTTGGTCGAACAACCGCCCGTGGCCAGTACAAAAGGTTGCTCCGCCAACTCCGCCAGGGAGACCCCTTCTTCATTTGAACGACGGGCCAAAGGATGACCGCCGGGCACCACGGCCATCCAGGCATCACGTCCCAGGCGACCGGCATTGCGCTCGGGCGCCGGGTTCAACACCACGCCGACATCCACCAGTCCGGCGCCGAGCAGTGTTTCCACTTCATCGTCGCTGACCTCCAGCGCGACCACTTGAATGCCGGGATAAAGCCGATTGAACTGACGCAACAGCGGCGGCAGGAAAGTCGCCAACACCATGGGGAAACTGGCCAGGCGAATCGTCCCGCGCTGAATGTCTTTGGTGGAATCGACAGTACTGCGAATGGTTTCCAGAGCACCGAGCATGGTTCTCGCATGTTCGATCACAGACAGGCCGATTGCCGTCGGCAAGGTCTGGCGGTTCTCCCGACTGAACAGTTGAACGCCCAGGGTTTCTTCGATCAATGCCAAGGCCTGGCTGGCACCGGACTGGGTCATGCCGACCCGCTCGGCAGCCCGGGTAATGTTGCCCGTGTCAGCCACCGCCACCACCATTCGCCAGTGCATCAGATTCATCATGGCAGTAGCTTTCCTTATGGCGGCTTTCTGAAAGATTAATTTTACCGAGGGTGCCGCGCACTATGACACTGGCGCAAATCCCCAGCCAGAGCCCTGCCGATGAAGTTGTATTACGCCCCACACGCCTGCTCGCTCGCGCCGCACATCGTGCTGCGCGAACTGGATTTGCCGTTCGAGTTGATCCGCGTCGACAACACCACCAAGCGAACCGCCAGCGGCGGCAACTTCCTCGCCATCAACCCCAAGGGTTACGTCGCGGCACTGCAATTGGACAATGGCCAAGTATTGACCGAAGGTCCGGCGATCCTGCAATACCTGGCAGACCTGCGACCCGAAGTGAACCTGGCAGCCGCGAGCGGAACGTTCGAACGGGTACGGTTGCAGGAATGGCTGAATTTCATTTCGACCGAGATTCATGGCGGGCTGGGCTGGCTGTTCAGTTCGCAGTTCCCGGATGAGGGCAAAGCGCTGATCAAGGAGAAACTGTTCAAGCGATTTGCGGTGTTGTGTCAGACGCTGGAGCGCCAGGATTATTTGATGGCTGACGGGTTCAGCATTGCCGATGCGTATTTGTTTACGGTGTTGCGCTGGGCGCACCTGTTTGCCATCGAGTTGAATGAGTGGCCGGCGTTGGCGCGGTTTCAGGTGCGGGTTGATCAGCGGCCAGCCGTGAAGGCTGCATTGGCCGCAGAGTTGGTATAGGCCTCAAGACCAGGCACTACAAATTTACAAACTCGCACTCACCTTAGTGGCCACTTCACCGGGAACCCAGCCCTTCCACACCTGCGGCTGATCACGCAAAAACGCTTCCGCCACCTGACGCGGTTGCAGGCGCTTTTCGCTCATCTGACCAAGCGTGTGGTTCAGCAAATCGATCGGCAGGTCGACCTTTTCGAAGAACGCCACCAGGTCCGGGTACTGCGCCTTGAACGGCGCGGACACCCCAATCGCCAGGCTTGCCGGCATCGAGCGCGTGCCCTTTGGATTCGGGTTGTTGGCGTCGGCCAGGGTCTTCCAGGCTTCGGCGTCGAACGCCGGCTCGTCGAGTTTCACCAGTTTGAAACGCCCCAACAGCGGCGTCGGCGACCAGTAGTAGAACAACACCGGTTTGCCACGACGGATCGACGAAGCCACCTCGGCATCCAGTGCGGCGCCCGAACCCGTGCGGAAATTGACGAAGCTGTCGGTCAGGTCATAGGCCTTGAGTTTCTGACTGTTGACGATCTCCGAGGTCCAGCCGGTCGGGCTGTTGAGGAAGCGCCCACGGCTTGGGTCTTCCGGGTCGCGAAACACGTCCTTGTAGCGCGCCAGGTCGGCGACGGATTTCAGTTCCGGAGCGAGGGGTTTGATGCCGCGTTCGGGATCGCCCTTGATCACGTATTCCGGCACCCACCAGCCTTCGGTGGCGCCTTTGACCGTGTCGCCCAGCCCAAACACTTTGCCTTCCGAGGCGGCTTTGACCCACGCCGGACTGCGCCCTGCCCACTCTTCGCCGATCACTTGAATATCGTTCTTGGCCAACGCCGCTTCGAGGCTGACGGTGCTGCCCGGCAAGGTATCTGTCGGGTAGCCGTAACCTTTCTCGACAATCAAGCGCAGGATTTCGGTGATCAGGCTGCCACTTTCCCAGGTGATGTCACCGAAGTGGATCGGCGCGGTTTTTTCTGCCGCGGGAACGTGGGTTGCCACAAGGCTCAGGGCCAGCAGTGAACTGCCGAGCAGGGTTTTGATCGATCTCAAGCGGACCTCCGGGTCAGGGAATTCAAGGATTGGTTGGCACTGTGCCGAGCGCACAGGGCTTGGGTACGCGTCATGTAAACGCTGACCGAGCGTTGGGAAATGCCCAGTTCGGCGGCGATTTGCGGATAGGTCAGACCGTCGACTCGCGACAACAGGAAAGTTGCGCGAACCTTGCCCGGCAAGCGCTCCAGCGTGCGATTGAGGCCATGCAAGGCCTGGCTCATTTGCACCCGTTCTTCGGGCGAGATCGCTTGAGGCTGATCGAGGTGTTGCAGCTGATCGAGGTGTTGGCGTTCCAGATCGCGGCGGCGCCAGAGCTGATAGATCAACCGCTGGGCAATGGTGGTGAGCAAGGCGCGAGGCTCGCGGATCGGGGTCAGCCCCGGCGCTTCGAGCAGCTGTAGAAAGGTTTCGGCAGCGATGTCTTCGACGCTGGAACTGGCGCCCAGATGCCGGCGCAACCGTGTGCACAGCCAAAGGTAATGCGCGTGGAACAATCCGCCCACGTCGTTGCG
The DNA here is from genome assembly GCF_019947405.1 of Pseudomonas sp. GL-B-26. NCBI lineage: Bacteria > Pseudomonadati > Pseudomonadota > Gammaproteobacteria > Pseudomonadales > Pseudomonadaceae > Pseudomonas > Pseudomonas sp. GL-B-26. The sequence continues at coordinate 39,649 of NZ_JAGYGJ010000023.1, read as the reverse complement.
ATGGGAAAGGTCGGTGCCGGACATAGAGGCTCCAAGGGTTAGGGGTCGCTGAATGTCCGGTGATCCGGTGACGCGATCCTAGCAAGGAGCCTTATTCATTAATAATATTTAAAAAGCATTTTTATATTCTATTTTTGAATTAAAGATCAAAGGATCGCAGCCTCGTTTCACTCGACAGCTGCTACAGATGCACACCGATTTCCTGTAGCAGCTGTCGAGTGAAACGAGGCTGCGATCTTGTCACACCGCCTACCGCAATCGCCCATACCCCAGCGCTTCGGCCTCCTGCTGATAGTCGAGCACAATCTGATAGTCGCTTTCGCCGGCCGGCAACACCTCTTGCAGACCGAGGATTTCGCTGACTTCGGGCAATTCCTGCAACGCCGTATTCATCACCTGCCGCAGCGCCTCGACCTGTTCATCGGTGACGGTCGCGGCGGTGATGAACGGTAAAGTCGGACTGAACGCACTTCGTGCAATGACCCGTAGGCCAGCCACTTCTTCTTCGGCGTGCCGCGCGAGATAGGCGAAGGTGACGCTGTCGATGGCCGCCAGGTCCGCTGTCCCTTCACGCAACCCGCGCAGGCTTTCGCGGTGGCTGCCACTGATACCGACACTGGCGAAGAACTGCCCGTCTCGATGCAACGGCGCCAGTCGGTGACGCAGCAGGTTCATGCCGCTGTTGGAGTCTTCGCCATTGATCACCCCACGACTGTCGCGAAAGGCCGGCAGGCTGCGCCGTGGATCATCGACGCGACTCAACAACAGGCTGCAATGGTTGCCACCGTTGGCGTCCGGCAGTTCATAACGAGGACGACCGATGACCCGGACCCGACCGCGCAACGCGGTCATCAGCGGGTAGCCGCAGGTTTGGGTCAGCAGCAAGTGCGGGGACAGCCAGAGGTCCATCAGCGAAAGGCCCTCGGCGTTGCGGCGGCTGGCACCCAGTCGCTCGAGCATTCGTGTCAGCCAGCGCTCGTTGGCCTCGCGGATCGGCTCGGGGGCGACGTACATCAAAAGTTCTGCGTAGGCTGAAGTCATTGGATTTCTCAACTGAACGGATGCCGAGGACTGTCGATAGCCTTCACCCCATGCTGACGCCACAACTGGCCATAACCCTGCACCAGAAACCCGCCGCTGCGCGCCAGCCATTGCTCGCGACGCGCGTGGTAGGCGCGGGGCAAGTCGTACCAGGGCAGCCCCGGCAAGTCGTGATGCACCAAATGCAGATTGAGGTTGAGGAACAGCCAGCGCCACGGCCAGGCGGCTTCATTGATGACCGTCCTTTGCTCGGGCTCGGCGTGGGGACGGTGTTCATAGTAGGAGCGAATCATCGCAATCGATAGCGCCGGCACACTGATCAGCAACAGGTAATGCCACACCGGCAACACGCTGTAGCGGGCGATAAACAGCAACATCAGCAGGGTCAACGTGCCGTGGCTCAACCACATCAACCAGGCCTGCCGCTCACCTGCTTTTAGACGTTGCTGTTCCTCCCGGGCCAGCGCCAGCAAGGCCAGCGGTGCTCCGAGGGCAAAGCGGCCGAGCACGGTTTTGTTCAGCCAGTGCAGGCCTTGTTCGTACAGTGAGCTGTCCTGCCATTGCTCGGCGCTGAGGTAACGGCTTTCCGGATCGCGACCCGGCAGGGTCAGGTCTTCATCGCGGTGATGCAGCAAATGGCTGTCGCGATACAGGGTGTAGGGATACCAGACGGCGAACGGCGCGTAGCCGAGGATCTTGTTCAGCGATGTCCAGCGAGTGGGGTGACCGTGAAGCAATTCGTGCTGCACCGATAACCAGAGCACCACCAGCGGAATCAGCAACACCGTGCTCCACCAGAGCCCCAGCCGATGGCTCCCCAAAACAATGCTGAACCAACCAGCGTACACGCCGATCAGCAGCAGCCAGGTCGGCCACTCGGTGCGAGCGGTCAGGCGTTGGCGCAGTGTTTCGATTTCTTCACGGTGGGCGGTATCGAAGTAATGGGGCATGGCGTTGCTCAGATCGGGGGCCAGTCCCCTTCTGTGCAATGGCGCAGGGTTTTCTTGCAGATTATTTTAAGGATCGTTCCCACGTCGAGGCGTCGAACCGTCTGCGTGGGAACGATCATTTACCAGCGGCGGGATCAATGCCCGAACACATCCACCTTCTTGGCCTTCTTGTCCGCGCGCTTTTCATCGGCGGTTTTTGCCGGTTTCTTCTTCGCTGCTTTTTTTGAATCCATGCCTTTGGCCATGATACGTACTCCACTCATACGGGGTGTGGGATCAGGTATACACCTATCGCTGCGCGCACGTTCTTTTATAATCGCCCGCTTTGCGCACCGACAGTCGAAGACCATGCCCAGCACCCAGTACACCTTGCTCGCCGAGCCTTTGTGGCCCTTGATGAACAAGTTTTATCGCGCTCACCAATCGTCGATGAAAGCCGTCCGCGACGCTCAACTGTGGGTGGCCAGGCGCGAGGAGATCATTGGCGCACTGTGTTTGCGACCGGTGGCGGACGGGCATTGGTTGACGGGTTTGTTTGTCGATCCGACCTGCCGTGAACAGGGCATCGCTGCGGCGTTGATCGCCGAGGCACTCAAGGAGCTTGAAGGCCCGGTGTGGCTGTTTTGTCATCCGGACTTGCGCGGGTTTTATGAACGTCGCGGTTTTACCTTCGACCCGCCACTGCCCTACTCCATGGCGGAACGCTTGAGCCGTTATGCGCGGAGCAAACCGATGATCGCCATGGGCCTGGAACCGTCGAGATAACGCTCTAAAGCCATATGAAGATCAAAATGTGGGAGCGAGCCTGCTCGCGATGGCGGCGTGTCAGTCACCAATAATTTGACTGTCAGGGCCTCATCGCGAGCAGGCTCACTCCCACAGGGTTTTGTGGTGTTTTCGAATCAATCGTCTGCGTTCGGGTCGAGATCTGGGAACATCACTTCGGTAAACCCGAACTTGCTGAAGTCACTGATGCGCGACGGGTACAACCGGCCGATCAGGTGATCGCATTCATGCTGCACTACCCGTGCGTGGAAGCCTGAAGCGATGCGTACGATCGGTTGCCCTTTGGGATCGAAACCTTCGTACCGAATGTGCTGATAGCGATCCACCGCGCCGCGCAGGCCGGGCACCGACAGGCAGCCTTCGAAACCCTCTTCCAGCGTCGGGGTCAACGGTGTGATCAGCGGGTTGATCAGAATCGTCTGCGGTACGGCTTCGGCATCCGGATAGCGTTCGCTGTGCTCGAAACCGAAGATCACCAGTTGCAGGTCGACGCCGATCTGCGGTGCGGCCAGGCCAACCCCGCCAACGCTTTCCATGGTCTGGAACATGTCGTCGATCAGTTGCCACAGCTCGGGGCTGTCGAACATTTCGGCCGGCACCGGCGGGGCGATGCGCAACAGACGCTCGTCGCCCATTTTCAGGATTTCACGGATCATTTGATGACTTCGTCAGTGGTCGGCTTGATCGAGTGGTCCCGACCCAGTCCCGACACGTGGTGTTTTTCTTCATGGCCGGGGCCGTGTTCGCCAGGGACCTTCTCGCCAGGGTCTTTTCCCTCGCTCGACATGTGCTCGATCACCGCGTTCATTTCCGCGCCGAGCAACAGCACTGCCGCGGAAATATAGAAGTACAGCAGCAACACGATGATCGCGCCGATACTGCCATACATGGCGTTGTAGTTGGCAAACATCTTGACGTACAGACCGAACCCCAGCGACGCGATGATCCAGACCACCACAGACAACACTGCACCCGGGGTGATGAAGCGAAACTCTTGTTTGACGTCGGGCATGACGTAGTAAATCAACGCCACCGCCATCATCAACAGAATCACCACCACCGGCCAGCGCACGATGGTCCAGACAGTCACGATGAATTCTTCAAGGCCGACTTGCGAGGCGATCCATTCCATCACCTGCGGCCCGAGCACCATCAGCGCGGCGGCCACCAGCAGCATGCCAGCGATGCCGATGGTGTAGATGATCGACAGCGGGAAACGCTTCCACGCCGGACGGCCTTCGACCACGTCGTAGGCGGCGTTCATCGCGCTCATCATCAGCCGCACACCGGCGGAGGCGGTCCACAGAGCAATCACGATACCGACGGACAGCAAGCCACCCTTGGATTGCTGGAGCTGGTCGATGACCGGGTTCACCTGTTCCAGCGCCTGGGGCGGCAGGACCAGTTCCGATTGCAGGCGCAACCAAGAGAAGAAGTCCGGCAGGTGCAGGAAACCGATCAGGGCGATCAGGAACAGAATGAAGGGGAACAGCGAGAACAGCATCTGATAGGCCAACGCCGAGGCATAGGTCGACATCTCGTCGTCGACGAACTCGGTGATCGTGCGCACCATGACACGGTGCAGGCGCTGACCTTTCATGTGTGGGAAAAACATTAGCGTCTCCTTTCGCCGCAAATTTGGTCGAAGTCGTGGCGACTCAGGGGCCGTTTTCTACATCAAAGTAGCCTACTTGGCGAGTTTGAAACAATTTCCTTGTGCAAGTTCAGGCTGACACAAAAACGGCCATCTGCGGATGACCGTTTCTGTTGCTCATCGAAGGTCTGATCATGCCTTGTCGATGCCTTTTTTGAGCGCATCCTTGATTTTGCCGACCGCTTGCTGGTCTTCGCCTTTCCTTTCCTGAGCGACGCCTTCGGTGCGCATTTTTTCGTTACCGGTGGCCTTGCCGACGCCTTGCTTGACGTTGCCGGCGGCTTCGTTGGCCATGCCTTTTACTTTATCGCCAGTGCTGCCCATGACAGTTCTCCTGTGAACAATTCAACGGGAAAGTCGTTACACAAGGTTGACCGAAGGCGTTTGCGCGGAGTTTCATTTATTTTCAGGGCGACATTTCATCGTTCAGTGCAGGTTGGGCTTTATGTTTGCCGACCAACCCCCGAGAATGCGCAACGTATTCAGGCCATGGCGCTGAAGATCCAATCCCGTAGGAATGTTATGAAACTCGATAAAAAGCAGGCCATTGCCCGCAGAAACCAGGAACTTGGCGGTGCTGTGCTTGGCGTCAACAACTGCCATTTCACCGAATTGAACCGCAACCGCAACATCTGGTGGTTCGATATTCCGGTCGCGCGTCTGGCCATTGGTCAGTACGAGTGGGTTCACCTGCTGATGCACACCCCGGATACCGACGAACTGTTGCACCTGAAAGTGCCGACGGTATTCCTGCGCGAGAAGCTGGAAGGTCTGGTGGTGCGCAACGAAGGCAAGCGTAAAGCAGCCTTGAGCCTGGAACTGAGCGCCGACAAGGACTCGTACCTCCAGGACATGCGCCCGGCGGGTACCAACGTCAATTTCGCGCAGTTCCGCCTGTAACAGCGATCCCCTGTGGCGAGGGAGCTTGCTCCCGCTCGACTGCGAAGCAGTCGCCATCCAGGCGATGGAGATACATCAGAAGTATCGCGGTGTCTGATCTGGGGCCGCTTCGCAACCCAGCGGGAGCAAGCTCCCTCGCCACAAGAGCACCAACAAAAAGCCCCGCTTCTGCGGGGCTTTTTGTTTGTTACGCGCTTACCTTTTTGACGCCGAGCTTCTTCAGCTCTTCGTCGCGCAACTCGCGGCGCAGGATCTTGCCGACGTTGGTGGTCGGCAGCGCGTCGCGGAACTCCACGGAGCGCGGAACCTTGTAGCCGGTGACGTTGGCGCGCATGTGCTCCATCACCTGTTCCTTGGTCAGCGTCACGCCCGGTTTGGCGACGATGAAGATCTTGATCGCCTCGCCCGACTTCTCGTCCGGCACGCCGATGGCTGCGCATTGCAGCACGCCCGGCAGGGTCGCCAGCACGTCTTCCAGTTCGTTCGGGTACACGTTGAAACCGGAGACCAGGATCATGTCTTTCTTGCGATCGACGATGCGCATGTAACCGTCAGGCTGGATCAGCGCGATGTCACCGGTCTTCAACCAGCCTTCGCTGTCGAGGATTTCATCGGTGGCGTCCTGACGCTGCCAGTAGCCCTTCATCACTTGCGGACCTTTCACACACAGCTCGCCGATTTCGCCCATTGGCTGTTCAACGCCGGCATCGTCGATGACTTTGCACAGGGTCGAAGGCACCGGAATCCCGATGGTACCGATCTGGATGTTCTGGATTGGATTGACGGTGGCCACCGGGCTGGTTTCGGTCATGCCGTAACCTTCACAGATGGCGCAACCGGTGACCGCTTTCCAGCGCTCGGCCGCAGCCAGTTGCAGGGCCATGCCACCGGACAGGGTGACTTTCAGTGCCGAGAAGTCCAGCTTGCGGAAGCCTTCGTTGTTGCACAGCGCCACGAACAGCGTGTTGAGGCCGACGAAACCGCTGAATTTCCACTTTGACAGTTCCTTGACCATCGCCGTCAAATCGCGCGGGTTGCTGATCAGGATGTTGTGGTTGCCGATCAGCATCATCGCCATGCAATGAAAGGTGAAGGCATAGATGTGGTACAGCGGCAGCGGCGTGATCAGGACCTCGCAACCTTCATTGAGGTTGGAACCCATCAGCGCCTTGCACTGCAGCATGTTCGCCACCAGGTTGCGGTGGGTCAGCATCGCGCCCTTGGCCACGCCGGTGGTGCCGCCGGTGTATTGCAGCACGGCAACGTCGCTGCTGGCCGGGTTGGCTTCAGCCACTGGCTGGCCGTGGCCCTTGCGCAGTACGTCGTTGAACTTGATGGCCTTGGGCAAGTGATACGCCGGGACCATCTTCTTCACGTACTTGATGACGCTGTTGACCAACAGGCGCTTGAGCGGCGGCAGCAGGTCGGCCACTTCGGTGACGATCACGTGCTTGACGCCGGTTTTCGGCACGACGATCTGGGCCAGGTGCGCCATGTTGGCCAGGCAGACCAGTGCTTTGGCGCCGGAGTCGTTGAATTGGTGTTCCATTTCCCGCGCGGTGTACAGCGGGTTGGTGTTGACCACGATCAGCCCGGCGCGGATGGCACCGAAGACGGCGACCGGGTACTGCAACACGTTGGGCAGTTGCACGGCGATTCGATCGCCCGGCTGCAAGTCGGTATGCTGTTGCAGGTAAGCGGCAAAGGCACCGGACAATTCGTACAGTTCACCGTAGGTGATTGTCTTGCCCAGGTTGCTGAACGCCGGTTTGTCGGCAAAGCGTTGGCAGGACTGCTTCAACACCGCCTGAATATTCGGATACTCGTCCGGATTGATGTCGGCAGCAATCCCGGCAGGGTACTTATCCTTCCAAAAGTCTTCGATCATGGAAGCCCACTCCTCAGCAACGCGAATTCATCACCGCATTTGATGCGATTATTATTGGTGTATGTTTTTTATTGGTGTCTGTGTTGGTGAGTCTGGCTTTTTATATAGGCCGAGAAGTCACAAAGCGCGCCGAGAGTAGCAGCTTTGCCAGAGGCCGACTAGAGCCAAAAACAGCCTCTACAGTCACATTTGTGACTCAAGACCAATCAATGGTCTTTTTTAGAGCAAAAATTCTATACAGACAGAAAGCCCTCTAGAACAGGGCTTACAGCCAAATTCCGAAGACAAAAAAAGGGGCGTCCGTATTTGGCCGCCCCTTTTTGATGCTGCGTCGCTAACAATTCATTACGCGATATCGCGCAACTCCCGCCGCAATATCTTGCCCACCGGCGTCATCGGCAACGACTCACGCAAGACGATGTGCTTGGGCACTTTGTACGCCGTGAAGTTTTCCTTGCAGTAAGCCTTCAACTCTTCAAGGCTGACACCCGTTTCACGGGCCACCACAAACAGCTTCACCGCCTCCCCCGAACGCTCGTCCGGCACCCCGATCACCGCACAGTTGGCGACTTTCGGGTGAGCCATGACCACGTCTTCGATCTCGTTCGGGTACACGTTGAAACCCGAGACGATGATCATGTCTTTCTTGCGATCGACGATGCGCACAAAACCGTCCGGGTCGATCACCGCGATGTCGCCCGACTTGAACCAGCCCTCGGCATCCAGCACTTCGGCGGTGGCTTCGGGTTTCTGCCAGTAACCCTTCATGATCTGCGGGCCCTTGATGCACAGCTCGCCGCGCTCGCCCAGCGCCTGCTCGACGCCTTCATCGTTGATGACCTTCAGCGTGGTGCCCGGCACCGGCAGGCCGACCGTACCGAGCCGCGATTTGTCGCCGTACGGGTTGGTGCAGGCCACCGGCGAGGTTTCGGTCAGGCCGTAACCTTCGGTGATGCGGCAACCGGTGAGCTGTTCCCAACGCTCGGCCGTGGCCTTGACCAGCGCGGTGCCGCCGGAGTTGGTGAGTTTGAGTCTGGAGAAATCCAGGGTCTTGAAATCCGGGTGGTCCATCAGCGCGACGAACAGAGTGTTGAGCCCCAGCAGCGCCGAGAACCGCCAGTTCTTCAGCTCCTTGATGAAGCCCTTGATGTCTCGCGGATTGGTGATCAGCACGTTGTGGTTACCCGACACCATCATGCACATGCAATTCGCCGTGAACGCATAGATGTGGTACAGCGGCAGCGGCGCGACCATGACCTCTTGCCCTTCGCGCAACAGCGGCTGGCCGTCATTGCCGAACTGTTCCAGACACGCCCGCACTTGCTGCATGTTGGCCACCAGGTTGCCGTGGGTCAGCATCGCGCCCTTGGCCAGGCCGGTGGTGCCGCCGGTGTATTGCAGCACGGCGATGTCGTCGAGCCCGATCTTCAGCGGCTTGATGCCCAGGCCCCGGCCCAGACGCAGCGCGCTCTTGAAGGATGTCGCCTGCGGCAAGGAGTACGCAGGGACCATCTTCTTGACCTTGCTCACCATCGTATTGACCAGCCAACCCTTGGCGGTGGGCATCAGGTCGCCCATCTTCGCTTCGATCAGGTACTGGATGTCGGTGTCGGGCAGCACTTCCTGGACTTTGGCCCCGAACATGTTCAGGTAGACCAGCGCCCGGGCACCGGAGTCCTTGAACTGATGACGCATCTCCCGCGCGGTGTACAGCGGGTTGGTGTTGACCACGATCAGCCCGGCGCGCAAGGCACCGAACACGGCAATCGGGTAATGCAGGACGTTGGGCATCTGCACCGCAATGCGATCCCCCGGCACCAGGTCGGTGTGGGCTTGCAGGTAACCGGCGAACGCTGCGCTGTAGCGTTCCAGTTCGGCGTAGGTCAGGGTTACGCCCATGTTGCTGAATGCCGGGCGGTCAGCAAATTTCTTGCAGGAACGCTCGAACACCTCGATCACCGACTTATAGGCCCCTTGATCGATGTCCAGGGGCACGCCGGCCGGGCGTTTGTCATTCCAGAAATCAGGTTGCATTATTCTTGTCCTCTTTACCTGAACCTATCCGGGGCCGTTTTTCTGTCCTTCCTCTCTTATCCCTCAAAAAGCAGAAAAAGCGAAAAACGGAGCTTCACGGACACTAGCAGCTATGGCGAATCAGGCAAACATGCGCACGGTCGACATTGATCGTGTGAATCTTGCTGCCACGGCGTGGCCTGATCAGACGGCACGCTTTGGATGCGCTATACAATGCAACGACGTCCATGCCACATGCAGCCCTATGCAAAGGAACCGCCATGATCCACGACACTTTCTGGCTGACCGCGAGCGACCGCAGCCGCCTCTTCGTCAACCAGTGGCTGCCCGCCGCGCCATTAAAAGCAGTGATCCTGCTGGCCCACGGCATGGCGGAACACAGTGGCCGCTACGCGCGTCTGGCGGAAAAACTCTGTGATCAGGGCTACGGCGTGTACGCGCCGGACCTGCGTGGACATGGCAAAACTGCCGAAAACGGGACACTCGGCCATTTCGCCGACGATGACGGTTGGTGCAAGGTGGTCGGCGACCTGGCGAGCCTCAACCAGCACATCGGCCAACAACATCCGGGAGTGCCGATTGTGCTGCTCGGTCACAGCATGGGCAGCTACATCGCCCAAGCCTATCTGCTGCACCACAGCGCCAGCCTGCACGGGGCCGTTCTCAGCGGGTCGAACTTCCAACCGGTGGCGCTTTATCGCGCGGCGCGGCAGATTGCGCGGTTAGAACGTTTGCGCCAGGGCCCGAAGGGTCGCAGTGCGCTGATCGAATGGCTGTCGTTCGGCTCGTTCAACAAAAAATTCAAACCGGTACGCACCAAGTTCGACTGGCTCAGCCGCGACCCGGCGGAGGTCGACCTGTACGCCAATGACCCGCTCTGCGGCTTTCGCTGCACCAATCAGCTGTGGATCGATTTGCTCGGTGGGTTGCAGCAAATCAGCAAAGCGTCCAATCTCGCTCAGATTGATCCGGGCCTGCCGCTGCTGGTCATCGGCGGCGAATGTGATCCGGTGAGCGATGGCAAGCGTCTGAAAGATCTGGCCCATGCGCTACGCGCTGCCGGCAGCCAGAGCCTGCAACTGACCATTTACCCGCAGGCACGGCATGAACTGTTCAACGAGAGCAACCGCGATGAAGTGATCAATGACGTGTTGAGCTGGATCGCCCAGGCGCTGAGCCACCGTCGACCACCCAGATCGGAATAGTTTTTTTGAATTTATTTATTCGTGACAGGAATTGAAACAGATGACCCAGGTTACTAACACCCCTTACGAGGCCCTTGAAGTCGGCCAGACCGCCAGCTACAGCAAGACGGTCGAAGAGCGCGACATTCAGTTGTTCGCTGCGATGTCCGGCGACCACAACCCGGTGCACCTGGACGCTGAATTCGCCGCCGGCACCATGTTCAAGGAGCGCATTGCTCACGGCATGTTCAGCGGTGCGCTGATCAGCGCTGCTGTAGCCTGCGAGTTGCCTGGGCCGGGGACTATTTATATCGGTCAGCAAATGAGCTTTCAGAAGCCGGTGAAAATTGGCGACACGCTGACCGTGCGTCTGGAGATTCTCGAGAAGCTGCCGAAGTTTCGTGTGCGGATTGCCACTCGCGTGTTTAACCAGCGCGATGAATTGGTAGTGGATGGCGAGGCGGAGATTCTGGCGCCGCGCAAGCAGCAGACAGTGACGTTGCCTACGTTGCCGGCGATCAGCATCGGCTGATTTGCAAGTCCGCTGATCGTTCCCAGGCTCCGCGTCACTGGTGTCCGGGAAAAACTGAAGGGGGAGCTTGCTCCCCCTTGCTGCCTCTGAGCCAAATCAGAGATTGCGCGATAACGCCCTGCGCACGCTCTCACTGTTCAGCGCAGGGCTTTCAGTCTCGGCAGGGGGTTGCGCCGGTGCAGGACTTTCGACCTGGAAAGAGATTTCAGCCTGGACCGGGCTTTCAATTTGAACAGGGCTTGGTGCCTGGCCGCGACTGGCGACCCGATTGTCCAGCTTCTCGATGTAGGCGTTCAAATCGCTAATCAGCAGTTTCTTGCGCTGGGAGCCCTGATACCACGCGTAGCAAAAATATCCCGTCGCCGCCAGGAAGCCTAGCCCGGCTGTAGCAAGACCGGCGACGCACAATCCAAGCACGATCAGCACCGTCTTCCAGTTAAAAGGCGACAGCTCCAACTCGGTATTCAGCGCGTTCGCGTCACGCAGCACCCAGCGCTTGGACGCCGTGTGGTTTTGCAAAATGGTGTGCAGCGGCGAACCATCCTTCTTCAAGGCACTGATCAAAGAGATTTCCTGACCTGTGCGCAAAGGAATGTCCACGCCGCGCAGCTTTACATCGTGCTCGACGCCGTCCGGGGTTCTGACCCAGAACTCATGATTGATGATCGAAACAGAACTGATGCGCACAGGCGTCACATCACCATCGTTACCGTTCACATGAACGCCGCCCGTGGATGTCACGCGGGTCTCGCTGAGTTTTTCGCTGCCCACCACTTCACCGCTCAAGACAGTGAAAGAAACGGTTTTATCGCCATGGGTGAAGTCGTGCATTTCGATTCCTTGATTGACCCACGTCGATCGACGTGCAGGAGAAAGATCCGTATGCGGCGAATGCTACTAAGTAGCCATTACGCTGTCCAGAATTCACCCCCACTAGTGACGCTCTGCAGCGCCAGTTCTCCGCCGATCAAAGTCTTGATCGCGAACTGCAAGGCGCGGCGGTCAGGTGCGAACAAGGCCTGCAAAGTGATGGGCACGTATATTCCGTCCAGCGTTAAATGCCGAACACAAAAAAACGCCAGGCTGGCTGGCGTTTTTGACAGATAACGAACGCTTATGAGCGTGCGCGAGCCTGATTACGCAGGGCTTTCACCTGATCGTGGTTACGTTGTACGCCGTGATACTGGCGTTCAACAATGTCACGAATGCTCACCAGGTTGTCCTTGTTGATTTTTTCCAGTGCGTCCTTGTAAGCCTTCAGCGCGTGGTCTTCACCACGTTCGGCTTCGTTCAGCACTGCCTCTTCATCCTTGCCAGTGAACATCGCCTTCACGTCGACCCAGCGACGGTGCATGTCGCCGCTGACGCTGGTGGAGGTTTCCGGATCACCGCCCAGCGAACGCACCTGCGCTTGCAGTTCGGAAGCCGCAGTGGCGCAGTCCGCCGAACGCTGCATGAACAGCGATTTCAGTTCTGGGTGTTTGATGTCTTCAGCGCAAGTCTTGAACCCTTCCTGACCGTCTTTGCTGGTTTCAATCAGGTCGTTGAGTACAGAGATGGCTTCTTTATTCATGTCGGTCATTTTCAGTTCCTCGCGGGTTGATGAGAGATGCAATAGGTATTGCACCCTGCATGCCAGCTTTGAACCGACTACTTACTACTTATATTTCAATCACTTATTGTTTAATGCGAAATCTGTATCCGCTTTTTTTGCATGATCTGTCATTTGGCCTGCATGCAGAATGCCTGTATTTTCCAGACTGTTTGAATCAAGACGACTGATTGATGAACCCTGAAAAACTCGAACTGTTGATTACCCGTGAAATGCCCTTCGGCAAATACAAGGGCCGAATCATTGCCGACCTCCCCGGCCAATACCTGAACTGGTTCGCTCGGGAAGGTTTCCCCCATGGCGAACTCGGCGGCTTGCTGGCCTTGATGCAGGAAATCGATCATAACGGCCTGTCGGAGCTGCTCGAACCGCTACGCGCCAAACATGGCAAACCCGCCCCTCGCCATTGACCCGACACCCAGACCTGGCCCCTGATTGAGTAGCCTATGCCCGATAACACCCGCCGTGCCCGTGATGAAGCTTTCTGGCGAACATTTGCCGACCGATACGCGGTTGAACCCGGCCCGGTCAACCTCGAAAACGGATACTTCGGGCGCATGTCGCGCACGGTGGTCGAGGAGTATCAGCGCAACATCGAACTGATCAATCGCAGCAACTCGGTGCACGTGCGCCAACGCTTCGAACAGGGCGAAAGCCTGGAGATTCGCAAACAGCTCGCCGATCTGGTGGGCGTACCCGCCGACACCGTCGCCCTCACCCGCAACGCCTCGGACGGTCTGCAATCGCTGATCCGCAACTACAACCGTCTGACGCCGGGCGATCAGGTGCTGATCTGTGATCTGGAATACGACACGGTCAAAGGGGCCATGCGCTGGCTGGCACGTCATCGCGGTGTCGAGGTGATCGAGATCGAACACTCGCACCCCGCCAGTTTCGACAGTTTGCTGGCCACTTACCGCGAAACCTTCGTGCGTTATCCGCGACTCAAACTGATGGCCCTGACCCACGTCACCCATCGCTCCGGGTTGGTAATGCCGGTGCAGGCCATTGCCGCAGCCGCCAGGGAACATGGCATCGACGTGATCCTCGACGGTGCCCATGCGCTCGGCCAGTTCGAGTTCAATCTCGATGAACTGGGCATCGCCTTTGCTGGCTACAACCTGCACAAATGGATCGGTGCGCCGCTGACCCTGGGCTTCATTTATATCGCTCCCGAGCGCTTGGCCGACATCGACCCGGACATGGGCGAGATGCATTTCCCGGTTACCGATATTCGCGCCCGCACGCCGTACAGCACGCCCAACATCCCGGCGCTGCTGACACTGCCGCTGGTGTTCGAGGAACATCAGGCCATGGGCGGTTCCGCCGCCAAGGGCGCTCGGCTCAATTACCTGCGCAACCGCTGGGTGAGCGCGGTACGCGAGTTGCCGGGGATCGAAGTCATGACCCCGGACGACCCGCGACTGTATTGCGGCATCACTTCGATGCGCTTTACCCGGCATGCCGATCAACAGGCGATGGTCGAGCGGCTGCTCAAGGACTACAACCTGTTTACGGTGGCGCGCAGTGGTGCCGCGAGTGGTCCGTGCATTCGCATAACGCCGGGGCTCACCACCACCGCTGCAGACATGGATTTGCTGGCCCGGGCGCTCACCGAACTGCGCTGACGTCACACCGTGTATTTGTCGAAGTCCTCGGGTTTGATCTGCGTCGACACCGCGAAGGTGTCGATAGCGATGGTCATGTGCCCGAAAAAGCCGTCTTCTTTCGAATCTCGACCCAGGGTGTGAACGTTCAGGGTCGAGGCTTCGCCGCCCATGCTTTCATAGAAAAAGTCTTGATCGTTGGTCAGTGGCGAAACGGCCCGCCCCCGGTACTCCCTTGCGTTGAGTACCGAGCGCGAGGCCACCTCGGGAAAGTAGAGTTGACCGACCCAGGCGACATGCCGTTCTTCCAGATAGTTATTGCCTGCTGCAATGCGTACGACGACGTGAATGTGCAGGGCACGGCCGGCGTAGAACCCCGGATAGATCGTGGTAAACCGCACGATGCCGTGCTTGTCCGTAAATTGCCCGCCTCGCAGGTAAGTGTCGTCGTCAGTGCGCGGGATCGAGCCTATGTCGTCGGCGTCGACTTCCTTGTCCGGATTGATCTTGCTCCAGCCCGAATATGCACCGCGTGCGTTGCAGTGCCAGATATCCACCAACGCGTCAGTCACCGGTTGACCGGTCATGGCATCGACAATCGCCAGCCTCAGCACCAAAGGGATGCCATCCATCCCTTCGCTGATGTTTCGTCTGATCAATTTCGGATTTCGGAAATAAGGACCGGCGATCTGTTCGGGTGAAAGCAGGTAAACCGCTGATGCGGGTGAAACCGGGATGTTGTCGTCCATGACGTTCTCTCTTCCATAAGATGAACGCAGGTTAGGGCGGGACGAAACCCGATGTGCGGTAATTATTTATCGCACCGCACGGTTTTCACCGGGCAAAAAAAACGGTGCACCGACCAAGCGCACCGTAAAGCCGTAGAACACACAACGAAGTGTTTGGTAAAAGCCGATCAGTCCAGCAAGGCCAGTGCCTCGGCGGTGCATTCCTGAATGCGGGCCCAGTCGCCGTTCTTGATCCACTCGGGATCAAGCATCCAGCTACCGCCCACGCACATCACGTTTTTCAACGCCATGTAGCTCTTGATGTTGGCCGGGCTGACGCCGCCAGTCGGGCAGAATTTCACTTCGCCGAACGGGCCGCCCAGGGCCTTGATGGCCGCGACGCCGCCGCTGACTTCCGCCGGGAACAGCTTGAAGCGGCGATAACCCAGGCCGTAGCCTTCCATGATGCCGGAGGCGTTGCTGATGCCCGGCAACAGCGGAATCGGGCTGTTGACGCTGGCTTCGAGCAGGTCACGGGTGATGCCCGGCGTGACGATGAACTGCGAACCGGCCGCTTCGGCAGCCGACAGCATGTTGCGATCCAGCACAGTGCCGGCACCGGTCACCAGTTCCGGGCGTTGCTCGCGCAGAATCTGGATAGCCTTGAGGCCGAACTGTGAACGCAAGGTCACTTCCAGGGCTGTCAGGCCACCGGCCGCGAGGGCGTCGGCCAGCGGCAGGATGTCCTGCTCGCGAGCGATGGTGATCACCGGCAGGATCCGCGCCTTGGCGCAGAGGCTGTCGATCAGGGCAACTTTGTCCGCCATGGAAACGGTCGGGGATGGGGTTGTCATAGCGGCTGATCCTTGGTTCATGGGCACCAGTAAATCTCTAACGTAGGTTGCAGAAACGCGCGAATCGGCATGGCGGCGACATCGTCACCGGCCAATGCGGCACTCAGGGTGGTCAGCTTGGACTGACCGGAAATCGATAGAACGGTGGTCTTGGCCGAGGCCAGAAGCGCGCGGCTCATGGTCAGGCGCTGATGCGGCACGGTCGGCGCCAGCATCGGGTAGCAACGACGTGTGCCGTCGGCTTTCAAGGCATCGCTCAGGTTCGGGCTGTTGGGGAACAGCGAGGCGGTGTGACCGTCGTCGCCCATGCCGAGTATCAGCACGTCGATCGAAGGCAATTCCGCGAGCAGGCGATCCGCCTGCTCGGCCGCCAGTTCAAGGTTGGCCGTGGCGCTGTACAGACTCAGGAACTGAGCCTTGGCCGCCGGGCCTTGCAACAGGTAACGCTTGAGCAGACCGGCATTGCTGTCGGCATGTTCAACCGGCACCCAGCGCTCGTCGGCCAGGGTGACGACAACCTTGGACCAGTCCAGCGTCTGCTTGGCCAGGTGCTGGAAAAACGCCACCGGGCTGCGTCCACCGGAAACCACCAAGGTCGCGGTGCCGCGCGCATCGATCGCGTCACTCAGTTGCTTGGCCACATTCAGCGCCAGGCCTTCGGCCAGCAGCACCGGGCTTTTGAACTCATGGGCGCTGACACCCTGAGGCAGTTTGAATTCAGATATCGCCATACCACGACCTCCCATCCCGCGTGATCAATGCAATGGAGCTCATCGGCCCCCAGGACCCGGCCGCGTACGGCTTGGGCGCATCACCGGATTTCTTCCACCCGGCGATCAACTGGTCACACCACTTCCACGCGGCTTCGATTTCATCTTTACGGACAAACAGGTTCTGATTGCCGCGCATCACTTCCAGCAACAACCGCTCGTAGGCATCGGGAATCCGTGCGCTGCGATAAGTGTCGGAAAAGTTCAGCTGCAACGGACCGCTGCGCAGCTGCATGCCCTTGTCCAGGCCTTGTTCTTTGGTCATCACGCGTAAGGAAATGCCTTCGTCCGGTTGCAGGCGGATAATCAGCTTGTTGCTGATTTGCAGGCGCTGCTCGGGAGCGAAGATGTAGTGGGACGGTTCCTTGAAGTGGATGACGATCTGCGACAGCTTCTGCGGCATGCGCTTGCCGGTACGCAGGTAAAACGGCACGCCGGCCCAACGCCAGTTGCGGATATCGGCACGCAGCGCAACGAAGGTTTCGGTGTCGCTCTGGGTGTTGGAGTTCGGCTCTTCCAGGTAACCGGGAACCGATTTTCCTTCGCTGTAACCGGCGATGTACTGACCGCGCACGACCTGAGTGGTCAGGCCTTCCGGGCTGATCGGCGCCAGCGCCTTGAGCACTTTGACTTTCTCGTCACGGATGCTGTCGGCGGACAGGTCGGCCGGCGGGTCCATGGCGATCAGGCAAAGCAGTTGCAGCAGGTGATTCTGGATCATGTCCCGCAGCTGGCCGGCCTTGTCGAAGTAACCCCAGCGACCTTCGATCCCGACTTTCTCGGCCACGGTGATTTCCACGTGGGAGATATAATTCTGGTTCCACTGGGTTTCGAACAGGCTGTTGGCGAAACGCAGGGCGATCAGGTTCTGGACGGTTTCTTTGCCCAGGTAGTGGTCGATGCGGTAGGTGCGGTTCTCCGGGAAGAACTGCGCCACGGCGTCGTTCACCTTGCGCGAGGATTCCAGGTCCGAACCGATGGGTTTTTCCAGCACCACGCGGGTGTTTTCGGTCAAACCGACTTTCGACAGGTTCTCGCAGATCGCGCCGTAAACGGCTGCCGGTGTCGCGAAGTAGGCAATCACTCGCTGGGCGCTGCCGGCCATTTCGGCCAGGGCGACGTAATCGTCAGCCTTGAGGAAGTCGACGTGCAGGTAACTCAGGCGGGACAGGAAGCGTTCGACCACTGCTTCGTCCAGCTCTTTGGCGACGACGTAGCGACGCAGCTCGGAGGCGATGAACGCCAAATGCTGCTGCTCGCTGCCAGGCTCACGGGCCAGCGCGATAATTCGCGTGTCCTCGTGCAACAGGCCTGCGCCATCGAGCTGATAAAGGGCAGGAAACAGCTTGCGCAGGGCCAGATCGCCGAGGGCGCCGAACAAGGCAAAGGTGCACGGTTCAACCGTAATCGAAGGCATGATGTTTGTTCTTTTATCAAGTTAAGCTACAAATACCTTTTTTTAAGGCATCATTCAAGGGAAAATGTAGTAATAACCACAACATTTTCGCAAAATACAGATTCCGAGTGGTGGTCGGTCGGAGCCATCAGTAGGATAGGCCACCGTTACGGGCCCGATCAAAGTCCCAATTTGCATAGCCGGGGCCCTTATTTGCATTGCTCTCATGTTTGCGGAGCTAAGGAACATATATGGACCGCGTGCGTAATTTACTGGAACAGATCCAGAATCGCCTTGAAGACCTGAACAAGGCGGAACGCAAAGTCGCCGAAGTAATCCTGCTCAACCCAGAGCAGGCCACCCGGTTCAGCATCGCCGCCCTCGCCCAGGCCTCCAAGGTCAGCGAGCCCACGGTCAACCGTTTCTGCCGTTCGTTCGGCGTCAGCGGCTACCCGGAACTCAAGCTTCAATTGGCCCAGAGCCTGGCCAGCGGTGCGGCGTATGTCAGCCGTGCGGTCGAGGCTGACGACAATCCGGAAGCCTATACCAAAAAGATTTTCGGCAGCGCCATCGCCTCTTTAGACAGTGCTTTACAGGCGCTTGACCCGAACCTGATCAGCCGCGCCGTCGACCTGTTGATCCAGGCCCGGCAGATCCACTTCTTCGGCCTCGGCGCCTCGGCCCCGGTGGCGCTGGATGCGCAGCACAAGTTCTTCCGCTTCAACCTGGCGGTCACCGCCCACGCGGACGTGCTGATGCAGCGCATGATTGCGTCGGTGGCGCACACCGGCGAGTTGTTCGTGATCATTTCCTACACCGGCCGTACCCGCGAACTGGTGGAGGTGGCGCGTATTGCCCGGGAAAATGGCGCTTCGGTACTGGGCCTGACGGCCGAGGGCTCACCACTGGCCAAGGCCAGCACGTTGAGCCTGAACATTCCGCTGCCGGAAGACACCGACATCTATATGCCGATGACGTCGCGGATCATTCAGCTGACCGTGCTGGATGTGCTCGCCACCGGCATGACCTTGCGCCGAGGCGTGGATTTCCAGCCGCATTTGCGCAAGATCAAGGAAAGTCTGAATGCCAGTCGGTATCCGATTGGGGATGAGTTTAATTAAAAAGATCGCAGCCTCGCTTCGCTGTAGGAGCTGTCGAGCGAAGCGAGGCTGCGATCTTTTGATCCTACGCCCCAACCCTTGCCTGCAAACTCAAATGCGCCCTCTCCCCCGGTGCCAGGCTCAGGCTATCGGTCCCGCCACTCGCCGCTTCCACACAGACAAACTCCGAAATCTCGTTCCAGCTCACCCCCAGCAACGGTCGCGAGCCCGGATGCCAAACCACCGTGTCCGCATGGTCACCGGTATCGATACACAACTCGCGCTGCCAGGCGTGGTCCTTGATCTGTAATTCGCCGTCATGCTGGAACACCCGCTGACAGCCACCCTCTACCCGCAACTCGCCTTCCTGATGACAAATCTGGCGGTTCAACTGGTCGTAACCCTGCGCCCCGTCGAGGCCAGACAGCGCTACCTCGCCGACGTCACCAATACGCCAATACGCATGCAACGCCTGACTCAATTGGCACGGCAGGCTGTCCTGATGCTCGGTACTCAGGCGTAAATCCATGCGTTCGCCCAAGTGCGCGTGCAGGTCCACTTGCCAGTCGCACAACTGAAGTTGCCAGTGCAAGCGCACGCCATCGTCATCAGTGCTGCTGTCCAGCAGCTTCCAGTCGATCAACCGCGCCCAGCCATGGGACGGCCACGCATTTTCGCTCGGATGACGGCCATACCACGGCCAGCACACCGGAACGCCACCACGAATCGCGCCGACCTGCGGCCACTTCGCCGCGCACCAGAGC
Source organism: Pseudomonas sp. GL-B-26 (assembly GCF_019947405.1). NCBI lineage: Bacteria > Pseudomonadati > Pseudomonadota > Gammaproteobacteria > Pseudomonadales > Pseudomonadaceae > Pseudomonas > Pseudomonas sp. GL-B-26. Next base: position 19,849 of record NZ_JAGYGJ010000023.1, on the reverse strand, counting down.
CAGGGTTTCTGACCCTTTGGCTGGAAGTGCAGCAACTGCGCACCCTGCCGACTGAACACCGCCTGACACAGCGGATGGTCGATCACCAGCACATCGCGCTTCTGATAGCGCTCCCACGCAAACACCGGACGTTCGCGCAAGGATTTGAAGAAGCGTTGTAGCGGATGCTCATGCATGTGCCACGGTCCTGAAAATCACCCGGGGTGCGCAGCCCCCAAAAAAAAGCGGACAGCCTGGGCTGTCCGCAAAAATGCGCACATGGAGAGGAGCTTATCGCAACAACGTTAGAACACCGACTGAATTTTCAGGCCGGCGACCAGCGCGTTGTCGACTTCATCAACACCACCCGGGTGAGTGATGTATTGCAGGTTAGGACGCACGGTCAGCCAGTTGGTAACGTGGAAGCCGTAGTTGATCTCGTAGTTGTACTCGGTGCTACGCAGCGGCGAGAACAGTGGATCCTCGTACTCGGTGACACCATTGGAGGCGTTGACCAGCTCGGCGTTTTTCTTCACGTCATCGTTGACATGGATACGGGCGAAGCCGATTCCCATGTCATCTTTTGGACGTGCATCGAACGGGCCCTTGTACACAAACATCAGCGACTGGTAGTTGTCGACGAAGTTGGTGTCCTTGTCGTGGAAAGTGGCGTTGGCTGCGATGTTCAGACCGCGGGACGCATCACCGTTGTGGCTGGTGAGTTGTTGCTGTGCAACGAACCAGTAACCGTGCTTGCTATCGTGGCTGCGATAAGCGTTACCGCTGGTTGCTGCATCATTGCCGTTTTCATCCTTGAGGACGTCATCGGCATTGGCCGTACTTTTGTAGTAACCGACACGGTATTCGCCCGGCAGGTTGCCAGGGTTCGGCAACCAGACCAGCTCGACCGGCAGCACGGTACCTGCGGTACCACTGCCACTCAGCTTGAAGCCGTTACCGTGTTCCAGTTGCGACGGGTTCTGGTTGTACGCGCCGATCTGAGCATAGAACTCTGGCGAGATGTTGTACTTCACGCGGACCGCAGCCTGCATGACCGGCCAGTTGTACCAGATGTTGGTGGCCCAGTTACCCGCTTGGGAACCGCAGAACGCCAGGTTCTGGAACTCGCACGGGAAGGTGTTGAAGTCCTCGCCTTCGCCGAAGTAACCGGCCTTGACGTCCAGTTTACCGTCGAGGAACTGGTGCTTGATCCACAGTTGAGTCAGACGGACCATATGGCCACGACCGTAGACTTCCTGGGACGAACTCAAGGTGCCGGCACGCGGGTCGCCAACACGGTCATTGGAGATGTTCTCACCGTTACGGTTGGTGAACTGGATCTTGGCCTGGGTGTTATCCCAGCCCCACAGTTTTTGCAGGTCCAGCGCCACGCCCAGACCAAACTGGTCGGCGTAACGCGCAGTCTTGTCGTCGTTGTAGCCGCCGTGGAGGTTGGCGCCCACTTCACCGACGTAGTCCATCTTGATGTCGATACCCTGCTCGATCAGCCTGGTCCGCTCGCCCCCCCAATCACCGGTCATCCACTCGGAATCGGCGCTGAACGCGTCAGCCGCGTGCACACTACCGGCCAGCATCATTGCCGCAACGGCTGACAACTGGCAGATAAGCTGAGCGTTGTTGTTCTTCTTCATCCCTACATCCTCGTTTTATTGTTATTAACTGTTTTTATTTAACGCGGTGACATCCCCTGTGGGAGCGAGCTTTGTGGTGAGGGGATTTATCCCCGTTGGGTCGCGAAGCGGCCCTAAAAAGGGGACTGCTGCGCAGTCCAACGGGGATAAATCCCCTCACCACAAAAGCCCGCTCCCACATTTTTGATCTTCAGCGACCTTTGAATTGCGCTACGTTGGCGCTGTGAGTCTCGGTTTTAGGCTGACCGGCCACCCCCAGGCGCTCACCGGTCTTGGCATCGAACAGCAGCACTTTCGATGGATCGAATTGCAGGGTCAGGGTCTCGCCCACGGCCGGTGCAACGTCCGGTGCCAGACGGCAGCAGACTTTGGTTTCGTTGAGATTGACGAACACCAGGGTGTCGGGACCGGTCGGCTCGGTGACCTGGACTTCGGCGCGAATGATCGGCAAACCATTCGGCTCGCTGCCCGCCAACACGATTTGCTCCGGGCGCATGCCGAGGATCACTTCGCGGTCTTCAAGACCGGCGTCCTGCATGCCCAATGGCAATTCGCAGCGCGCCTGACCACTGTCGAGCAGCGCCACCAGACGACCGTCCTTGCGTTGCAAACGCAGCGGGATGAAGTTCATCGGTGGCGAACCGATAAAGCTCGCCACGAACAGGTTGGCCGGGTTGTTGTAAATGTCTTTCGGCGTGCCGAACTGCTGGATGATCCCGTCCTTCATCACCGCCACTTTGTCGCCCAGGGTCATGGCTTCGATCTGGTCGTGGGTCACGTAGACCGTGGTGGTTTTCAGGCGTTGGTGCATCAGTTTCATTTCGGTGCGCATCTCGACGCGCAGCTTGGCGTCGAGGTTGGACAGCGGTTCGTCGAACAGGTAAATCTTCGGCCGCCGCGCCAGGGCCCGGCCCATCGCCACGCGCTGTTGCTGGCCACCGGAGAGCTGGCCGGGTTTGCGGCCGAGCAAATGTTCGATCTGCAACAGCTTGGCCACGCGAGCGACTTCTTCGTCGATTTCGGCCGCCGGCATTTTGCGAATCTTCAGGCCAAACGCGATGTTGTCGCGCACGCTCATGGTCGGGTACAGCGCGTAGGACTGGAACACCATGGCGATGTCGCGATCTTTCGGGCTCATGCCGCTGATGTCGGCGTCGTCCACCAGGATCGCGCCGCCGCTGATGTTTTCCAGACCGGCGATGCAATTCATCAGCGTGGATTTACCGCAGCCCGACGGGCCGACCAGAATCAGGAACTCACCGTCATCGATCTTCAGTTCGATGTTTTTCAGAGTGTCCGGCAAACCGGCGCCGTAGGTCTTGTTGACGTTGCGTAATTCGAGAGTTGCCATTGTTCTACCCCTTGACCGCGCCGGACGTCAGCCCACGCAGGAAATACTTGCCAGCGAATATGTAGACCAGCAGTGTCGGCAGCCCGGCGATCATCGCGGCGGCCATATCAACGTTGTATTCCTTGGCCCCGGTGCTGGTGTTGACCAGGTTGTTCAGGGCCACGGTAATCGGCTGGGCATCACCACTGGCGAAAACCACGCCGAACAGGAAGTCATTCCAGATTTGGGTGAACTGCCAGATCAGGCAGACCATCACGATCGGGATCGACATCGGCAGCAGGATCTTCCAGAAAATCGTGAAGAAGCCCGCGCCATCAAGGCGTGCAGCCTTGACCAGCGCATCCGGAATGCTCACGTAGTAGTTGCGGAAGAACAGCGTCGTGAACGCCAGGCCGTAGACGATGTGCACCAACACCAAACCGGTGGTGGTGTTGGCCAGGCCGAGTTTGCCGACGGTGAACGAGGCTGGCAGCAGCACGGTCTGGAACGGCAGGAAGCAGCCGAACAGCAACAGACCGAAGAACAGTTGCGAACCACGGAAACGCCACATCGACAGCACGTAACCGTTCATGGCACCGATGAACGTGGAGATCAGCACTGCCGGCACGGTGATTTTCACCGAGTTCCAGAAGTAGCCGCCGACGACGTCCCAGGCTTTGATCCAGCCGATGCCATCAATCACTTGCGGCCAGCTCAGCAGGTTGCCGGTGCGGATGTCTTCCGGGGATTTGAAACTGGTCAGCAGCATCACCACCAGCGGGATCAAATAGATCGCGGCGGCCAGCAACAAGGTTGCGTAGATCGCGATGCGACTGAAGCTGATCGCCGGTTTTCCGAGTTGATTACTCATGGCGTTTGCCTCGCAATTCGGAGTACAGGTACGGCACCAGAATCGCCAGGATCGCGCCGAGCATCATCATGGCGCTCGCCGAACCAATGCCCATCTGGCCACGGCTGAAGGTGAAGGAATACATGAACATCGCGGGCAGGTCGGACGAGTAGCCCGGGCCGCCAGCCGTCATGGCCGCCACCAGGTCGAAGCTCTTGATCGCGATGTGCGCGAGGATCATGAAGGCGCTGAAGAACACCGGGCGCAGGCTCGGCAACACGATTCTCAAATAGATGGTCGGCAGGCTCGCACCGTCGACTTGCGCGGCACGGATGATCGATTGATCGACACCGCGAAGACCGGCGAGGAACATCGCCATTACAAACCCGGAGGCTTGCCATACGGCGGCGATCACCAGGCAATACACCACGCGATCCTGATCCACCAGCCAGTCGAGACGGAAGCCTTCCCAGCCCCAGTCACGCAGCATTTTGTCCAGGCCCAGGCCTGGGTTGAGCAGCCATTTCCACGCGGTACCGGTGACGATCATCGAGAGCGCCATCGGGTACAGGTAAACGGTGCGGATGAAGCCTTCCTTGCGAATGCGCTGATCCAGCAACACCGCCAGGAACACCCCCAGCACCAGGCTGATGCCGATGAACATGCCGCCGAAGACCGCGAGGTTTTTGCTCGCGACCCACCAGCGATCGTTGTCCATCAGGCGGATGTATTGCTGCAGGCCGACCCATTTGTAGCTCGGCATGAAGCTGGAGTTGGTGAAGGACAGAACGAATGTCCAGATGATGTAACCGTAAAAACCAACCAGGACGATCAGCATGCTTGGCGCCAAAACCAGTTTGGGGAGCCAGCGCTGCAGTGCGTCGAACGGTGAGGCTTTGCTGAAAACCGCCACAGAGCTCATCGGGATAATCCAGGTGAAGAGAAATGAAATCCGCACGGCGATCCCTTGTGGGAGCGGGCTTGCTCGCGAAGGCGGTGTATCAGTCGACATCCGTGTTGAATGTCAGACCGCATTCGCGAGCAAGCCCGCTCCCACAGGAGTCACGCGGTGTCAGGGATTACTGGGCGGCTTTGACGGCCGATGCCAGTTGGGCGCTGGCCTTGGCCGGGTCAGCATCCTTGTCGTTCATGAAGTTGGTCACCACATCGAAGATCGCGCCCTGCACGGCCAGGGAAGTGGCCATGTTGTGCGCCATGCTCGGTTGCAGGCCGCCAGTCTTCTCGTCTGCAAGGAAATCCTTGGCCGACTTCTGGGCGCACTCGTCGAAGCCAAGCTTGTCCATTTCATTCAGCATGTCGTTACGCACCGGGATCGACCCTTTGTTCATGCTGAAGACTTTCTGGAAGTCAGTGCCCAATGCGACCTTGGCCAAGTCTTGCTGAGCGGCGATGTCACCCTTCCGATCCGCTTTGAGCTTGAACACGGCCAGGGAATCGATGTTGTAGGTGAAGGCTTTTTCGGTGCCCGGGAATGGCACGCATTGGTAGTCCTTGCCCGCTACTTTCTTGGCAGCGGTCCATTCGCTCTTGGCCCAGTCGCCCATCATCTGCATACCGGCCTTGCCGCTGATGACGTCGGCCGCCGCGATGTTCCAGTCACGACCGGCGCGGTTCGGGTCCATGTAGCCGGTGAGTTTTTTCAGCTCGGTGAACGACTTGGTCATCTCGGCACCCGAGAGAGTTTTCTGATCCAGGTCTACCAGGGCTTTCTTGTAACCGTCCGCGCCCATGACCGAGAGCACCACGTCTTCAAACACGGTGCTGTCCTGCCAAGGCTGGCCACCGTGGGCAAGCGCGATGAAGCCTGCGGCTTTCAGCTTGTCGCCAGCGGCATAGAATTCGGCGAGGGTGGTCGGGGCTTTTTCGATCCCGGCTTTCTTGAAGACTTCCGGGTTGATCCACAGCCAGTTGACGCGGTGAATGTTCACCGGCACGGCGACGTAGTCACCTTCGTATTTGACGGTGTCGGAGACTTTCTTCGACAGCAGGCCATCCCAGCCTTCGGATTTGGAAACGTCTTTCAGGGTATCGGTGCTGAGCAGGCCAGTGCTGCCCCACTCCTGGATGTCCGGACCTTTGATCTGTGCAACGCCCGGCGGGTTACCGGCGACGGCGCGGCTTTTGAGTACGGTCATGGCAGTGGAACCGCCGCCACCGGCGACTGCGCCATCCTTCCAGGTGAAGCCGTCTTTTTCGACTTGAGCCTTCAGGACATCGACCGCGGCCTTTTCACCACCAGAGGTCCACCAGTGAACGACTTCCACCGAACCTTTGGAATCGGCAGCAAGCGTACTCAGCGGGAATGCAGACAGGGGAAGCAGTGAGGCGAGAGAAATGACAGTAGCGAGGCGAGAAATCGCATTCATCTAGTAGTACCTTTCTTGTTGTTATGCATGCAAGTCTGGTGCTTGCGCTGCATAGGATTTTAAACAGGAGTGATCCCTTCGCAGGTAACGAAGGGACGTTCGAATGTCACCACATGGTTACACAGGAGCGCTCTGGGATAACTGTGCCAGGGCAGTCGCCATACTCGGCGCCAGGGGCAATCGCGGAATCAATACGGATTGCCAGGCGTGATAAAGATCAGGCTTACCAGCCCAGATATCGGCGCTCGGACGGTTCTGCGGATCGAGTTCGTGGCGCCAGCCGCCGCTTTCACGATCGATGAAATGGCTGTCGCAGAATTCCCAAAACAGTCGGTACCAGCTTTCGTATTGCGCATCGCCTGTGCGTTTAAGCAGCGCACTGGCGGCGGCGCTGGCTTCGCAATGGGTCCAGTGCAGACGATGGCGAACCACGGCGCGATTGTCCCAGTCGAGGGTGTAGACAATCCCCGGCGCCCCGTCGACATCCCAGCCGTGTCGGCAGTTGTGGTCGAAGAGTTTTTGCGCGTCGGTGGCGAGCCAGCCCGGCGTCAGCATCCCGGCCTTAACCCGCGCCGCTTCGAGATGCAGCATCAGCCGGGCCCATTCGAAACCGTGACCCGGCGTGGTGCCGTAGGGGCGAAAACCATCGGCCGGGTTGTCGTGGTTGTAGTCGCGAAGCGGCTGCCAGTCGCGGTCGAAATGCTCGACCACCAGGTAATCGTTGGCGGCGGCGTGACCATGGATCACGCGCTCGACGATGCGCTGGGCGCGGCACAGCCAGCGGTTGTCGTCGGTGACATCGGCCAATGCGAGAAAGGCTTCCGTGGCGTGCATGTTGCTGTTGGCACCGCGATAGGCTTCCTCGACGCTCCAGTCGCGGTTGAAGGATTCGCGCATCGCGCCCTCCTCCTCGCTCCAGAAATGCGTGTCGATGATGTGGATGGCATCGTCGAGCAAGGCCTGTGCGCCGGGACGCTGAGCGACGACCGCAGAACTGGCGGCCAGCGCGACGAAGGCGTGCAGGTAAGCGGCTTTATCGGTGTTGCCGTCGCGATGCTCGGGGGCAGCGAACCAGCCACCGTGTTCGGCGTCACGCAATGGACCGCTGAGGGCTTTGACGCCGTGATCCACCAGTTCCGCAAAACCTGGCAGACCCTGAATGTGGGCCATGGCGAAGCTGTGGGTCATGCGCGCGGTGTTCATGGTTTCGGCGTGGGCGTTGGCCGGGAGGCAGCCCTTTTCATCGAGATTGCCGAAGCCTTCGGGAAGCTTTGAAGCCTTGGCAAACGCCAGCAGGCGCAGGCCTTCGGCGGCGAGCCATTGCTGATGGGCGGGTGCGTTCAGCCAACTGCTGAACGCGGGTTGGAAGGTGTCCATGGGGTGCCTTTTTTGTTGTTATGACTGGGGGGAGTCTAAACAACGGACGATGGCGGGCTTGTAACGAAGGGGGTGAGTTATGTCACCAGGTTGTGACATACAGATTTTGTGGTGGGTGATTATTTGTGGCGAGGGAGCTTGCTCCCGCTGGACTGCGCAGCAGTCCTTCTTTTGGGGCCGCTTCGCGCCCCAGCGGGAGCAAGCTCCCTCGCCACAGGATCCGCGTCAATCGATCGATCGAGGCAAATGCAACGTCACCCTTAACCCACCCTCGCGCAAATTCTGCAGGCTGACCTCCCCCCCATGGCTATGCGCAATATTTCGCGCAATCCCCAACCCCAACCCATAACCCTGCTGCTGCCCGGCCAGTCGGAAGTGCGGCTCGAACACCTGCTCCATCCGCTGTTCCGGCACGCCTGGCCCTTCATCGTCCACATGCAGGATGAACGCACTCTGGTCGTCATCAATGTGCAAATGCGCTTTCTGCCCATACTTCAAGGCATTGTCGATCAGGTTGCCGATGCAACGCTTGAGCGCCAGCGGCTTCCCCGGATACGCCGCCAGCGCACGCCCTTGCTGGGTGACGCGACCATTGCCGTTGGGCGCCAGATACGGTTCCACCAGACAATCAAGCACATGGTTGAGGTCCACCGGCTCGATGTTTTCGTGGATGTCGGTGTCTTTCACGCATTGCAGCGCGCCTTTGACCAGCAGCTCCAGCTCATCCAGATCACGGCCGAACTTGGCTTGCAGCGTTTCGTCTTCGAGCAATTCAACGCGTAACCGCAAGCGGGTAATCGGCGTGCGCAGGTCATGGGATATCGCGCTGAACAACTGGCTGCGCTCGGTCAGGTAACGGCTGATGCGCTCGCGCATCGCATTGAAGGCGCGGCCGACCTCGACCACTTCACTGCCGCCGCCCTCCGCCACCGGCTCGACTTCCGCGCCCAAAGACATGTCCCGTGCTGCCCGCGCCAAACGCTTGAGCGGCCGGCTCTGCCAGTGCACCAGCAGGCCAATGAACAACAGCAAAAAGCCGCTGGTGAGCACGATGAACCAGACTTGCTGCGCCGGCAGGCCTTGTTCTTCAAGACTGGTGTAGGGCTCGGGCAACAGTGAGGCGATGTACAGCCACTCGCCCGGTGCCATCTGGATTTGGGTGACCAATACCGGCGGGTTCACCGGTTCCAGGGTCAACGCGTAATGCGCCCAGGAGCGCGGCAATTCATCGAGTTTCAGACCGCCGTTGAAGATCCGCAGGTCTTCGGGGCTGACGAACGTCACCGAGATATCCGTGTCCTGACCCAGGGACTGGCGCAGCACTTCGTCCACCGCTTTGAGCACCGCTTGCTTGCGCGGGGTGATCGGCAGCACTTCCATGCCCAAGGGTTTGTCGTTGAGCGTCACCACAAAACGGGTGCCGCCCATGCTGCGCAGCTGGTCGAGTACCAATGGCCGAAACGCGACCGGCAGAGAGCGGAAGTAACTGACGCTGGCGGTCATCGAATGAGCGAGGCTACGGGCGCTGGTGACCAGGCCTTCAAGTTGGGTGGCGCGCAGTTGCGAGACCCAGATCACGCTCGACAGCGTCTGGGCGAACAACACCGCCAACAGCGTCAGCAGCAACATCCGCCCGAGCAGCGAACGCGGCACGGGAATCCGTGCGGCGAGCTTGCGGAAAAACTCAGTGGCCATTGCTGGCAACCACATTGGCGGCCAGTTGGTAGCCGCTGCCGCGCACGGTACGGATCAGCCGCGGTGGTTTTTCGGTGTCGCGCAGGCGCTGGCGCAAACGGCTGACGGCCATGTCGACGATGCGATCCAGCGGCATCAAATCACGACCACGGGTGGCGTTGCCGATGGTGTCGCGATCGAGAATTTCCTGAGGGTGATCGAGGAACAGTTTCAGCAGCGCGAAATCGGCGCCGGAGAGAATCACTTCTTCGCCATCAATGTGGAACAGCCGATGGCTGACCATGTCCAGTCGCCAGTCATCGAAGGCCAGCACTTCACTGCCGGAACGCTCCTGGCCGAACTGCGCGCGACGCAACAAGGCTTTGATGCGCGCCTGCAATTCACGCGGGCTGAAGGGTTTGCCGAGGTAATCGTCGGCGCCCAATTCCAGACCGATGACGCGGTCGGCCTCGTCGGAACTGGCCGTGAGCATGATGATTGGCACCTGCGCCTGACGCGGGTGCTGACGGATCCAGCGGCAGAGGCTGAAGCCGTCTTCGTCCGGCAGCATCACGTCGAGGATCACCAGATCGCTCGGCGCCTCGTTCAACGCCTGACGAAAGCCCGCACCATCAGGCGTGGTACGAACCTGGAAACCGGCGCGGGTCAGGTAGGTGTCCAGCAACTCGCGTATCTCTTGATCGTCATCGACCAACAAAATCGACTTGTTGACTGAGTTCACGGGGCGGCGTCCTTGTTGTTTGAATTGGGCGGATTATGCCTTAAGCGCGGAATCTACAAACACCACAAAACCCATGTGGGAGCGGGCTTGCTCGCGAAAGCGGTGTATCAGTCGACATCAATGTTGAATGTCAGTCCGCTTTCGCGAGCAAGTCGAATCGTCGCACCGCCGCTCCCACATTTTTGATCGCATTTCAGGCCTGCTCGAGCGCAACACCCGCGCCAACCAGGCCGGAATACGGCGCCGTCACCAACCACACCGGGATGCCTTTGAAGTAATCGCTCATGCAGCCCTTGTCGGCGAAGCACCGGGCGAAACCGCTTTCGATGAAGAAATCGGCGAACCGCGGAATCACCCCGCCCACGATGTACACGCCGCCACGCGCACCGGTGGTCAGCACGTTGTTGCCGGCCACACGCCCCAGCCAGCAGCAGAACTGCTCGAGCACTTCCAGGGCAATCGGATCGCCGGCCAACCCGGCAGCCGTGATCGCTTCCGGTGTTTCGAGCACAGGCTCATGACCGTCCACCGCACAAATCGCCCGATAGACCCGCGGCAAACCGCTACCGCTCAACGCCGTTTCAGCGCTGACATGGCCGATCTCATTGAAGATGTGCTGCCACAACTGGGTTTCCCGCGGACTGCTCAGCGGCAAATCGACGTGACCGCCCTCCCCCGGCAACGCGGCGAAACGACCTTCGCCCAGATCCAGCAACGTGCCAACACCGAGGCCAGTCCCCGGACCGATCACCACCGCCGGCCGCAACGGTTCCGGCGTGCCTTCGCAGACCACCCGAAACTCGTCCGGCTGCAAACGAGTCATGCCCAGCGCCATGGCCGAGAAGTCGTTGACCAGCAACAGTTGATCCACCTGCAAGGTCTGGCAGAACCCCTTGCGGCTCAGTCGCCAGTGATTATTGGTGAACTTGAATTCATCGCCGCTGACGGGGCCGGCCACCGACAGGCACACCGAACCGATCGAACCCGGCGCCAGGCCAAGCCCGCTCAGGTAGAGGCTGATCGCCTCTTCCGGGCTGGCGTGGTCGGCCGTCGCCAGCACCTGGACCGATTCCAGTTGCTGGTTTTTCCACAACGCGAAACGTGCGTTGGTCCCACCGATGTCACCGACCAAAGCCAGTTTCAATTAAGCGTCTCCAGGGCAGAAGTAAAGGCGCTGGCGCCCTGCTCCGCCGAGCTGAAGGCCATGCGCATGAAACCAAACAGTTCGCGACCGCTGCCAATGTTATTGCCCAACAGGCCCTTGGCAGGTTCGCGCGCTGCGAATTCGTCGGCGTCCACCTTAAGCTCCAGAGTGCCTTTGACGCCATCGACGCGGATGATATCGCCCTCTTGCACCCGCGCCAAAGCGCCGCCCACATAGGCTTCGGGGCTGACATGAATCGCCGCCGGGATTTTCCCCGACGCACCGGACATGCGCCCGTCGGTGACCAGCGCGACTTTGAAGCCGCGATCCTGCAGCACGCCGAGGAACGGCGTCATCTTGTGCAGCTCCGGCATGCCGTTGGAGCGCGGGCCCTGGAAGCGCATCACGGCGACGAAATCCTTCTCGAGCAAACCGGCCTTGAACGCATCGGCCAAGTCCTGTTGATCCTGGAACACCATGGCCGGTGCTTCGACGACCTGGTTTTCCAAAGCAACGGCGGACACTTTCATCACACCGCGACCGAGGTTGCCTTCCATGACCCGCAAGCCGCCCTCTGGCGAGAACGCGCGCGCGACCGGACGCAGGATGGTTTCGTCGAGGCTTTCGATCGGGCCTTCGCGCCAGACCAGTTCGCCGTTTTCAAGGAACGGTTCCATGGTGTAGCGGCTCAGGCCGTGGCCCAGCACCGTGTTGACGTTTTCGTGCAGCAACCCGGCTTCCAGCAGTTCGCGGATCAGGAACGACATGCCGCCCGCCGCCTGGAAGTGGTTGATGTCGGCTTTGCCGTTCGGGTAGACGTGGCTCAGGGTCGGCACCACCTCGGAGAGGTCGGCCATGTCCTGCCAGGTCAATTGAATGCCCGCCGCCATGGCGATCGCCGGCATGTGCAAGGTGTGGTTGGTCGAGCCGCCGGTGGCGTGCAACGCGACAATCGAGTTGACCAGCGAACGCTCGTCGACGATTTCGCCGATCGGCATGAAGTCGCCGCTCTGCTTGGTCAGACGCGTGACCTGATGCGCCGCTTCGCGGGTCAGGGCATCACGCAACGGGGTGTTCGGATTGACGAAAGAGGCGCCCGGCAAGTGCAGGCCCATGACTTCCATCAGCAACTGGTTGGTGTTGGCGGTGCCGTAAAAGGTGCAGGTACCCGGGCTGTGGTAGGACTTCATCTCCGATTCCAGCAGCTCTTCGCGGCTGGCCTTGCCTTCGGCGTAGCGCTGGCGGACGTCGGCTTTCTGCTTGTTGGAAATACCCGAGACCATCGGACCGCCCGGCACGAAGATCGTCGGCAAGTGACCGAAGCGCAGCGCGCCCATCATCAGACCCGGCACGATTTTGTCGCAGATGCCGAGCATCAGCGCGCCGTCGAACATGTTGTGAGACAGCGCCACGGCAGTGGACAGCGCAATCACTTCGCGGCTCGGCAGGCTCAGTTCCATGCCCGGTTCGCCCTGAGTCACGCCATCGCACATGGCCGGGGTACCGCCGGCGAACTGACCGACGGAGCCGATTTCGCGCAGGGCTTTTTTGATCTGTTCAGGAAAGACTTCGTACGGCTGGTGCGCCGAGAGCATGTCGTTATAGGACGAAACAATCGCAATGTTCGCGGAGTTCATCATCCGCAGACTGTTCTTGTCGTCGGTGCCGCAACCGGCCACGCCGTGGGCGAAGTTGGCGCATTGCAGCTTGCCGCGCATGGGACCGTCGCTGGCAGCACCACGAATCAGTGCAAGGTAAGCCTCACGCGTGGCGCGGCTACGGGCGATAAGCCGTTCGGTGACCTCAAGGACGCGGGGATGCATGTTTAGAACTCCAGGCTAACGGATGTGGGCGACCTGATTGTCTATGCTGAACAAGAGCCGTTGTCGATGGGATGACAGACGGCTTTCTTGATCGGTCGGACCAGTTGATTCAGGTCACTCGTTGTAGATTGAACAAAATATTGCCATTAAAAAGGCTTGTTTTCTATTTTTATGCGAATAATCTTGTAATTCCAACAACAAAACGACGGCGGCCCTGTTAAATGACTCTTCGAATCGCAATCAATGGTTTTGGCCGAATTGGCCGCAACGTCCTGCGCGCACTGTATACCCAAGGGTATCGCCAGGATCTGCAGATCGTTGCCATCAATGACCTGGGCGATAGCGCGATGAACGCTCATCTGCTCAAGTACGACACTGTTCATGGCACGTTCGATGCCGATGTCCAGCACGATCTGGAAACCCTGACCGTCAACGGTGACCGTATTTCTGTCAGCGCCATTCGCAACCCGGCCGAGCTGCCGTGGGCTGCCGAGCAGATCGACGTCGTATTCGAATGCACCGGTTTGTTCACCGACCGCGCCAAAGCCGCCGCGCATATTACGGCCGGCGCACGCAAAGTGATCATCTCGGCCCCGGCCAAAGGCGCCGACGCCACGGTGGTGTATGGCGTTAACCACGACATACTGCGCCAATCGCACCAGATCATTTCCAACGCGTCGTGCACCACCAACTGCCTGGCCCCGGTGGCCCAGGTGTTGCACCGCGAGCTGGGAATCGAAAGCGGTCTGATGACCACTATTCACGCCTACACCAACGATCAGCACCTGACCGACGTCTATCATGTCGATCCGTATCGTGCCCGTTCGGCCACCCAGAACATGATCCCGAGCAAAACCGGCGCGGCTGAAGCGGTCGGTCTGGTGCTGCCGGAACTGGCGGGCAAACTGACCGGTATGTCGGTGCGCGTGCCGGTAATCAACGTGTCGCTGGTGGACCTGACCGTGCAACTCAAACGCGAAGCGTCGGCCGATGAAGTGAACGCGCTGCTGAAAGAAGCCAGCCAGCACTCGAAGATTCTCGGTTACAACACCCTGCCGCTGGTCTCCAGCGACTTCAACCACAACCCGCTGTCGTCGATCTTTGACGCCAACCACACCAAGTCCAGCGGCAAGCTGCTCAAGGTACTGGCCTGGTACGACAACGAATGGGGCTTCTCCAACCGCATGCTCGATAACTGCCTGGCGCTGTGCAACGCAGAGTAAGCGAAGCTTACGAGTAGGAGCAGCAACCGATGATCGGTATCAGCTTTACGCAAAAGACCATGGCAGCGCGCAAGCGTATTGCCTTGGTCGCCCATGACCACTGCAAAGTGTTTTTGCTGGACTGGGCCGAGCGGCAGAAAGACAGGCTCGCACAGCATGAACTGGTCGCCACCGGCACCACCGGGTTGTTGTTGCAACAGCGCCTGGATTTGCCTGTGGAGAGCATGATCAGCGGCCCATTGGGCGGCGACCAGCAACTCGGTGCGCGAATCGCCGAGCAGCGGGTCGACATGCTGGTGTTCTTCTGGGACCCGTTCGAACCACAGCCGCACGACCCGGACATCAAGGCGTTATTGCGAGTCGCGGCGGTCTGGAACATTCCCGTCGCCTGCAACGAATGCAGCGCCGACTACCTGCTGAGCAGCCCGATGATGGAGCAGGCGCACGAACATCGGATCCCCGATTACGCGACCTATCTGCTGGGCCGCGCCTAGCCCTTCGAAAATCAGCTTCACAAATCAATACTTGACCACTCGAGCGGATGATAAGCATTATCATTCGCTCGAAATGGATCAGGTCCTCCCGTGAGTCAATCTCGCTTCAATCACGTCTTCATCGCCCAGCGAGTCTCTCTGCTGCGCACATTGGAGCGGATGGTCAACAATCACAGCACCGCCGAAGACCTCCTGCAGGAGACCTACCTGCGAGTGACCCGGGCGCTCAGTGAGCGGGCCATCGATCACCTTGAACCGTTCGTTTTCCAGACCGCCCGCAACCTGGCGCTGGACCATTTGCGTGCGCGGCGCATTCAGTCGCGCACGATGCTCGACGACGTGCCACTGGACGTGGTGGAAAGCGTCGCCGCCCCTGCCAGCAGTGCCGAGGACGCCGCCCATGCCGAACAATTGCTCGAGCGCTTGAACGTGAGCCTCAATGAACTCAGCGCCCGTCAGCAGCAGATTTTCATCCTCAGCCGTCTGCACGGGCACAGCTATCTGGAGATCGCCGAGAAGCTTGGCGTGTCATTGAGCACCGTGCAAAAGGAGCTGAAATTGATCATGGCGATCTGCATCGGCGTGGCCGAACGGTTAAACGGCGACTGAATCTTTAGGTTAATTCTCCATGTGTGAGGATGACCTGCACTGACTATCGGGCTTTGCTACCCTTGCCCCACTTTCAAGCTTCACTAAAAAAACAGCGGTGCCAAGACACTGCCGAGGAAACACCGTGACGGACACCCACCGCTCCCTTCCGCCCTCCCCGGCGCGGGACCCCGCAAGTGCGATGGACCAGGCCCTGGACTGGCTGATCGTGCTGGACAGTCCGAGCGAGGAACAGACCCGACAGTTTCACGAATGGCTGGCCGCCGATCCGTTGCATGCCGAGGCGTTCGCCAAGGCTCAGGCGATCTGGGAAGGCCCGCAGGTCGTGCAATGCGCGCAAAGCCTGGCCGCCCGGCCGCCGAAAGTGACCGTCCTGTCGCGCCTGCGCCCGCACTGGAAACCCTTGGCCACCGCCGCCGTGTTGATCCTCGGTTTGTTCAGCTTCAGTAATCTGCCGATTCGCCTGCAGGCTGATCACCTGACCGTGGTCGGTGAACGTCAGCGGCTGCAACTGGAGGACGGCTCGAAGGTCCTGCTCAATACCAATTCGGCCTTCTCCAGCACCATCAACGATCAACAGCGCGTGGCCCGTTTGTATCAGGGCGAGGCGTTTTTCGAGGTCGCGGCCAATCGTGGCCAGCCGCTGGAAATCGACGCAGGGCCGGTCAAGGCCAGCGTTCGGGACACCGCGTTTGCGGTGCGTTATCTGGACGGTGTGGCACAGGTCCGGGTGCAGCGTGGGGATGTCGACTTGCGAGCAACCCGCGATGACGCGCGAATTCGATTGTCCGCCGGAGAAAGTATCCGCATTGGCCCCAACGGTTTCGATCGCCCCGCCAGACTCGATGCAGCGACTGACCTGGCATGGGTCCAGGGTCGACTGGTGTTCGAAAACTGCCCGCTGAGCCAGGTGCTGGCAGAGCTGCGTCGTTACTACCCAGGCTGGATCATCAACAACAACGAGCAGTTGGCCGACATCGCCGTCACCGGCAACTACCGCCTCGACCAGCCATTGGACGTGGTCCGCTCGCTGGCCCACATCACTTCGGCGCGGCTCCGGGAATTCCCGGCGCTGGTGATTTTGAACTAAATGAGAATTATTTTTACTCGATAGCCAAATCCCGTACGTCTCGTTATAGCCAATGCAATTGATTCTTATCTACGGATTCGGATCAGCACCTATAAAGATTCGTGCGACACGGAGCGCTATCGATGTCCTCTCGCCTTACCCGCCAACCTTCTTCACCTTCTCGCGTGCTGTCGCTGCTGACCGCCGCCATCCTGATGGCCGGCAGCGCGCAGCTCTGCGCCGCCACCGCGGCAGAGCAACCGACCCGCAACATGGGCGATTACGCGTTCACCATCCCTCAGCAGTCGCTGGTCTCGGCGCTCAATGCCTTTACCGCCGTGACGGGTTGGCAAGTCGGCTTGCCGGCAGAACTGGCTGAAGGCGTGGCCTCGCCGGGCGTACGGGGTTCGCTGCCGCCAGAGAAAGCCCTCGATCGCCTGTTGGTGGGGACCAACCTGAGCTATCGCAAACTGGGCACCAACAACATCGTGCTGGAGAAGCGCAGCAACAGCAACGCGCTCAACCTGGACCAGGTGACCATCAGCGCCACCCGCCAGGAACAGGACGTGAACAGCGTGCCGAGCACCGTCACCGTCTACACCCGCGAAGAGCTGGACCGCAACAACGTGAATAACATCAAGGATCTGGTGCGCTACGAGCCCGGTGTTTCGGTGGGCGGCGCCGGTCAACGCGCCGGTCTCACGGGCTACAACATCCGCGGTATCGACGGCGACCGCGTACTGACCCAGATCGACGGTGTGCAAGTGCCCGACAGCTTCTTCAACGGCCCATACGCCCAGACCAACCGCAACTACGTCGACCCCGAGATCGTCAAGCGCGTCGAGATTCTGCGCGGCCCGGCATCCGTGCTTTACGGCAGCAACGCCATCGGCGGCGCGGTCAGCTACTACACGCTGGACCCGGACGACATCATCAAACCGGGCAAGGATGTCGGCGCACGCCTGAAAACCGGCTACAGCTCGGCCGACGACAGCTGGTTGACCTCCGGCACCGTGGCCGGCCGCACCGGCGACTTCGACGGCCTGTTGCACTTGAGTCAGCGCAATGGTCATGAAACAGAGTCCTACGGTGAAACCGGCGGAACCGGCCTGAACCGCACCGAGGCCAACCCCGAGGATGTGCGCACCACCAACGTGCTGGCCAAACTGGGCTGGGACTACGCCGACGATGCGCGCTTCGGCCTGACTTACGAGCACTACAAGGATGACCGCGACACCAACCAGCTGAGCGCAGTGGGCGGCCCGTTCAACGCAGGACGCGGTTTCGGCTTCTATAAATCCCGTACCGGCAACGACACCGTCACCCGCGAACGCTTCGGCCTGGAACACAGCTTCGGCCTGGACAGCGTCCTGGCTGACAACATCAAGTGGACGCTGAATTACCAGATCGCCAAGACCGACCAGAGCACCGAAGAAATCTACGCGCCGTCGCGCACGGTGCTGCGCAACCGTGATACCACCTACAAGGATCGCCAATGGGTGTTCGATGCCCAGGCTGACAAGTCGTTTGCCATCGCCGACACCGACCACCGTGTCACCTACGGCACCACCCTCAAACAGGACAAAGTCACCGGCCTGCGCACCGGTAGCGGCACCTGCCTGACCGTGGCCGGCGCTTGCCGGGTCATCGGTGCCGCCAGCGCCGCCGATACCCTGAAACCCGCCAGCGACTTCCCGGATCCGACCATCAACAGCTACAGCCTGTTCGCCCAGGATCAGATCAGCTGGGGCAACTGGACCTTCCTGCCCGGAGCACGCTACGACTACACCGAACTCAAGCCGCACATCACCGACGAGTTCCTGGTCACCGCCGACCAGAGCGGCAACGGTGTGGTGAGCGAGGACACCAAGACCTGGCATCGTCTGTCGCCAAAATTCGGCACCACCTATAGCTTCAACGACCACTACACCTGGTATGGCCAGTACGCCGAAGGCTTCCGCACGCCGACCGCCAAGGCGCTGTACGGTCGCTTTGAAAACCTGGCCGGCGGCTATCAGGTCGCACCGAATCCTGATCTGGAACCGGAAAAGAGCAAGAGCTATGAAACCGGCCTGCGCGGCCAGTTCGAGGCAGGTACTTTCGATGTGGCGGTGTTCTACAACAAATACCGCGACTTCATCGACGAGAACGCCATCACGCCCGGCTACACCGAGACCACTTTCCAAAGCAACAACATCGCGCATGCCACCATCAAGGGCCTGGAGCTCAAGGGTCGCCTGAACCTCGACAGCTTCGGCGCCCCGACCGGTCTCTACACCCAAGGTTCGGTGGCTTACCTGTACGGACGAAACGATGACAGCGGCCAGCCGCTTAACAGCATCAACCCGCTGACAGGCGTGTTCGGCCTGGGTTACGGCCAGGACAACTACGGCGCCCTGTTGAGCTGGACACTGGTCAAGCGCAAAACTCGCGTCGACAGCACCAGCTTCAAAACCCCTGACGGCACCAGCACCCAGTTCAAGACCCCGGGCTATGGCGTGCTCGACCTGGCCGGCTTCTACAAGGTGACCGACGACGTAACCGTCAACGCCGGTTTGTACAACCTGACCAACAAGAAGTACTGGCAGTGGGATGACGTGCGCGGTTACGACAGCGTCGGCGAAGCCTCGGTCACTCAACCGGCCAACCTCGACCGCCTGACCCAACCGGGTCGCAACTTCGCGATCAATCTGGTCTGGGATATCTGACCCTGCCACCTCACTGCGCTGCTTTATAGAAGTGGCGCAATGAGGTTTTTTTACTGTCTGGCGCCTGCTTGTTCGTCTCGTTACCAAGCGCCTCTTTTTCTCAAGGACTTCTCATGACCGCTCAGGACACTGCTCAACGCCCAGCTCTGCGTTCGCAACGTATGAACCAGATCACAAACGAGCCTCATACCAAGCTGGATGCCTTGGTCAAAGCCCACGCACCGTTCGAAACCCAGGCCAACTTCGCGCGTTTCGTGGTGGCTCAGTATGTGTTTCAGTCGGAACTGGCATCGCTGTACAACGATGCTGAATTGACCGCCATCGTCCCGGACCTGCCAGCTCGCTGCCGTGCTGAAGCGTCCAAGGCAGATCTGGCGGACCTGGAAACTGAAGTTCCAGCGCCCGTCGCCGGTGCCGTGAAGAATCCAACCAAAGCCGAGGCGCTGGGTTGGCTGTTCGTGTCGGAAGGTTCGAAACTTGGCGCGGCGTTCCTGATCAAGCGAGCTGTCGGTCTGGGGTTAAGCGAAACCTTCGGTGCTCGTCATCTCGGTGAACCGGCCGGTGGCCGCGCTGAAGGCTGGAAGAGCTTCGTCAAAACCCTCGACGGGTTGGAACTCAGCGCACAGGAAGAAGCCGAGTTGGATAAAGGCGCTATCGACGCGTTCAACCGCTTCACCGTGTTGCTGGAACTGGCCTACGCCACCACCCCCGAACTCGCCTGAGAATACGGACCTGTGGGAGCGGGCTTGCTCGCGAAAGCGGTGTGTCAGTCAGCATCAATGTGGCCT
>NZ_JAGYGJ010000022.1:0-102100 GCF_019947405.1 Pseudomonas sp. GL-B-26 | reverse complement strand
GCGGTGTGCCAGTCGACACAAATGTTGACTGACACACCGCTTTCGCGAGCAAGCCCGCTCCCACAATGAATCGTGTTTCGGCTTTAGTGGCCGGCGGTTTTGGAGAAGAGCTGGATCACTACGACGCCGAGCACAATCAACGCCATCCCCAGCATCGCCGGCACATCCAGCTTCTGCCCGTAGATAAACAGCGCCGCGACGCTGACCATCACGATCCCCATGCCGGCCCACACCGCGTAAGCCACGCCCACCGGAACGCTGCGCACCACCAGCGTCAGCATCCAGAAGGCGATGCCGTAGCCGACAATAACCAGAATCAGCGGCAGCGGGGTGCTGAAGCCTTTGACCGCTTTCATCGAAACAGTGGCGATCACTTCGGCGCAGATGGCAATGGCCAGGTAGTAGTAAGCGGTCATAGGTGCATCCTCGTGTGAAGTGTTGCTTTCTGAGGTCGGCATTTTAGAGATTCTCCAGATGCGGTAAAGTCATTACCTATCTGTTCTGAAGATGGGTTGAACCATGAACACGCAATGGAATCTGGAGCAGCTGCGGCTGTTTGTCAGCGTAGCGGAGCAGCGTTCGTTTTCTGCGGTGGCGCGGGATCAGCGCAAGGCGCAGTCGGCGGTCAGCAGTTCGATTGCGCTGCTGGAAGAGGACTTGGGTGTCAGCCTGTTCGACCGCAGTAGCGGCCGCCAGCCGAAACTCACCGAGGCCGGTAACGCATTGCTGGATGAGGCGCGGGAAGTGCTGCGCCAATGCGAACGCCTGAACGGTCGGGCGCTGGCCATGATGCGCGGCCAGGAGGCGCGTTTGCGTGTAGCCCAGGATGAGGCGATGCCCTATCAGCCGATCATCGAAAGCTTCGAAGCCCTGGCTCAACAATTTCCCAGCCTTGAAGTGCAATTGACCAGTGCCGCCCAGGGCGATGTGGCGCGCAAACTGGTGGAGCGTCGGGCCGATCTGGGGTTGCTGTTTTATCACGATCAGATTCCCGAAGCGCTCGAGCGGCGGGTGTTGGGCAGCGTCGAAATGGTCACGGTGTGCGGCGTCGGCCACCCACTGGCGAAACAGGCTCAGGTCGACTGTCAGCAACTGGCGCAGCATCGTCAGTTGCTGATGTCCACACAGTCGAGTGTCTATCCCGGCAGCGAACCCGCCAGCCCGCAAGTCTGGCGGGCCGACAGTTTTTACGTGATGGCTGAATGGCTGGTGCGCGGACTCGGTTGGGCCTGGCTGCCGCGCCACGTGGTGCAGTACCCGGCCTATCAGGACCTGATGGTCGAACTGGTCAGCGAATGGACCCCGCCAGCGCTGGTGGTGGAGCTGGTCTGGCGCCGCGATGAACCTCTGGGGCCGGCAGCTCGTTGGTTGGCCGAACGTTTTGCTGTGCACTTGCAGACGATTGGTGAAAAAAGCCGATAAACTCCGCCGCCATGAATAGAACTCTCTACACCGCGCTGTTTTACCTGGGGCTGCCACTGGTAGCGATTCGGCTTTGGCTGCGGGCGCGCAAGGCGCCGGCGTATGCCAAACGCATTGGCGAACGTTTCTCCCTCGGGTTACCGGCGATGAAAACGGGCGGCATCTGGGTGCACGCGGTGTCAGTGGGAGAAAGCATTGCCGCGGCGCCGATGATTCGCGCCTTGCTGCAACGTTATCCACAGTTGCCCATTACCGTGACTTGCATGACCCCGACCGGTTCGGAGCGCATCCACGCACTGTTCGCCAATGAGCCGCGCATCCAGCACTGCTATTTGCCTTACGACTTGCCTTGCGCAGCGAAGCGATTCCTTGATCGGGTCCAGCCAAAACTGGCGGTGATCATGGAAACCGAGCTCTGGCCGAACCATATCCATCAGTGCGCCAGGCGCGGGATTCCCGTGGCCCTGGCCAATGCGCGACTGTCCGAGCGTTCGGCCAAGGGCTATGGCCGCTTCGGTAAGCTGACTCAGCCGATGCTCGCTGAGATGAGCCTGTTCGCGGTGCAGACCGAGGCCGAGGCGCAGCGCTTCCGCGATTTGGGGGCACGTTCGCAAACCGTGGAAGTGACCGGTTCGATCAAGTTTGACCTGACCATCGACCCGGCACTGCTTCAGCGTGCCGCCGAGTTACGCGCGCAATGGCAGGCGCAGGAGCGCCCGGTGTGGATTGCGGCCAGTACGCATGAAGGCGAAGACGAAGTGGTGCTGGCGGCTCATCGTCAGTTGCTGGCCAATCATCCCGATGCGTTGCTGATTCTGGTGCCGCGCCATCCAGAGCGTTTCAACCCGGTGTTCGAGTTGTGTCGGCAGCAGGGTTTCGCCACGGTCCGTCGTTCCGCTGGCGAACCCGTCACCGCCGGTACGTCGGTGCTGCTGGGCGACACCATGGGTGAGCTGCTGTTTCTGTATGCCTTGGCTGACAGCGCTTTTGTCGGCGGCAGTCTGGTGCCGAACGGCGGGCATAACCTGCTGGAACCGGCGGCTCTGGCGAAACCGGTATTGAGCGGGCCGCACCTGTTCAATTTCCTCGAAATCGCCGCGCAACTGCGCAACGCCGGGGCGTTGCAGGAAGTGGAGGATGCCGAAGGTCTGGCGCTGGCGGTGCAGCGGCTGTTCGAGTTGCCGCGCGATGCGCAGCGGATGGCGGAGGCAGGGTTGAAAGTGATGCGCACCAATCAGGGCGCGTTGCAGCGGTTGCTGGATGGGTTGGGGCGGTTGATCGAGCGTTAGACCGAGTCGCTTGACATAAAAAGATCGCAGCCTCTTTTCACTCGACAGCTCCTACCCGAGTGAAACGAGGCTGCGATCTTTTGCTTTTTTATTGCGTCGGATTTGCCTTCAACTGCGCCGCCGCAGCCTTCGCCAGATCCGGCGGCAGGAAGTCTTTATCCGGGTTGTAGTCGGCCTTGAGGTAACGCGCGAGGTCCTGCAAATCCCCCGGGTTCAAGGTGCCCGCGGCCTGCTTCAAGCGCAGGTTGTCGAGGATGTAGTCATAACGCGTGTTGTTGTAGTCGCGCACCGAGGTGTACAGCTGACGCTGCGCATCCAGTACGTCGACGATGTTTCGCGTTCCCACCTGATAACCGATTTCGGTCGCTTCCACGGCGCTCTGGTTGGAGATGATCGACTGCTTGCGTGCCTGCACCTGTTCAACGTCAGTGTTCACTGCGCGATGCAGATTGCGGGTGCTTTCCACCACTTGCCGGCGCAGGGCTTCCCGTTGCTGTTCGGACTGATCCAGTTGCGCATACGATTGACGCACCTGGGAGTTGATCAGGCCGCCGCTGTAGATCGGGATGTTCAGCTGCAGGCCCACGGTGGTCTGGTCGACGTTACCCTTGTAAGGCGCGCCGAAGGCATTCGGGTTGCTGAAACCCAGGGCGTCGTTATCGCCTTTTTCATACTTCGCCACTGCATCCAGGGTCGGCGCATGGCCGGCCTTGCGCTGCTTGAGGGTTTCTTCAGCGGCGCTGACGGCGTAGTTGCTGGCCAACAAGTTGAGGTTCTGCTTGGCCGCCGTATCGACCCAGGCTTTGGCGTCGTTCGGTGATGGCGGCAGGATCGGCAGAGTGTGGGCAATGCCCCAGATCGAGTTGTACTGACGGTTGGTCAGGGTGATCAGGGCTTCGAACGCGTCATCCACCTGACGCTGTGCGAGGATCCGGTTGGCTCGTGCGGTGTCGTAGCTGGCTTGCGATTGCAGCACGTCGGTCTTGTCCGACAGGCCGACATCAAAGCGCTCGTTGGATTGATCGAGCTGGCGTTTGAATGCGGCTTCTTCGGCCTTGGTCGAGGCCAGGTTGTCCTGGGTGCGCAATACGTTGAAGTAGCTTTCGGCTGTCTGCAGGATCAGGTTTTGCTGGGTCGCCGAGAGTTGCAGCGCAGCCTGTTCATTAACGTCCTTGGCGGCCTGAAACTGGAACCAGCGATCGGCTCGAAACAGCGGTTGCGCAAGAGTTGCCTGATACGAATGAGCATTGCGGCTGAAGGTGGACGAAGGCTGATCGATCGAGGTGCGCACGTTGGCCACTTCGGCACCGCCGGAGAGGTTCGGCAGCAGCCCGGCGCGGGCCTGGGGTACGACTTCTTTCTGAGCGCCATATTGAGCGATGGCTGCAGCAAGGTCGGCGTTGTTGTCCACCGCTTCCTGATAGACGCTGACCAGATCGTTCTTGGTCGATAAGGGCGCTTCTGCTGCCCAGGCCATTCCATTGGACGCACAAGACACGGCAAGGGCCAGTGAGAGTTTGCGCAGCATGAGGCCATCCCTAAAAAATTACGCTGATAATTTGAGCGCCAAGGCTACGGCGCGGCTCATACAGCGTCAAGGTGCGGTATGGGTTGCGAGTGTAGTTGTGCGCAACGACCGCAACAATCCTGTAATTACGCCATTCATCATGGTGTTTACCGCGGTGTTGGCGTTCTTTGCCAGTTGTGTCTAGACTGGCCGGGTTCTTGTCGGGGTGCCTTGCTATGAGGCTGAGATCGAATAATTTCGGATCCCGTTGAACCTGATCAGGTTAGCGCCTGCGTAGGGAACAAGATTTCTCGTCACCCGGCGAGTCCTCTTGTGCTTCGTCCGGGATGTTGTTCGACAATCGAACACCCCTCGAGCACTGAGCACAGCACTGCTGGTTTCCCCAGCGCCCGTGCGTCCATTCGTTTACAGGTTCGCTCCGACAAAAATCCACTGCCTGGATGTGTGTCTGGAGAGCCCGTGATGACGATAAAACTAAAAAACACTACGAACCTGAGTGATTCGGCCCAAGTCGATCAGCAATCGGTTCAGCCGTTTACCCGCTCGCAAAAAATCTATGTTCAGGGCTCTCGCCCGGACATCCTCGTGCCGATGCGCGAAATCAGCCTTGATGTGACGCCGACCGACTTTGGCGGCGAGGTCAACGCGCCTGTCGTTGTGTACGACACCTCGGGCCCTTACACCGACCCCAACGTCATCATCGACGTGCGCAAAGGCCTGGCCGATGTGCGTTCGCCGTGGATCGAGTCCCGTGGCGACACCGAGCGTCTGCCGGGTCTGAGTTCCAACTTCGGCCAGGAACGCCTCGCCGATGCCGAGCTGACCAAGCTGCGTTTCGCCCACGTGAACAACCCGCGCCGGGCCAAGGCCGGTGCCAACGTCAGCCAGATGCACTACGCTCGCAAAGGCATCATCACCGCCGAGATGGAATACGTCGCCATCCGCGAAAACATGAAACTTGAAGTGGCGCGCGCCGCTGGCCTGCTGGACCAGCAACACGCCGGTCACAGCTTCGGTGCCAGCGTGCCGAAAATCATCACCCCTGAATTCGTCCGTGACGAGATCGCCCGCGGTCGCGCGATCATTCCAGCCAACATCAACCACACCGAACTGGAACCGATGATCATCGGCCGTAACTTCCTGGTGAAGATCAACGGCAACATCGGCAACAGTGCTTTGGGTTCGTCCATCGAAGAAGAAGTGGCGAAACTGACCTGGGGCATTCGCTGGGGTTCGGACACGGTCATGGACCTGTCCACCGGCAAGCACATTCACGAAACCCGTGAGTGGATCATCCGTAACTCGCCGGTGCCGATCGGTACAGTGCCGATTTATCAGGCCCTGGAAAAAGTCGGCGGCGCCGCCGAAGACCTGACCTGGGAGCTGTTCCGCGACACGCTGATCGAGCAGGCCGAGCAGGGCGTCGACTACTTCACCATCCACGCCGGCGTGTTGCTGCGCTACGTGCCGCTGACCGCCAAACGCGTCACTGGCATCGTTTCCCGTGGTGGTTCGATCATGGCCAAGTGGTGCCTGGCGCACCACAAAGAGAACTTCCTCTACACCCATTTCGAAGACATCTGCGAAATCATGAAGGCCTACGACGTCAGCTTCTCGCTGGGCGACGGCCTGCGTCCGGGCTCGATTGCCGACGCCAACGACGCTGCACAATTCGGTGAGCTGGAAACCCTCGGTGAGCTGACCAAGATCGCGTGGAAGCACGACGTGCAGTGCATGATCGAAGGCCCGGGCCACGTGCCGATGCAGTTGATCAAAGAGAACATGGACAAGCAGCTGGAATGCTGCGACGAGGCGCCGTTCTACACCCTCGGCCCGCTGACCACTGACATCGCGCCAGGCTACGACCACATCACCTCGGGTATCGGTGCGGCGATGATCGGCTGGTTCGGTTGCGCCATGCTCTGCTACGTGACGCCGAAGGAGCACTTGGGTCTGCCGAACAAGGATGACGTGAAGACCGGGATCATCACCTACAAGATCGCCGCGCATGCCGCCGATCTGGCAAAAGGGCATCCGGGCGCGCAGATCCGCGACAATGCCTTGAGCAAGGCGCGTTTCGAGTTCCGTTGGGAAGACCAGTTCAACCTGGGCCTTGATCCGGACACTGCTCGTTCGTATCACGATGAGACCCTGCCGAAGGATTCGGCCAAGGTCGCGCACTTCTGCTCCATGTGCGGGCCGAAATTCTGTTCGATGAAGATCACCCAGGAAGTCCGCGAATACGCGGCCAACCAGCGCATCGAAACCGTCGA
This sequence comes from Pseudomonas sp. GL-B-26, assembly GCF_019947405.1. Lineage (NCBI taxonomy): Bacteria > Pseudomonadati > Pseudomonadota > Gammaproteobacteria > Pseudomonadales > Pseudomonadaceae > Pseudomonas > Pseudomonas sp. GL-B-26. Next base: position 95,588 of record NZ_JAGYGJ010000022.1, on the reverse strand, counting down.
CGCCGAAGTCGCCCAGGGATTGGCGGACCAGGCCGAGCGGTTCAAACAGGAAGGCAGTCAGCTGTACAAGAAGGTTTGATCTGACCTGAAAAGGTGGGGCCTGAAAGGGCCCCATCGCCAGCAGGCTGGCTCCCACACTGGATTTGTGGTGTTCACAAGTCCCCTGTGGGAGCCAGCCTGCTGGCGATAGCGATCTACACAACAAAAAATGTCCCTCTGAGATAACACCCTTGAGCATTCAACCCAGCACTTACTCCCCGGATTCTGCGGTTCCGATCGACAAACGTGTCTTCGGCGGCCGCGATCTGTTTTCCCTGTGGTTCTCCCTCGGCATCGGCCTGATGGTCCTGCAGACCGGCGCACTGCTCGCGCCAGGTCTGGGCCTGTCCGGCTCGTTGCTGGCAATCTTCCTCGGCACCCTGGTCGGCGTTTTGCTGCTGGCCGCCGTCGGCGTGATCGGCAGCGACACCGGCCTGTCATCGATGGCCGCACTCAAACTCAGCCTCGGTGCAAAAGGCGCTAGCCTGCCTGCCGTATTGAACCTGCTGCAATTGATCGGCTGGGGCTCGTTCGAAATCATCGTCATGCGCGACGCCGCCAGCCTGCTCGGCGCGCGGGCGTTCAGCGAAGGCAGTCTGCTGTCCAATCCGCTGCTCTGGACCGTGTTCTTTGGTGGTTTGGCTACTTTGCTGGCCGTCAGTGGTCCGCTGACATTCGTCCGTCAGATCCTGCGCAAGTGGGGCATCTGGTTGCTGCTGGCCGCGTGCATCTGGTTGACCTGGAACCTGTTCGCCAAAGCCGATCTGGCGGCGTTGTGGGCGCAGGCCGGTGATGGTTCGATGCCGTTCGCCGTGGGCTTCGACATTGCCATCGCCATGCCGCTTTCGTGGTTGCCGCTGATTGCCGACTACTCGCGTTTCGGCAAGCGTGCGAAAAATGTGTTTGGCGGCACGGCGCTGGGTTTCTTTATCGGTAACTTCTGGCTGATGAGCCTCGGCGTGGCCTACACCCTGGCGTTCGCGCCGAGCGGTGAAGTGAATGCCTTGCTGTTGGCGTTGGCCGGTGCAGGTCTGGGGATTCCGCTGCTGCTGATCCTGTTGGACGAGTCGGAAAATGCCTTCGCCGACATTCACTCGGCGGCCGTTTCCAGCGGAATTCTGTTGCGCTTGAAAGTCGAGCACCTGGCCTTGGCCATCGGCGTGATCTGCACACTGATCGCGTGCCTGGCGCCATTGGCCCAGTACCAGAACTTCCTGCTGTTGATCGGTTCGGTGTTTGCGCCGCTGTTCGGCGTGGTGCTGGTGGATCACTTCATCCTGCGCAAACGCGGTGCTCGCATGGCGTCAGCCGCATTGCGCTGGCCGGCGTTGCTCGCCTGGTTGGGCGGAGTGAGCACCTATCATTTGCTGGCTAATCTGTATCCGGACATCGGCGCAACCCTGCCGTCACTGATTCTGGCAGGGCTGCTGCAACTCGTGCTGGGTCGGGCCTTCAGTTACGGCCAGGAAACAGCTCGGGCTTGATAATGCCGTTCAGGCGAGGGTAAGGGATCTTCAGTTCGACGTGACCCAGCGCGTAAGGTGCGATGGTGCTCACTTCGTACTTGAGGATCACCCCGCCGTACGTCAGCGCCACGTTCTGGGTTTTCTGGAACGGCCACTGCTTCACGAACTCCGGTTCCTGATCGAGCTTGGTGCTGATCAGCCAGCTGTTGTGCGCCACCTGCGCAGCTTTCCAGAACGCCTCTTCCTGCCCCGGCACCAACATGTCCGACAGCGTCAGCACTTTGTGTTGCTGGCGCGAATAGTTGATGAAGCTGCGGCCTGGCGTGCCATGGGCGCCGCCGGTGTCCAGGTAGCTGGAAAATTCAACGATCACCAAGCCGTCATGCTGCTCACGTACCTTGGCTTGCAGATAGCTGCTGTAGCGCGGGCCGGCACTGCTCAAAAACTGCTCGCGATACGCTGCCAGCGTCGGCGCCACCGGGGCGTCGGGCGAGGTGCGGGTCATTTGCAGCAGGCGTTTTTCGATGATGCCGTCCAACTGCGGTTCGGCGGGGAAGCGCAGCGTATCGATGTTCACCAGCGGGCAGTCAGGTGTTGTGCAACCCGGTTTCAGCTGTTCGGAAGCGTCGCGGGTAGTTTCCAGCGGCGTCCGGTAGTTGGGTTGGAACAAACTCTGGCAGGCGCCCAGGGTCAGGGCGATTACAGCCACGGAGGCGATTTTAAAAAGCGACATGGGCGTCCTTCATAAAACAGGGAAAGGCGAAAAGTTATCCGCTTCGACTCTCAACGAAGCAGTCAGTTCGCCACTAAGCTAATTAGAGTTGGTTTCGCCCTCACCGTCTATCCCGCTGACTGTAAAGGGGCTGCATCAAAGGTCACGGGCGCGTTAGGATGGCGCGAAGTCGAGGTTGCAAGTAACAAAAAGGAGCCTCGGATCGGATTTGCAGTAAACGAGGATTGTCATGACTGATTTTGCCAACGCCATTCCGACCGCCGTTGATATCGTTCGGCGCGAAAAGTGCTACGAGGGCTTCTACAAGCTCGAGCGTGTGCACTTGCGTCACGAATTGTTTGCCGGTGGCATGAGTCGCGAGATCAATCGTGAAGTGTTCGTTCGCCACGATGCAGTGTGCGTGCTGCCGTACGATCCTCAACGTGACGAAGTGGTGTTGATCGAGCAGTTTCGCGTCGGCGCCATGGGCAAGACTGATAATCCTTGGTTGATCGAACTGGTCGCCGGTCTGATCGACAAGGATGAAGTACCGGAAGAAGTTGCTCACCGCGAAGCGCAGGAGGAAGCTGGGCTTGTGTTCGGGGCGCTCTGGCCGATGACCAAATACTTTCCATCGCCGGGCGGCAGCAATGAATTTGTGCACTTGTACCTGGGGCGTTGCGACAGCACCGGCGTCGGCGGCCTGCATGGGCTGGAGGAAGAAGCAGAAGATATCCGCGTCACGGTCTGGGCGTTCGAAGATGCCCTGCAGGCCGTACGCGACGGACGAATTGCCAACGCGGCCAGCATCATTGCCTTGCAATGGCTAGCTTTGAACCGCGCTGAAGTGAGGGGGTTATGGTCGTAAACAAACTGCGCGATCGCTATCGGGTTGACCTTGTGGGGCTGCAAGCCTCCTGCGAGGCCAACTACGCGCGCCTGATGCGACTGTTGCCGGACATGCGCAACGAGCCGGAGGCACGGCGCATTGCCGTGACCCACGGCGACCAGATGCTCGGCGTGCTGGCCCTCGAAGTGCTGCAAGTCTGTCCGTATACCACAACCCTGCAAGTGCGCCAGGAACACAGCCTGCCGTGGCTGCCGGTGCCGCAACTGGAAGTCCAGGTCTATCACGACGCGTGCATGGCCGAAGTCGTCAGCGCCGAACATGCGCGACGCTTTCGCGGCATCTATCCTTACCCGAATGCCTCAATGCATCAGCCGGACGAAAAGGCCCAGCTGAATATGTTTCTGGGCGAATGGCTGAGCCATTGCCTGGCCTGCGGACACGAGTACGCCGTCGTGCGATAGATGTGAACTGCGTCAGCTTCACAAGTTTCCCCTTTTGATCATCCCCCAGCATAATCGCGGTACTCATCCATCCCGTGATTCAGCCCTGGGAGAACGCCTTGCCGAGCGTATCCACATTGACCACCGCCGATTCGGCGTTGCTGGTGCAACTTTCCGACAGTCATCTGTTTGCCGAAACGGACGGGACGTTGTTGGGCATGAATACCCGTGACAGCCTGCAAAAAGTCATCGAACTGGTGCGGCTTCAGCAGCCGCAGATCGACCTGATTATTGCCAGTGGCGATCTTTCTCAGGACGGGACGCTGGAGTCCTATCAGCAGTTTCGCGACCTGACGCGGCAGCTCGATGCGCCGGCGCGCTGGATTCCCGGTAACCACGATGAGCCGCGGATCATGGCGGAGGCCGCTGTGCAGAGCACGTTGCTGGAGCCAGTGGTGGATGTCGGTAACTGGCGTGTCACGTTGCTCGATTCGGCCGTACCGGGTTCGGTGCCGGGGTATTTGCAGGATGAGCAGCTACAGTTGCTGGCCCGTTCGTTGAGTGAGGCGCCGGAGCGCCATCATCTGGTGTGCTTCCATCATCATCCGGTGTCGATCGGCTGTGCGTGGATGGAGCCGATTGGATTGCGCAACCCAGACGCGTTGTTTGCCGTGCTGGATCGGTTTCCGCAGGTGCGCGCGGTTTTATGGGGGCATGTGCATCAAGAGATCGACCAGGTTCGCAAGGGTGTGCGGCTGATTGCCTCGCCTTCGACGTGTATTCAGTTCGAACCGGGCAGTGATGATTTCAAGGTCAGTGACCAGGCGCCGGGGTATCGCTGGTTGCGGCTGTTGCCTGATGGCCAGCTCGAAACCGGCGTGGAACGCGTTACCGGCTTCGACTTTGAGGTCGACTACGGCTCCAACGGCTATTGATTTTTTTGTCATTCAACAGGACCGAGTCGCGGCTTTCGCGAGCAAGCCCGCTCCCACACTGGATCTCGGGTGTTCACAGAGTGTGTACACCGCAGGTCAAATGTGGGAGCGGGCTTGCTCGCGAAGGCGTCGGCACAGACACCCTCATTTCTGCGGATATCCCCGATTCCCCCGACACCCTGTAAACTGCGCCTCTTTACCCGACGCACAGGGAGCTCAAATGTCTGGTTCGATCCTTTATATCCACGGTTTCAACAGCGCGCCTTCATCTAAAAAGGCCACGCAGTTGGTACAAGTGATGGAACGTCTGGGCTTGAGCGATCAGTTGCGCGTCCCGGCCTTGCATCACCATCCGCGTGAGGCCATCGGTCAGCTGAACAAGGCGATTGAGGACCTTGGGCGGCCACTGCTGGTCGGCAGCTCACTCGGCGGCTACTATGCGACTCACCTGGCCGAGCACCATGGCCTCAAGGCCCTGTTGATCAATCCTGCCGTCAGTCCGCACCGGATGTTCGACGGGTATCTGGGGACGCAGAAAAACCTGTATACCGATGAGGCCTGGGAATTGACCCACGACCACGTGACGGCCCTGGCCGAGCTGGAAGTGCCGGCGCCCCAGGACCCGCAGCGGTATCAGGTGTGGTTGCAGACCGGCGATGAAACGCTGGACTACCGCCTTGCCCAGCAGTACTACCGGGCCTGTGCCTTGCGCATCCAGGCCGGCGGCGACCATAGTTTTCAGGGTTTTGCCGAACAATTGCCGGCAATGCTGAGTTTTGCCGGCATCGGCGCAGATTTGTATCAGGCGATCGATTTCACAGCACTGTGAGCCATCGCCTCTATTTCACAGAACACTCTTTTTACAGGCGGACGACGAGACCCCATGGCCACTCCCAGCGCTAGCTCTTATAACGCAGACGCCATCGAAGTCCTCTCGGGCCTCGACCCGGTGCGCAAACGCCCCGGCATGTACACCGACACCAGTCGGCCGAACCACCTCGCCCAGGAAGTCATCGACAACAGCGTCGACGAAGCCTTGGCCGGGCACGCGACCTCGGTGCAGGTCATCCTGCACGCCGATCACTCCCTGGAAGTCAGCGATGACGGCCGTGGCATGCCAGTGGACATCCACGCCGAAGAAGGCGTGTCGGGCGTCGAGCTGATCCTCACCAAGCTCCACGCGGGCGGCAAGTTTTCCAACAAGAACTACCAGTTCTCCGGCGGTCTGCACGGGGTGGGTATTTCCGTGGTCAACGCCTTGTCGAACGAAGTCCGGGTGCGCGTCAAGCGTGACGGCAACGAATACCAGATGACCTTCGCCGACGGTTACAAGAAAACCGAGCTGGAAATCATTGGTACCGTCGGCAAGCGCAACACGGGTACCAGCGTGTTCTTCGCGCCGGACCCGAAATACTTCGATTCGCCGAAATTCTCCATCAGCCGCCTCAAGCACGTACTCAAGGCCAAGGCCGTTCTGTGCCCGGGGCTGCTGGTCAGTTTTGAAGACAAGGCCACCGGCGAGAAAGTCGAATGGCATTACGAAGACGGCCTGCGCTCCTACCTGGTGGACGCTGTCAACGGATTCGAGCGTCTGCCAGACGAGCCGTTCTGCGGCAGCCTGGCCGGTAACAAAGAAGCGGTCGATTGGGCGCTGCTGTGGTTGCCGGAAGGTGGCGACAGCGTTCAGGAAAGCTACGTCAACCTGATCCCGACGGCGCAGGGCGGTACCCACGTCAACGGTCTGCGTCAGGGCTTGCTCGATGCGATGCGCGAATTCTGCGAATTCCGCAGCCTGCTGCCTCGTGGCGTGAAGCTGGCGCCGGAAGACGTCTGGGAACGCATCGCTTTCGTGCTGTCGATGAAGATGCAAGAGCCGCAATTCTCCGGCCAGACCAAAGAGCGCCTGTCGTCCCGTGAAGCAGCCGCGTTCGTTTCCGGTGTGGTCAAGGACGCCTTCAGCCTGTGGCTCAACGCCAACCCGGAAACCGGCATGTTGCTGGCGGAACTGGCGATCAACAATGCCGGCCGTCGTCTGAAGGCCAGCAAGAAGGTCGAGCGCAAGCGCATCACGGCGGGGCCGGCACTGCCGGGCAAACTCGCCGACTGCGCCGGGCAGGACCCGATGCGTTCCGAGCTGTTCCTGGTGGAAGGTGATTCCGCCGGCGGTTCGGCCAAGCAAGCGAGGGATAAAGAATTTCAAGCGATCCTGCCGTTGCGCGGCAAGATTCTGAACACTTGGGAAGTCGATGGCAGCGAAGTGCTGGCCAGCCAGGAAGTGCACAACATCGCCGTGGCCATCGGTGTCGATCCGGGCTCGGCGGACATCGCCCAGCTGCGTTACGGCAAGATCTGCATCCTCGCCGACGCCGACTCTGACGGTCTGCACATCGCCACCTTGCTGTGCGCGTTGTTCGTCCAGCATTTCCGCCCGTTGGTGGATGCCGGTCACGTCTACGTCGCGATGCCGCCGCTGTACCGTATCGACCTGGGCAAAGAGATTTACTACGCCCTGGACGAAGCCGAACGCGATGGCATTCTCGATCGCCTGGTGGCCGAGAAGAAACGCGGCAAGCCGCAGGTCACACGATTCAAAGGTCTGGGTGAAATGAACCCGCCGCAGCTGCGCGAAACCACCATGGACCCGAACACTCGGCGTCTGGTGCAGCTGACGCTGGAGGATTTTGAAGCGACCTCGGAAATGATGGACATGCTGCTGGCGAAGAAACGCGCCGGTGACCGCAAATCCTGGCTGGAATCCAAAGGCAACCTGGCCGAGGTTCTTGGCTGATGCGGGTTGGCTTTGCCCTGGCGTGTGCGTTACTTCTGACCTCGATTTCGGTGTTTGCCGAACCGGTGCCGGAACTGCGCCTGTTGTCCGAGCATCCCGTTGACGGTATGCACGGTGGCAACCTGTCCGGGCTGGCCCAGTGTGGCAAGGATATGTGGACGGTGTCCGATCGCGACGACGATCAGATTTACCGGCTCGATACCCACGAAAGGGTATGGCACGCCGAAACCGTGGGCATCGGCGTGCCGCCGGTGCCAGACAGCGGTTTGCCCTGGGGCTTGCGTTCGCGGACCTGGGTGGCGTCGTTTTTCCGTGGTGGGGATCTGGATTTTGAAGGCATCACCTGCGACAGCGCCGGTAATCGCTACATCGTGAGCGAATCCCATGCTGCGATTCTGCAAGTGCCACCCGTTGGGCCATCGTCCTGGCTGAAGATCTCGCCGATGCTGATTCGCGAAGCCCGGGCCAGCGGCATGCTGTTGCACTTCAATGCGTTGTTTGAAGGCTTGGCGATCAATCCGGCGGGCGATCAATTGTGGCTCGCCGCCGAGCGTCAAAGCCGTGGCTTGTTGCTGATCAAGCGCAAGCAAACGGTATGGGATTGCGATGGTGGCTGTGTGTTGCTGAGCGAGGCCGGGAAAGAAATGCAGCCGGCGCAGTTTCCCCGAGCCAAAGCAGTGTCCCGAGACTTTGCCGACCTGTCGCTGTTCAACGGCAAGCTGTTTACCCTTGAGCGCAACGCTTACCAGATCTGCCGCCGTGATTCGGTGACAGCCAAGGTCGAGCGCTGCTGGTCGTTTGCCGATGAAGCCTTGCAGGCGCATCGCCGCTATAAAAATCCTTACGGCCTGACCGAAGCGTTGATTATTGACGCCGAGGGCGCGTGGATTGGCACCGACAACAACAACGATGCCCGCGCCGATGGCGAGGAACGTCCGATTGTCTGGCGCTTTGCCGCGCCTGAAGGTGGCTGGAGTGCCAAGCCATGAGTCAGCAGCCGCCGGGAAAACGCGCCGGTCGGGTATTTATGGTGCTGGCCTGGTGCGCGGCGCTGTTTCTGGCGACGCGGTTTTTCGGCCAGTGGGAAGCGCGTCAGCAGAATCCCAACACCGTCATCAGCTCTGAGCAGGGCGAAGGGTTTATCGAAGTGAAACTGGCCAGCAACACACAGGGTCACTTCGTTGCCAGCGGCCAGATCAACGGTCAGCCGGTGGATTTCATGCTCGATACCGGGGCGACCGACGTGTCGATCCCGGCGGAAATGGCCGAACGGCTGAAACTGGAAAAAGGCTTTGGGGTGACCCTGAGCACGGCCAACGGTCGCACCCAGGGTTACCGAACCCGCATCGACCGGCTGCAACTGGGCGACATTGTGCTGCGTGATGTGCGCGCCCTCGTCGTGCCAGGCCTGGATGGCAAGCAAGTGCTGCTCGGTATGAGCGCGCTGAACAAACTTGAATTTACCCAGCGCGGTGGCACCATGCTGCTGCGCCAGACAACGAACCGATGAGGCCCGCATGAGCGACTCCCTTGATCTCAGCCTGGACGGTGTAGAACGCCGGTCACTGGCTGACTTCACCGAAAATGCCTACCTCAACTACTCCATGTACGTGATCATGGACCGTGCCTTGCCGCATATCGGCGACGGCCTGAAACCGGTACAGCGGCGCATCATCTACGCGATGAGCGAGTTGGGGCTGGACGCCGATTCCAAGCACAAGAAGTCGGCGCGTACCGTCGGTGACGTGCTCGGCAAGTTCCACCCGCACGGCGACTCGGCCTGCTACGAAGCCATGGTCCTGATGGCCCAGCCGTTCAGCTACCGCTACACGCTGGTCGACGGCCAGGGTAACTGGGGTGCGCCGGATGATCCCAAGTCCTTCGCCGCCATGCGTTACACCGAGGCGCGGCTGTCGCGCTATTCCGAAGTGCTGCTCAGCGAATTGGGCCAGGGCACCGCGGACTGGGGCCCGAACTTCGACGGCACCCTCGACGAGCCGCTGGTGTTGCCGGCACGTTTGCCGAACATCCTGCTCAACGGTACCACCGGCATCGCCGTGGGCATGGCCACCGACGTACCGCCGCACAACCTGCGCGAAGTCGCCACGGCGTGCGTGCGTTTGCTCGATGAGCCCAAAGCCACGGTCGAACAGCTCTGCGAGCACATCCAGGGCCCGGATTACCCGACCGAAGCGGAAATCATCACGCCGCGCGCCGACCTGCTGAAAATGTACGAAACCGGCAAGGGCTCGGTGCGCATGCGCGCCGTGTACCACATCGAAGACGGCGACATCATCGTCACCGCGCTGCCGCATCAGGTGTCTGGCGCCAAGGTGCTGGAACAGATCGCGGCCATGATGCAGGCCAAACCGTCGAAAGCCCCGCAGATCGCAGACCTGCGAGACGAGTCCGACCACGAAAACCCGTGCCGGATCGTGATTATTCCGGGCGCACGCAAAAACTTTGACCACGACGCGCTGATGCAGCACCTGTTCGCCAGCACCGAGCTGGAGTCGAGCTACCGGGTCAACATCAACATCATCGGCCTCGACGGCAAGCCGCAGCTGAAAAACCTGCGCGCGCTGTTGGTCGAGTGGCTGGAATTTCGGGTCCAGACTGTGCGTCGTCGCCTGCAATTCCGCCTGGACAAGGTCGAGCGTCGCCTGCACCTGTTGGACGGCTTGTTGATCGCCTACCTCAACCTGGATGAAGTGATTCACATCATCCGCACCGAGGAGCACCCGAAAGCCGCGCTGATCGAGCGTTTCGCCCTGAGCGAAATCCAGGCCGACTACATTCTCGACACCCGTTTGCGTCAGTTGGCGCGACTGGAAGAAATGAAGCTGCGTGCCGAGCAGGATGAATTGCTCAAGGAACAAGCCAAGCTGCAAGCCCTGCTGAGTAGCGAAGCCAAGCTGAAAAAGCTGGTACGCACCGAGCTGATCAAAGACGCCGAAACTTACGGTGACGACCGTCGTTCGCCAATCGTCGAGCGCACCGAAGCCAAGGCCCTGACCGAGCACGATCTGCTGCCGAACGAGAAAGTAACCGTCGTTCTGTCGGAAAAAGGCTGGGTTCGTTCCGCCAAGGGTCACGAAATCGACGCCACCGGGCTTTCCTACAAGGCCGGGGATGGTTTCAAGGCCTTGGCGCCCGGCCGCTCCAACCAGTTTGCGGTGTTTATCGATTCCACCGGCCGCAGCTATTCGGTGGCCGCGCACACGCTGCCATCGGCCCGTGGCCAGGGCGAACCGCTGACCGGTCGTCTGACGCCGCCGCCGGGGGCGAGCTTCGAGTGCGTGCTGATGCCGGAAGACGATTCGCTGTACGTGATCGCCTCCGACGCCGGTTATGGTTTCGTGGTCAAGGGTGAAGACCTGCAAGCCAAGAACAAGGCCGGCAAGGCGCTGTTGAGTCTGCCGAACAACGCCAAGGTGATTCTGCCGCGGCCAGTGGCTGATCGTGAGCAAAACTGGCTGGCCTCGGTGACCACCGAAGGTCGCCTGCTGATCTTCAAAATCAGCGATCTGCCACAATTAGGTAAGGGCAAAGGCAACAAGATCATCGGGATTTCCGGTGAGCGTGTGGCCAGTCGCGAAGAATATGTCACGGACATCGCCGTTCTGCCGGATGGCGCCACATTGGTGCTGCAGGCCGGAAAACGTACCTTGTCACTGAAAGCAGACGATCTCGAACACTACAAAGGTGAGCGTGGACGTCGTGGTAACAAATTGCCACGTGGCTTTCAGAGGGTAGATGCGCTGCTCGTCGAAAACCTCAATTAAGCGTCCTAGAGCGCTCGATCTACGATTTAACGCGTAGATCGACGCTTTGGCGCTGGAGTCGGAACGCATATTCACGGATGATATGGCCTTTCAAGCGCCGGCGTGGCCGAGCGTTCTTCATATTTATTGAGTATTTTCACTGTGGTTAGCCTTGTGGCAACCACCTGGATGGGACGATGACTGCTCTGCGCCTTCCTTTTATTTTGATGCTCGCCGGCGTTCTTGGCCTGGCGGGTTGCAGCACTCACCAACCGGTGTCGCTGTATCAGCTGGACAGCGGAAGTCCGGCTCAGCCTGCGCAAAGCGCGGGCATGGCTGTATTGCTGGGTCCGGTAACTGTAGCTGATTACCTGCAACGCGAAACGTTGTTGCAGCGACAGCCGGATGGCAGCCTGCAAGCGTCGGCTGATGGTCGTTGGGCGGGTAGCCTGTCGTCGGATATCGATCAGTTGCTGCTGCGTCAGGTCGCCGGTCATCTCGACAGCCAGCGCGTGGTGCTGGCGCCAGCGACCGTGGGCTTCACGCCGGATGTGCAGGTTCTTCTGACGATTACTCGCCTGGACTCGGGTGAGGCGCAACCGGCGATCCTTGATGCGCAATGGCGTCTGATCGACCGTCGTGGCCAGGTTCGTGATAACCGCATCGTTCACCTGCAGGAACAGCATGCCGGTGGCACGGCGGCTCAGGTTCAGGCTCAGGGTGTATTGTTGCAGCGTCTGGCCGAGCAGCTTTCGGTGGCGCTCAAGCCGCTGGCCAATCAGCCACCGATTGCCGAAGCACCAAAAAAACCGGCTGCCAAGCCGGCGGCACCTGCGGCGGAAGCGGAAAAGCAGCCGAAGATCCCGATGGCGTCGCCGATCCGGACCGATATGGAAGTGTTCAGGTTCTAGGCCTGGATTGATCCAAGAACAAAGCCCACCATGTGCGGGCTTTGTTGTTTCTGTAGGAGCTGTCGAGCCTGCGAGGCTGCGTTCGAGCCGGGGTCGCGCTCGACCGAAGTCCTCGCAAATCCTGTTCGCGCGATTGCATGACCCCTGGCGCGGACTGATTTTACGACTGCTGCGCAGCCGAACGCAGCCTCGCAGGCTCGGCAGCTGCTACAAGAATCAGGTAGCAACAAAAAGCCCGCAGACGATTACTCGTCTGCGGGCTTTTTCATAACGGGGCTATTTACGCCCGACGTTCATGCATCCGCGCCAGTTGCCGCTCGAGCATCGACGGATAAGGCTCCATCAGCCGCTCTACGCAACAAGCGCCTTCCGGGCTTGCGATCGGTCGGATTCGTGCGCGCTGGCGGATCAGCGCGTCGTCACCGATCTTGCGCTCCACCAACAACAGGTTGCGGCTGTGTTGCGACAGGGCCAGCGCATCCTGAGCGGTTTCGGTCAACAGCAGATCAATCTGGCTCAGACCGAACAGCTCGTCACCCAAGGTCAGGCCCAGTTGCAATTGCAAGGTGATGCCGCTGTCAGCGACTTCGATCTGCAATTGATGGCCCAGAGCCCGCAACAACTCACCGCAACAGATGGCGTTGGTCAGGTAGTCGTCGCCGCTGTCTTCGGTGTGGAACAGCATCAGCGTGCTGCCATCGTTCAGGGTGTGCAGCTCGCTTTGGTAGAGCGAGGCGGCCTGATCGAGGCAGTCGCGATAGCGTTTGAGCAGTTCTTCCAGACGTGTGCGGGGCAGACGACGCAGTTGATCCTGAGCGCCCAGTTGCACGGCCAGTACCGCGCTGTGCTGCGGCACGTTCGATAGTTGCGGTTTGGCTACCAGTTTCGGCGCGGTCGACGCTGATTCATCACGCAAGTCGGCAAATGCATCGTCATCATCATCGTCTTCAACGGTGCTGACAATGCGCCGTGGCGCAGGTTTGAGACCGGCCACAGGCTTGGTTTCATCGAAACTCGGGTCACGCAAATTGCGCACTTCGAAGGTTGGCTCGTTATCGTCCGCGTCTTCGTAGTCGCTTTCGTCGTACTCAGGCTCGGGAGCGGGTTCCGGCTCGGCGGGCTCTGGCGCGAAGTCGGCGTGCAGCTGGCGAGCCAGGTCGCCGATCTCATCCTGACGCTCGGTGGCCGGGGTGTATTCGTCGATATGGCGCAGCCATACCCGCAATTGCAGCAACGGCGTGGAGATGTGCCGACCCAGGCGCAGGCTCAAGGCCAGGGACAGCGCCAGTAGTATCGCGCTCAAAATGCCCATGCTTTGCAGGCTGATGGTCATCGGCTGCTGGAACTGATCCATGTCCAGGCTGATGCGCAGTTGCCCGGCGGTCACGTCCTGGAAAGTGATCTTGCTCTGGTACATGCCTTCGGCTTCGCCCAGCAGGCTATGCTTGGGGCGCTGACCGGCTTCGGCGAGGATGCGGTTATCCACGCTGTAGATGGCGGCGTGAGCCACCAGCTTGTTTTTGGTCAGGTTGTTGAGCAGCACGTTGAGGCTGAGGATGTCGTTGGACACCAACAGCTCCGTGGCGGACGTGGCAGTCTGGGTGGTCAGGCTTTCACCCAGCGCATCCGCCTGCTCGTGCATGGCCTGCTTGAACTGCAAACCCATCACACAGGCATAGATCACCAGGGCCAGAGCGACCAGGATCACGTTATGGCTGGCGATGCGCAATGCAATCGGTACACGGCGGTGGCGCAGTGCACGGAAGATCAGCAGAAAGAAGTTATCGGTTTTTACTGGCGTGGGCCGGTTCACTTGAGCTCGGCTCTTTTGTCCGTGAAGTTGACGCGCAGTATAGCGACAGGCCCTAGACCGTCAAAGCGCTCACGGTGCCCGATGGTCACTGAATGTGGGTAGAATGCGGTTTTTTTCCACCTGCGGGGGTGCGCCTTGCGCGAAATCGTCCTGATAAACATCACGGGAGTCGACCGTCCGGGTCTGACTGCGGCCATTACCGGCGTTCTGGCCCAGGGTGGTGTGAACATTCTCGACATTGGTCAGGCGGTGATCCACGACACCTTGTCATTCGGCATCCTGGTTGAAATTCCTGACACCGAGCAAGGCAAGTCGGTGCTCAAGGACATCCTGTTCACGGCTTACAAGCTCGATCAGCAGGTGCGTTTCACGCCGGTGTCCGAAGAGGATTACCAGCAGTGGGTCGGCAATCAGGGCAAGACACGCCACATCGTGACCCTGCTGACCCGCAAAGTGACCGCCGGGCAATTGCAGGCCGTGAGTTCGATCACCGCCAAATATGGCTTGAACATCGACCACATCGATCGTCTGTCCGGGCGCATGCCGCTGGACACCCCGGCCGATCAGGGCAAGGGCTGCATCGAGTTTTCCGTTCGTGGGGAAGCGGCTGATCCGCAAGCGCTGCGGGCGGAATTCCTCAGCGTCGCGCAAGAGCTGAACGTCGACATCGCCTTCCAGGAAGATTCGCTGTTCCGCCGCAACCGCCGTCTGGCGGTGTTCGACATGGACTCGACGCTGATCGAAGCCGAAGTGATCGACGAACTGGCCAAGGCTGCCGGTGTGGGCGATCAGGTGTCTGCGATCACCGAGCGGGCGATGGCCGGCGAATTGGACTTCCGCGCCAGCTTCAAGGAACGCCTGGCCTTGTTGAAAGGGCTGGACGTCAGCGTGCTGGATTCAATCGGTGCCTCCCTGCGCCTGACCGAAGGTGCCGAAACCCTGTTCGCCGAACTCAAGCGTCTGGGCTACAAAACCGCGATCCTGTCGGGCGGCTTTACCTACTTCGCCAAGCAATTGCAGGCCAAGTTGGGTATCGACTATGTGTTCGCCAACGAGCTGGAAGTGGTCGACGGCAAGGTTACCGGCGTGGCGGTCGAGCCAATTGTCGATGCACAGCGCAAGGCGGATTTGCTGAAGGAACTGGCGCACAAGGAAGGTTTGCGTCTGGAGCAGACCATTGCAGTCGGCGACGGCGCCAACGATTTGCCAATGCTGGCGATTGCCGGGTTGGGCGTGGCGTTCCGTGCCAAACCGCTGGTGAAACAGTCGGCGAAGCAGGCGATTTCCACCTTGGGGCTGGATGGCGTGCTGTATCTGCTGGGCTTCCGGGATCGCGACGGGCAACTCTGATTGTTTCAGGGCTGAAAGAACCTTGTGGCGAGGGAGCTTGCTCCCGTTGGGCTGCGAAGCGGCCCCAAAAAAGGACTGCTACGCAGTCCATACGGGAGCAAGCTCCCTCGCCACAGTTACCGGCATTACCCTCAAAGCGACTTCCACAACGAATCAAAATCCTCCTCAGCGCCGCTCTCCGCGGCGTTGTCGTTTCTGGTGGCCTCCAATGGGCGGTAGGCGAACTGATTGAAACTGTTGGTACTCGCCACCCGCCGATCCAGCCCGGCTCGGCGTTCCTGGCCGTTGGTGTTGATCAGCACTTTGCTGCCTTCCTGAAAGGGCAGGCGCGGGGCAAGCAGCGTGGCGGGCAGGTCGATGGCGCTGATCTCCGGTAGCAAAAGACCGCGAAGGTATTGGCTGTGGTCATCACGGGTGCGCACCAGTTGCAGGCCGCAAGGCTCGGCGCAGGGCGCAACCTGCTCGACGCCTATCTGCGTGCCGCCGCCGCGCACCTGGCGGATCCAGCGCACCACCGCGATGCTCCAGCCCTGACCGGCAGAATCCTCGATACCGACCATCTCACCCGCCTGTAACTCGGCCGGCACAGCAGCGCGCCAGGCCAGGCAGTAACCGCCGGGGCTGTGATTGACCACTGACAGGACATGGGTCGGGAAGTGCTGATTGCGGTCGGATGCTTCGTGGCTGTCGTCATTCTGAAGCTGCGGGTATTCGATCTCTTCGTAGGGCAATAGAGCATCTGCATTGCCTTGGGGAGCGGCGTCGAAGGCCTGGTGCCATTGGTCCTTTTCCCGGCCGGACGCCGACGTTACCGAAAATTGTGCAGGCCGGGCGCCGTGGTTTTTCAGGATGTCGCTGAATGAGCGTTGCCCACCCAGATAAAAGTGCAGCGCACTCATGCCTATGCACAGGGTCAACGTGCCTTGGCCGACGGTGCGCTGGAAACTGCGCTCGGCCGTCTGGCCCCAGGCGGCATGAAGGTGTTGCAACGTATCCAGGCTTAACCCTGCTGGCACGGGCAGCGGCGATGAACTGTCATTTTTTTGCAAATGAGCTTCAATCGCCGCGACCAACGGCTGCGGATCAATCCCCAACAAGCTCTCTTGCTGCTCGGCCCGGAACTTGGCGCGGTAACGCGGTCCGGTGTCGAGGTCTGACACGACGGCAAACAGCCCGGTGGCCGGTTTGTCGGGTTGCAGCTTGATCCATTGGCTCCAGGGCTCCAGCACCTCGGCAACCCGGGCAATCTGGTGCTGGCGCAGTTGGTTGCAGCGTGAGGCGCCCAGCAGCAAGGCGACCACGTAAGTCTGTTCGATGCTCAGGTTTTGTGTCTGGCTGGCCAGCTCATCGCGCAGGCTCGTGTGCTCGAGCCGGTGCGCGCAGGCGATCCGGTAGAGCTGATGCAGCTCCAGCCACAGGCCTTCCGGCACTGGGCAATAAAGTTTGGTAGCGCGAATCAACGGCCCGTTCAGGCAATGGATCGCCCGTTGCAGCGCCTGGGTCAGCAGCGGCGCACGGTCCTTGCTGAATGTCGGTGTGATGCGCACGACGATCTGTTTATAACCAATGGCCAAGTGACTTTGCAGCGCCTGGCAGAGGTTGGCGATCTTGCGGGAACGCTCGTCGAGGACAATCGACTGATGCAGGAAATGCTGCTCAAGGTGTTTGCAGACGTAATACACCTCGGGCCGCAGCAGTTCGAGCAATTGCAGGCGATTGTCGCTGGGCGTGAGCAGCTGGTTGAGTTCGCTCAAGCCTTGATACAGCTGACGAGCGGTTTCGCCGATGTTGGCTTTGGGGAGATTGGCGATCCAGCGCTTGAGATCACGCGGGGTGGCTTCACAGAACGACAGGCGCAACTGCGTCGGGATCGGGGCGCGTAGCAACAGGTGGGGGCTGGTCTCATTCATGCCGTGGAAAAACTCCAACCGGTAAATGGGCAGTGAATGACCTGACTGTAGCAGCTATGGATTTCTACCGTTTGTCTGTCAGTCGAATGCCCTCCGGGCGTACTACTAATCTGACAGTCGTGCGACTGGATACGCACAGTCGTACGGCCTGCTGCCTACGCAGGGCAGGTCTCTTTGTAACTTCAAGGAGATGAAGTTTATGTCTAGATATGTAGTGGCAAATCAATGGGGCGGTAGTTCGGCACCCTGGCATCCGGGCGGAGACTGGACGCTAGGCGCGCGGGACAACCAGAACGTTGTCGCGATCGAGATCAAATCGGGCGATGGCGGGAAGAGTTTCACCGGCACCATGACGTATGCGGGTGAAGGTCCCATTGGTTTCAAGGCTCAACGCACGGGCCAGAACCAGTACAACGTTGAAAATCAATGGGGCGGCAACGATGCCCCGTGGCATCCGGGTGGCAAATGGGTCATCGGAGGTCGGGATAATCAGAACGTTGTGGCGTTGAGCGTGACCTCCAGCGATGGAGGGAAAAACCTCAGTGGCACCAATACCTACGCCAACGAAGGGCCGATCGGCTTCCGTGGACAGATAGAGTAACGGCACCACCGAAATGTCCGACCCCGCGAAGACGTTCGCGGGGTCGGATCAGGGATCAGGCTTTTGCCAGACCCATGCCCTGGCCCATCTGCACCGGCGAACCGGCCGCCAGTTCTTCAGCCCACTTCACTTGATCAGGCCCGAACAGCACGACAGCGGTCGAACCCAGTTTGAACCGACCGAGTTCTGCACCTTTCTCCAAATGGATCGGCGCACGGGCAGCTTCGTCGTAGCGGAAGGTTTTCAGCTCGCGTTTCGGCGGCGTGACCAACCCGGCCCAAACGGTTTCGATCGACGCAACGATCATTGCACCCACCAGCACCACGGCCATCGGCCCGCGCTCGGTGTCGAAAATGCACGCCACACGCTCGTTGCGGGCGAACAGTTCCGGAACGTTTTCAGCGGTGGTCTGGTTGACCGAGAAGATCCGGCCCGGGATGTAGACCATCTCGCGCAGGGTGCCGGCCAGCGGCATGTGTACGCGGTGGTAGTCCTTCGGCGACAGATAAATAGTCGCGAAATCACCGCCCATGAACGGCGCTGCGTTGGCAGCGTCGCCGCCCAGCAATTCCAGCACGCTGAAGCTGTGGCCCTTGGCCTGGAACACGCGACCGTGTTCGATCGGGCCAAGTTGGCTGACCGCGCCGTCGGCCGGGCTGAGAATCGCGCCTGGCGTCTCGTCCAGCGGGCGAGCGCCGTCCTTCAAGGCGCGAGTGAAGAACGCATTGAAATGCTCGTAGGCCGTCAGGTCTTCGACCAGCGCCTGCGACATGTCCACCTGATAACGCTTGGCGAACCACGCGGTAAACGCGTTTTTGAACCAGCGCACGCGGCATTCGGCAATGCAGCCGGCCAGTCGCGACAGCAGGTGATGGGGCAGCAGGTATTGGCTGAGGATAAACAAACGCTTATTCATTAACTGTCCTTAAAAACCTTAAATCTCTACGGGCGTATCGGGGTGGTTGCCCCATTCGCCCCAGGAACCGGCGTAGCCTTTGACCCGCGGATAACCGAGGGATTTGGCCACCAGATAGGTGAAGCCAGAACGATGGTGAGTCTGGCAGTGGGTAATCACTTCTTTGTCTTTGCTGATCCCGAGTTTTTCCAGGATCTGCGGCATGTCGGTGCGGATGCGCAGGTTGCGCGTCTGATCCATGCCCGCGGTCCATTCGAAATTGACCGCGCCGGGAATGTGCCCGGCCTTGGCCGCCAGGACTTTCTCGCCGGAGTACTCCAGAGGCCCACGTGCGTCCCAGATCGCCAGGTCGGCGGCACCTAGACGGCTTTGCAGGTACTCGCGGGTGGCAGTGGGTTCGTCGTGCAAGGTCAACGCAACCGGGCCGCCGACCGCTGCCGGGATCTGGATCGACATGGGCAAACCTTCTGCCAGCCAGGCTTTCAGGCCGCCGTCGACATAGTGGTACTTGCTGTGGCCGATGACATCCAGCAGCCAGATAAAGCGCCCGGCCCAACCGCCGCCTTCGTCGTCATAGACCACGTAGACCGCATCGGGGTTGTGTCCCAGCTCACCGAACAACGTTTCGAGTGCCGCTTGCGACGGCATCAGGCCCGGCGCAGGCGCCTGACCGAGTTGTGTGCGTTTCGGATCGACAAAACGCGCACCAGGGATATGCCCTTCGGCATAGCGGGCGCTGCTGGTCAGGTCCACCAGAATCAGTTCGCGGGAGTCGAGACGGGCGAGCAAGTCGCTCGGCTCGATCACCAGCGGCAAGCCAGAGAAGTCAGACATGTGAGGTCTCCAGAACACAAAGGGGAGGATTGTATAGCAGCGTCATTGGCCGCGGTGACTAAAGCTGTGCAGGGCTTTCTCGATGCACTGCGCGGTTTTGCCGAAGGCTTGCACGGTGATTTCCGAGAACGGCCCGCCGCCCTGATCCGCCACCACAATCATGATCACCCGACCATTATTGACCAGTGAGCGCAACAGCAAGTGTTCGCCGCCGAACTGTGAGCGCAGGCTGGCCGGTAACAGGGCCGAAAATTGCGCGTTGTTGGCCGGCGTCAGGCGTACCTGGGCCTGCTGCGAGAGCAGGCGTTGCAGCACGGTGCTCTGGCTGACGACGAAGTTCAGACCGGCCACTTCTTTTGGCAGCCCGGCCGTCTGGTGCACTCGCAGATTGTCATGGGTGCGGTCGGCCATCAGGATCATCACCCGACGCATGCCGCACGCGACCAAAGCGTCCCGGGCAGACGTGGTCAAGTGCATGGCATTGGTGAAGCGACTCGGCTCGACCAGCAACTCTGCACATTGTCTGCGCCATTTCGCCAGGTCTTCGGCAGTCGGTGCCGGGGCCGGCAGCAAGCCCGCGTGCACGCGGTTCATGCCCCACGGCCAGATCAGTGAAACGGCCGGGTGCCAAAGGTCTGGCATCGCATGATGACGGGCGCTATTGGCGGCCTGTTCGTGCAACTGCTGCTGCACTTCGTCCATCGGCATTTGCAGGTAAAGGCTGGTCAGGTACTGCCAGCGTTCGCTGTGCGGACTGTCCCAGGCCTGTTGCGCCGACAGCGCCAGACCGTTGGCCAGCAGCACCGTATTGGCCGGTTGATTGAGCCAGCGGCGCAGGGTCGGATCGTCATCGAGGCGGTTCTGCTGGCGCAATGGATGATCGCTGTCGCGCGCGATGCGCAGGACTTTCACCAGCTCACGCTGCTCGTTGAGCAGCAGCCGATAACCCTGCTGCACCCAGATCGGCAGGCGCCAGATGTCCACGAGCGCCAGGCAGATATCCAGCAGGCGTACGCCGAACAATTGCTTTTCAACTTTGCGCGCCGACTCGCCTTTATGCATGACCCGCAGCTCCCACTCTTCGAGCAACTGCGGATGGGTCAACGCCATCGGCCAGAGGGGCGAGAGAAACAGCAGGCTGCCCCAATGGATGTCTTGCCACAGCCGCGCCAGGCGACTGGCGAAAAAACCGTTGGCCTGTTGGGTCGCGTGCTGGCTGATCAGCTGCAGCTGACGCAGGGCGATCGGAGTGTCTAACTGAGGCACGGCGGGAAGGCGGGCGAGCAGTTCTTCGGTGCGCTTCAAACCGAGGCGATTGATCGCCACCTCAAGGTTTTCCGCAGGCTCGGTCATGCTGCCATGGGTGTGACGATTGGCTTCGCGAATCACGCTCAAGGCCAGCGCGGGGCTGTCCTGTATCAGTTCGGCGATATCGCGCAAAGAGCTGCGACTGTTGGCGATGGCCTTGCAGACACGGTCATGACTGGCTTGCGGAACGGGCAGGCGCACGCCATCGAGAAGCTTGACCCAGCCTTCGAGAGTGGTTGGTTTTGGAGTTGGAACGTTCGTTTCGTTAGCCATGGTTGGACGCGATCATCGTCTGCATTACCTATGCCCGGAGCGGGCCAAATTGGCTTTTCGCCTGAACTGGCTATAGTCTGGCGCAGTTTTGCCGATAAGTAGAAGAAGAGATTTTTTAACTTCCGAATATGACCTTGAACCCGACTCAGTAAGTGCTCTCCTACCTATGGCTAAAATTATCGGCATCATCGTCGTATTCGCGAGCGTGCTCGGCGGATACGTGCTCTCCCACGGCAAAATTGCCGCCCTGATTCAGCCCTTCGAGGTGATGATTATTGGTGGTGCGGCACTCGGTGCATTTCTGCAGGCCAACCCCGGTTACATGACCCTGCACGTGCTCAAGAAATCCTTGGGCATGTTCAGTTCGCGTTTCAACCACACGTTCTATCTGGAAGTGCTGGGCCTGATCTACGAGATCCTCAACAAGAGCCGCCGCGAAGGCATGATGGCGATCGAAGGCGACATTGAAGATGCCGCCGCGAGCCCGATTTTCGCCAAGTACCCGGCTGTGCTCAAAGACGAACGCATGACCGCATTCATCTGCGATTACCTGCGCATCATGTCCTCCGGCAACATGGCTCCCCATGAGCTTGAAGGCCTGTTCGACATGGAGCTTTACAGCCTCAAGGAAGACCTCGAGCATCCGTCCCATGCGGTGAACGGTATTGCCGACGCCATGCCCGGTTTCGGTATCGTCGCGGCGGTACTCGGTATTGTGGTGACCATGGCTTCCCTGGGTGAAGGCGATCAGAAATCCATCGGCCTGCACGTCGGTGCGGCACTCGTCGGTACCTTCTTCGGTATTCTCGCGGCGTACGGTTTCTTCGGTCCGCTGGCCCATTCCCTGGCCCACGATGCCAAGGAAGAACTGAACGTCTACGAAGCCATCAAGGCCTCGCTGGTGGCTTCGGCTTCCGGCATGCCGCCATCGCTGGCGGTAGAGTTCGGTCGCAAGGTTCTGTACCCGGCGCATCGTCCTAGCTTCGCTGAGCTGGAACAAGCGGTTCGCGGTCGCTAAGTCATGGAAAATAACCAGCCGATAATCATCAAGCGCGTCAAGCGCATCGCCGGCGGGCATCACGGGGGCGCCTGGAAAATCGCCTTCGCGGACTTCGCGACGGCGATGATGGCGTTCTTCCTGGTGCTGTGGCTGCTGTCCACCGCAACGCCTGAACAGAAGATCGCCATCGCCGGTTACTTCAAGGACCCGGTCGGCTTTTCCGAAAGCGGCACGCCGTACATCATCGACCTGGGCGGTACGCCGACCCTGGCGCCGGAGAACACCCTCAACCCCGAGGTGAAATCTCAGCCGCAGCCCGACAAGGTGACCATCGACGCCGAGCAGGTTGAAGGCATGGCCGAGCAGGTCGAGAAGGAACGTCTCGAGTTGTTGCTGCAAGAACTGCAGACCAAGGTTGAAGAGAACCCGCAGCTGAAGAAATTCAAAGACCAGATCAGTTTCGAAATCACGCCGGACGGTTTGCGCATCCAGATCGTGGACGCCGAAAACCGGCCGATGTTCGACTCCGGCAGTGCTCGTCTGAAGCCGTACTTCGAAGACATCCTGCTGGCCATGGCCGACACCATCAAAGCGGTGCCGAACAAGATCAGCATCAGCGGCCACACCGATGCCAAGCCGTACACGGGCACCGGTGACTTTGGTAACTGGGAACTCTCGGCCAACCGTGCCAACGCGGCACGTCGTGCGCTGGTTGCCGGCAGCTATCCGGATGCGCAGGTGGCGCGTGTCGTCGGTTATGCCTCGTCAGCACTGTTCGATCGCGAGCACCCGTTCAATCCGGTCAACCGCCGTATCGACATCGTGGTACTGACCAAGAAAGCCCAGCGTGCCATCGAAGGTTCGCAAGGTACGGAACCGGCTCCAGAGCCGGCGCAAGGGCAGGGCGGCCCGGGCGAAGTGCCCGTCACGCCAGCCGATCCGAATGCGTTGCCGGCGGATAAAGAACCGTTGCCGGCGCACGAACTTCGCGAGCGGTTGAACCTGTTCGACAACCCGACACCGAAACCGGGTGATCCACCCAAGCAGTGACCCATGAAAAAGCCGACAGCGATGTCGGCTTTTTTGTGCCTGTAAGAATGAATTTAAGTCCGACCGATTGCGGTAAAAATCATGGAATGAGGGCATGTCCGAGAAAGGTGTAGGAAGTCTCCGAGACGTATAAACCGGGTTTTTCTTCGCTTAAGGCTCGCCTATAGTTTGTCCGTCGCCGACGAATCGGTGATCGACTTTAGCCAGTCGTAACAGATGATGCACAAGCGCCCGTATAATCGCGGCGCTTTTTGCTGCCTGACATCTACATGTCTATGGTGGCTGTGCGTGGGACACCTTCGGGTGTGCCGGGTTCATCTGTCCGGTTGGCTAACCCGCGTACAGCTACCACCCCAATTCGTTTAGCCACGAAAGGGTGGGAGTTTCACCAATCAGATGAGATTCAAGTCATGCCTAAATTTCACCCGCTCCAAGGCAACTTTAGCGTCGACCCGACGCTATACATCGACACTGAAGCCCGTGCTTCCGACCTTCTTGAAACCGCCGTCCACCGACTCAAAGCCGCGCGTAATCTGCTTAACAGCGTCACCTGCCTGTGCGTCAAAGAAGCCGAAGGACACGACCTGGAGCATTTCGCCAATGCTGCGCATATGTTGATTCAGGACGGCTGCGACGCCTTGGATGCGCTGGGCTGGAAGCTGGAAAAGGCAACGCGCTGAAGATCAGAAAGCCGCGGTATTCGCGGCTTTTTTTGACCTGTGGAAACCGGCTAAAAAAGGGGGGAGGTGCCACCAGAACCTGTGTTCCGGCAGGGGCGCTGGCTGACTCCGATGAGCAACACGGTCTGTATCTCTGCATACCTTGCAACTGCTACAAAGAATCTATACTGTCCCGTGAGTTTTGCGGCAAGACATGATGTCTACTGCTTGAGCTACCCGTTTCATGTGATGCCATTCTAGGGAGGAAGGATCTATGACCACAGTTCAAAGTCTTTACTCCGCCTTAGACAAACAGGGCATTTCGAAAAAAAAGCTCGCTCTTCTGCTGCCTGACTGGTGGACAGATGAGGTAGAGGCGTCGCCGTCAGGTGTGCAGCAAGCCAAGGTTTATTTAGCCAAGGCATTAAGCCTGCGTATGCGTCCTTTCAGTGAAACGCCTCCCCGGATTGAATTCGATTTACCGGCAGATAAGCGATTTAAAAAGTCTGCCAAAACCTCTGAATCAGACGTGAATCTTGCGGTTGCCTTGGCTCGTAGCGCCTCGCGCCTCGCGCTTTCTGCGCTCGATACTCAATTCGCTCCGCCTCCACCGGACGCACTGGCGATTCGGGAGCACTTTCTTTCGTCGGGGGCTCCTTGGGTGGGCTTGTCTGCGTTGCTCGACTATTGTTGGAGCATTGGCATCCCAGTTATCCACTTGGCTACACCTCTGCTCGGCCGGAAAATGGATGGCATCGCCATGGCGATCAATGGCCGGCCATCGATCGTCCTTTCTAACAATCGAAAAAGCGGTTTCTTGCTTTTCCATTTGGCACATGAGCTTGGGCATATTGCCTTGGGTCATGTCGGTGCAAATGGAACGATTGTCGATGATGAAATCAAGGAAGGCGACGCGCT
Source organism: Pseudomonas sp. GL-B-26 (assembly GCF_019947405.1). Taxonomy (NCBI): domain Bacteria; kingdom Pseudomonadati; phylum Pseudomonadota; class Gammaproteobacteria; order Pseudomonadales; family Pseudomonadaceae; genus Pseudomonas; species Pseudomonas sp. GL-B-26. The sequence continues at coordinate 71,051 of NZ_JAGYGJ010000022.1, read as the reverse complement.
AGACAAAGATGCCGACGAACTTGCCGCAGACCAGTTTGCGATTCAGTTATTGACCGGTAATGCTCATGGCAATTTAAAGCTTCAGCAGCTGGTCAAAGCACCTGTGCTGGCGCGAATGGCAATGCAGTATGGAAAAGACCATCAAATCGATCCTACGCATATCGTTTTGAATTGCGCTCATAACAACAAGAGCATATTTGCACTGTGTGTTTCTGCCGCAAATTTCATCGCTGGAGAAAGCACTGATCAGGCGATGGTTACAGATTTTGTTTTCCGGCAGCTTCGAGAGAATCTCAAAGACGACAGCGAGCATTTACTGCGGAAACTGATCGCATAAATGATTCTCCTCACCGACAACGACATATTGGTAAAGCTAGCTCAATGTGACTTGATTGAAGAAGCTTTATCAGTTTTTCAGTGTGGACTTGCTGATTGCTACGTTCTAGACAGTGCCAAGCACTCTCTCTACTTAAATGATGTGGAAAAGTGCGTATCCAGGCGCGTCGGCAGCTACCAATCCTATGATCGGCTTTGTAGTCTCGTCCATTCATGCCGCGTGCTTGGTGCGGCCGATGAAGACTTGGATTTCATGGACGAATTGCTTCAAATCGACAGCATCGATGGTGGCGAGCTTTTGTTGTTGATGCATGCCTTCTCCCTCTATCAAAATCAGCAACCTTACTCATTTACCACGGGTGACAAGCGCGCACTCGTGGGTATCTTGATGTCGCAGTCAGATAGAGCAAAGCAGATACTTTTCCAGCGCGTGGAATGTGTCGAGTCGATCATTCTGAAAACAATCCAAATATACGGTTTCCCGCATATCAGCACGAAGCTCATACACGCTCAGTCCCTTGTGGCTGCGGAAAAATATGACAAGGTTCTAAGAATGGCATTCGGTGCCGGACGTGATGAACATCACTCTCATACCTGTCTTTCTCAATACCTCGCGCCCGTCGGTCAATTCATTAAGCCCTAATCTATATTGGGCTCGGCAGTCCTCCAGAGCCCTGTTAAATGCTCAGAAGGGTTGTTCGCTTCACGCAATTGATCAGACAGAAAATGGTGCTCGCTGAGCCTGCGTCAAACCCTGAAGGTTACAAAAGGGTGGATGGCGACCGCTTGATCAAGACCATTCAAGTAGCCTTCAGCCTCAATAAATTCATTTTTTTCGCACGGTATCACTAGCGCTGATAGCGTGCAAAAATCCTGTTATTTGGCCGAGAGGGCTCTGTAACGCCAATTTTGGGACGTAAGATTTGTTGGCTGAGCGGTTATTGCTCAACAGCATCATATGCAGTGCGTCAACAGCTCAGCGCATGCAAGACGTCGCAGTCCTGAATGCTGAAGACCAGAAAGCCGCGATCATCGCGGCTTTTTTGTGTCTGTCAGAAACCGCGTCGGATGCGGTTCTTGAGTTGGTCGTGGAACAGGTCTGCATTTCCTTTGTAGATGCTGCGAACCGACTCACTGATCGATTCCAGTCCTATCGAGCGTTTGGTTATCACCTCCTCACGATAAGCATCAATGAAAAAATTGATGTCCGTTTCGCCGCTCAGTTTCGGCCATTTGTCGAGGTACAACGGTAAAGCGCTGGGGCCAACCTGGTACGAGCAGATGCGGCGATTGCTGATGGTCGCTTCTCCGATTTCGAACGGAACCCACCAGGACTGTGCGGTGTTCTCCGAAATCACGGCGAGCAAGTGTGTGCACGCGGTGATGTTGCGGGTGATGACCCCGGTGATGTCTTCAGTGGTTTGTGATTCCGGATCCAGCACGTCGAAGTAGGTCTTGATGTTGGCTTGAATAAGACGGGTGTTAATGGCGATGGCGTGGGGCCGATCGCTATGGCGGTAGCTGATGAATACGGGCATCAGAAATGTCCTTTGATCGCGAGTTCGCGGTAATAGGCGCCGAGGGCGGTCAGGCGGCAGCTGGTGGAGTTGATGGCGGCGTAGTACATGTGCTCGGCGTCCACCGGTTCGATCAGGCTGTGACGGTTGCACTTTTGCAGTTGGGCGAAAACATCGCCGTGGTCTGGATAGAACGATGTTTCGGTGGGTTCGTAGCTTGGGTCGAGCGGGAACACCGATTCTGCCTCGGCGAACCAGTCGGGGAGCTTGCGCAGTATTTCTTTGGGGATCAGTGGCGAGACCTCACGCAATGAAATGAACTGAGACACATTGGTCTTGAAAACAGGCCGTTGTTCCCAGGCATCGAGCGCGTTGTCGACAAAGGAATAGAGGCTGCCGGGGGTGATTTTCCCCAGAATATTGGCGGCGCCACCGTGCAGTGCCTGCAGCAACAGCCCGGTGAAGATGCCGTGACTTGAACCTTCCATTGCCGGCTGTTCTTTTTTACAGGCAGTGAGAATGGTCATTCCCTCGCCAATCACGCTACTTTCGCTACGCAGGGCCCGCATTTCACCGGCAGCGCCGCCTTGGCAGCAATCGAGAATGATGACTTTGTTTTTGATTTTAGTAGCTTTGGTGGCCCAGTTCAGAATGTCACTGAGCCGTATCCCGTCCTTGGCTGACTTGTAGTCCTGGGGAAGCAGCATGCCTTCGTCGGTATCGGTGTCGAAATTGCCGTGGCCGGCGAAATACAGCAGAGCAACATCACAGTCCCCGGAAAACAAATCCTGGATATGGCCTTCGAGTACCTCGCGGCCTAGGTAATCTTCGGCTGAGGTCAGCACGATATTCTTGAAGTTCGGGTCTCCGTCGGCGTCGGTTTTCAGTACTGACGCCATGGCCATCGCGTCGTTGCTACAGCCACTCAATTGGGAAACATGGTTGTAGTTGTTGATCCCGATGAACAATCCCTTGCGCATGGTTCAACCCGCCGCGTGAGTGCGAATGGCACTGATGATGCTGTTGGTGTTCCACGCACACTCCGCGTGTGCTGCCCGGCGCACCACGGTAGAAATCCGCTCCGCACCAAACGGCTTCACCGCAATGATCACCTTGCCCATACGCCTGGCGATCTCGATTTCCTTGTTGATCCACTTGCTGTAGGTCGAATACATCCCCGCCATGATCAGCACTGCCGAGCAGGGCCGGATTTTGTTTTCGATGGCTTCTTCCAGCTGTTTGTCGGTTTTCGCGCCGATGATCGGGTTGTCCGGCGGCACCGAAAAATTTTTGAACGTGAAGCCGGGTTTAGCGTTGAGCAGCCGCACGAGGTTGTCGTGGGCGTGGGGGTAGTTCCACGAATGGCTGATGAACAAATGATAGGTTTGCATGGGTATCCCTCGGTATCGCCAAAATGCGAAGAGGGCTCGAATGTATGCACTTGAGTGGTCGCAACAAGACCCGCACGGATAAAGAGAATTCCCCTACAAGCAGGCGTGAAGGAGCCTTACAGAAGTTTCTGACGTTTAAGTGGTGAGGATATTTGTAGGATGCTACAAGCGGCGCGCCGCCCCGTCAGTGTCGAGGCAGCGGGCGCGTCTGTTTAGTAGCTGGTTTCGGGCAGGCTGGCGATGATCGAACGATAGCTGTTCATCCGTTGCTGCTGTACGCGGCCTTCTTCCAGCGCCTTGAGCAGGGCGCAACCCGGCTCGCGGTCGTGCTTGCAGTCGCGGAAGCGGCAGGTGCCGATCAGGTCGTTGAACTCGATGAAGCCGGCTTCAACGTCGGCACGGCTGACGTGGCCCAGGCCGAATTCGCGGATACCCGGGGAGTCGATCAACTCACCGCCACCGGGGAAGTGGAACAACCGCGCGGTGGTGGTGGTGTGAGTGCCCTGGCCGGACAACTCGGACAACGGGCCGACACGGGCTTCGACTTCAGGCAACAGGCTGTTGACCAGCGACGACTTGCCGACGCCGGACTGGCCGACGAACACGCTGATGCGCCCGTCCAATTGTTTTTGAAGTTGCTCCATGCCGTTGCCGTGGTGCGCCGAGACTTCCAGCACCGGGTAACCCAGCGTGCGGTAAACCGCCAGCAAGGCATTCAACGCCGGGGCGTTCTGCTCGTCGATCAGGTCGAACTTGTTGAGCAACAGCAGCGGACGAATCCCAGCGTGCTCAGCAGCGACCAGATAGCGGTCGATCAAGTTGGCGTGAGGCTCGGGCAGTGGCGCGAAGACGATGACGATCATGTCGACGTTGGCCGCTACTGGTTTGAGCTGACCACGGCTGTCCGGACGGCAGAGTTCGGTTTTGCGCGGCAGTTGCGCCACGATCACACCGATGCCCTGGTTGCCGGCACGCCAGACCACCTGATCGCCGGTCACCAGCGCCGGCAGGTTGGCGCGCAAGTGACAGCGGAACACCTGGCCGGCCAAATCGCCATCGAGGGCTTCGACTTCGACCTGCACACCGAAGTGCGCGATCACCAGGCCCGTTTGTTCCGGACCCAGATCGCCACCCTCAAGTGCCTCGACAGCCGAGGACTCGCGTTTGGCGGCGCGGGCAGCGCGTTCGCCCTGAATCTTTTCGATGCGCCAGTTTTGACGACGATTGAGTTGGCGTTTGGCCATGGGTGTTCCGTATCAAGAATGCAGCGATTAGGTAAAACGGCCGCGAGTTTAGCACGCCCGGCCGGCTGCCTAGGCTAAACTGCGCAGCATTGCCTAGGAGCCGACACATGCAAAACCCGCAGAATCTGATCTGGATCGACCTGGAAATGACTGGTCTGAACCCTGATACCGACGTCATCATCGAAATGGCCACCATCGTCACTGACAGTGACCTGAACACCTTGGCCGAAGGTCCGGTGATCGCCATCCATCACAGCGACGAAATTCTCGCCGGCATGGACGAGTGGAACACCCGTCAACACGGCGGCTCCGGGCTGACTCAGCGCGTTCGCGACAGCCGTATCAGCATGGCCGAAGCCGAAGCCGAGACCATCGCCTTCCTGGAACAATGGGTGCCGAAGGGCAAGTCGCCGATCTGCGGCAACAGCATCTGCCAGGATCGTCGCTTCCTTTATACCCACATGAAATCCCTGGAAAGCTTCTTCCACTACCGCAACCTCGACGTCTCGACCCTTAAAGAGTTGGCCGCACGCTGGGCGCCGGACGTGCGCGACAGCTTCAAAAAGGGCAGCACTCACCTGGCCCTGGACGACATTCGCGAATCGATCGCCGAGCTGCAGCACTACCGCAAGCATTTCATCAAGTTCTGACTGCGGGCTACGGTCCCTGTGTAGGAGCTGCCGCAGGCTGCGATCTTTTGACTTTGATTTTTTAAGATCAAAAGATCGCAGCTTGCGGCAGCTCCTGCATGGGATTGTGTCGGTCTCGCCCTCTTTTGGTGCCGCGACTAAATGGCTAGACTGCGCGCCTTCCTGCAAGGACCGCCGCCATGTTGCTGATGCTTTACCTGATCGCCATTACCGCCGAAGCCATGACCGGTGCCCTGTCTGCCGGCCGTCGCGGGATGGACTGGTTTGGCGTGGTGCTGATTGCTTGCGTCACGGCTTTGGGTGGGGGTTCGGTGCGTGACGTGCTGCTCGGCCACTATCCGCTGACGTGGGTCAAACACCCGGAATACCTGGTGCTGACCTCAGTGGCGGCGATGTTCACGGTCTTCGCTGCACGCTGGATGCGCCATCTGCGCTCGCTGTTTCTGGTGCTCGACGCCGTGGGCCTGGTGGCGTTCACCCTGATCGGCTGCATGACCGCGCTGGAAATGGGCCACGGCATGCTCGTAGCGTCCGTCAGCGGTGTGATCACCGGGGTTTTCGGCGGCATCCTGCGCGACATCTTCTGCAACGACATCCCGCTGATCTTCCGCCGCGAACTCTACGCCAGCGTCTCGTTTGCTGCGGCGTGGTGCTACATGCTCTGCATTTACCTGCAATTGCCCGGCGAACAGGCGATTCTCATCACCTTGTTTGGCGGCTTCCTGTTGCGGTTACTGGCAATCCGTTTTCACTGGGAAATGCCGAAATTCGTTTACAACGACGAAGCCTGATTTCAGCGGGGTGGCATGGTCGGATAAGTGTGTGTTCGAAATATCCTGTCGAGGAAGTCGCTTAGGCTCTTCAGTGAAAATAGGGTAAAAAGTCCATAAATGGGGTGGTGCGTTATTGAATTACCCTGTTTAGTGCTTGAATTACCCTATTTGGCAGGTAAAACATATATGCGGTCACTCACTCCCGAATTTCTCTCAACACTTCGCTACAACGGATTGCAGGTCGCGACGTTGCGGGCTCTCGGTGAGTATCGTGGCAAGCAACAATTGTTCGTTTCCCAATCCCCAGAAATTCTTCAGGACCTGAAGCAGCTTGCAGTCATCGAGTCCGCAGAGTCATCGAACCGATTGGAGGGGGTGGTTGTATCGCCAAGTCGTTTGAAGTCGTTGATTATCAAAAATGCCGACCCGAAAAGTCGCTCCGAGCAAGAAATTGCGGGTTACCGCGATGCGCTTTCTCTTATCCATGAAGCGGCAGAGGGGATGCCATTCTCCGAGGGCGTCATTCGGCAGTTGCACGGCATGCTTTATCGCTATCTACCGCAGGATGGCGGGGAGTGGAAAGCAACGAACAATGACATCATCGAGCGCCATCTGGATGGCAGTTCGCGTGTTCGCTTTCAACCGGTAGCTGCACATCTGACACCCATTGCAATGGTCGATATGGTCACGCAGTACCGCAGAGTACTGGATCAGAATCTGGCAGACCCGCTCGTATTGGTCCCTCTGAGTATTCTCGACTTTCTCTGCATACACCCTTTCTCAGATGGCAACGGGCGTGTAGCTCGCCTGCTTACTTTGTTGTTGCTTTACCAGTTTGATTATCGCGTAGGCCGTTTTATCAGCCTTGAACGGATCTTCGAGGACTCAAAGGAAAGCTATTACGAAACACTTGAGGTCAGCTCTCAAGGTTGGCATGAAGGCAGGCACGATGTTCAGCCATGGCTCAACTATTTCTGGGGCGCGCTACTTCGCGCTTACAAGGAGTTTGAGGAGCGTGTCGGTAAGATCGATAAGCGCCATGGAGGCAAAAGCGATCGAGTTCGAGTTGAGGCATTGAAGCGCACCCTACCGTTTTCGATTACTGAGCTTGAAGAGGCTTGCCCTGGCGTGAGTCGTGACACCGTGCGTATGGTTTTGCGTTCATTGAAAGCTGAAGGGTTAATTGAATCAACTGGGAAGGGGCGAAGTGCCAAGTGGATAAACTTGCATCGCTAAGGGCTCGTTCCATGGCTGCCAGCGCGCAGCTCATGTTGCTTCAGCGCCCACTCCACATGCTCACGCACCAACTCCGACGGGTAATCCCTGCGGGCCTTCAACGCTTCCAGCACAGGAATGCTCGACGGCGCGTTCCCCAGCCCTACCGCCAGGTTTCGCAGCCAGCGCTCGTAACCCGCTCGGCGTAACGGCGAACCTTCGGTGTTGCTGAGAAACTTTTCCTCATCCCACATGAACAGCTCTGCCAGCTCCGCGTTGTCCAGATTGTGTCGTGGTTTGAAATCGCTTTCTCCAGTGGGGCGTGCGAAGCGGTTCCACGGGCAGACGATCTGGCAGTCATCGCAACCGAACACCCGATTGCCAATCAGTGGTCGCAAATCTTCCGGGATCGCGCTTTTCAGTTCGATGGTCAGGTAGGAAATGCAGCGTCGGGCGTCGAGTACATAAGGACCGACGAAGGCGTTGGTCGGGCAGATGTCGAGGCATGCGGTGCAACGGCCGCAATGTTCGGTGCTGTGTGGCGGGTCAACCGGCAGCGGCAGGTCGACAAACAGTTCGCTGAGAAAGAAATAACTGCCAGCCTTGCGATTCAAGACCAGGGTATTTTTGCCGATCCATCCAAGACCGGCCTGTTCCGCGATGGCTTTTTCCAGCACCGGCGCGCTGTCGACGAAGGCACGGAAACCAAACGGGCCGATCTCGGCCTGAATTTTATCGGCCAGTTGTTGCACGCGTTTACGGATCAATTTGTGGTAATCGCGGCCCAAGGCATAACGCGAGACGTAGGCTTTTTCCGGTTGTGCCAGACGTTTGGCCATTTCGGTGTCGCCCGGCAGGTAGTCCATGCGTAGGGAAACCACCCGAAGCGTGCCGGGCACCAGCTCTTCCGGGTGTGAGCGTTTGCTGCCGTGGGCGCCCATGTAGTCCATTTCGCCGTGATAGCCGGCCGCAAGCCAGCGCTCCAGGTGCTGCTCATGCTCGGCCAGGTCGAGGCCGCTGATGCCGACTTGCTGAAAGCCCAGCTCGCGGCCCCAATCCTTGATGGATTGGGCGAGGGCGGGCAGGTCTGTGGTAATTGCGGGCATGAGGCGAGAGAAACCGGAGCTGAGGTGCGTATAATTCTGCCAGACATCGGAGCCCGAAGACGCATGCTGCACACTAAAGATGATTTACCCGACGTGCTGTATAGCGCCGCGCAAGTGCGAGCACTCGATGCGAGCCTGATCGCGGCCGGCACACCGGGCTTCGAATTGATGCAGCGCGCGGCGCGGGCGACCTGGCGTGCGCTGGTCCGTCATTGGCCGACGGCGAACGAATTGAGTGTTGTGGCCGGCCACGGCAATAACGCCGGTGACGGTTATCTGGTGGCCGTGCTGGCCAGACGTGCCGGCTGGCATGTGCGGGTGCTGGCGGCCGGTGATCCCAAGCGTTTACAGGGTGACGCGGCATTGGCCCATGCCGAGGCCGTGTCCGAAGGTGTCGCGGTTCAAGCCTGGAGCGCACAGTCCGAGTTGCGCGGTATTGTGCTGGATGCCTTGCTTGGCACCGGTCTGACGGGAGAGGTGCGAGAACCCTACGCGGGCGTCATTGCGGCGATCAATGGCTGCGGGCTGCCGGTTGCGGCAGTGGATATCCCTTCCGGGTTGTGCGCTGATACCGGCCGAATACTCGGTGCTGCGGTGCGGGCTGACCTGACGGTGACGTTCATCGGCCTGAAACTGGGTCTGTTCACCGGCGATGCTGCAGACAGGGTCGGCGAGTTGGTGTTCAACGATCTGCAAGCCTCCCCCGAGTCGTTTAATGGAGTTGCCATCAGTGCACGTCGCCTGACGGCCAGTTACTTGCCGCGTCTGGCGGGCCGGGCTCCAACCTCCCATAAAGGCAAATTTGGCCACGTCCTGCTGATCGGCGGTGATCGCGGCTTTGGCGGAGCCATCCTGCTAAGCGCGCAAAGTGCGCTGCGTAGCGGTGCGGGCATGGTGTCCGTGGCGACGCGCAGTGAGCATGTTCCGGCCGCGCTGGCGAGAATTCCCGAAGCCATGGTGCTGGGCACTTCGTCGGCCAATCAACTGATGGAACTGCTGCAAAAGGTTTCCGTGCTGGTTGTTGGCCCAGGCTTGGGTCAGGCTTCCTGGGGGCGCAGCCTTTTGTCGGCGGCTGCCAACGCGCCGCTGCCGCAAGTCTGGGACGCCGACGCATTGAATCTGCTGGCCACAGAGCACGTGAGCTTGCCCAAGGATTGTGTGATCACTCCGCATCCGGGCGAAGCGGCGCGCTTGTTGGGGATGAGCACTGCCGAAGTGCAGGCTGATCGTCCTGCGGCGGCTCACGCACTGAGTAAAAAATATACAGCTGTCGTGGTGCTGAAAGGCGCCGGCAGCCTGATCGCCAGCCCCGATGGGCGCCTGGCGTTGTGTCATCAGGGGCATCCGGCCATGGCCACCGCCGGTTTGGGTGATGTGCTGGCCGGTCTGATCGGCGCGTTGCTGGCTCAAGGCATGGGGGCGTTCGACGCCGCCTGCCTGGCCGTTTGGCTGCATGCCAATGCTGGCGCGCAAGAAGGTAAATCGGGCCGTGGGCTGGCGGCCAGTGATCTGATTCCAGCCATTCGTCAGTTGTTGGAGGAGCAAGCACCGTGTCTGAAGTAACCCTGTACCTGGCTGATGAAGAGGCGATGACCGCATTTGGCGCACGCATCGCACAAACCACTGAGGGGCACGGTCTGATTTTTCTCGAGGGGGATCTGGGCGCGGGGAAAACCACGCTGTCCCGGGGCATCATCCGTGGCTTGGGGCATGTGGGCGCGGTAAAAAGTCCGACCTTCACCCTGGTCGAACCCTACGAGATTGGCGACATCCGGACCTTCCATTTCGACCTCTATCGCCTGGTCGATCCTGAAGAGCTGGAGTACCTCGGCATCCGCGACTACTTCGAAGACGACGCGTTGTGCCTGATCGAGTGGCCCGAAAAGGGTGCAGGCTTTTTGCCAAAGCCCGACCTGACCATTACCATTAGCCCGCAAGATGGCGGGCGTTCGCTGAAAATTTTGTCCCAGGGCTCGCGTGGCGAGTCGTGGTGTGCCGCTTTGGCATTGGAAACCAATTAAATGATGGGGTCAGGTATGCGCTTTCGCGCGATGGTAGCTGCCGTAGGATTGTTGTTTTTGGCGGTGACCGTCGACGCTGTGGCCGAGACGAAGGTCAATAGCGTTCGCCTGTGGCGGGCTCCGGACAACACACGACTGGTGTTCGACCTGACCGGTCCTGTCCAGCACAGCGTCTTTACCCTGTCCGCCCCGGATCGGCTGGTCATCGACATCAATGGCGCGACCCTTGGTGCGCCGCTGAACGTCAACACCTCGAACACGCCGATCACCGCCATGCGCTCGGCTCAACGTACGCCGACCGACCTGCGAGTGGTCATCGACCTGAAAAAAGCCGTGACGCCGAAAAGTTTTACCTTGGCGCCAAACGCCCAGTACGGCAATCGCCTGGTGGTCGACTTGTTCGATAACGCGGCCGACGCCGCGCCAATTCCTGCGCCGACCAACGTCGCGACGGTCGCTCCGGTGCCGGTCACTCCGGTGGAGCCTGCAGTGAAGCTGCCGCCAGCCCCGGCCGGCAAGCGCGACATCATTGTGGTCATTGATGCCGGTCACGGCGGCGAAGACCCGGGTGCCTCGGGCTCTCGCGGTCAGCGTGAAAAAGACGTGGTACTGGCCATCGCCCGCGAACTGCAGCGTCAGGTCAACGGCATGAAAGGCTTCCGTGCCGAACTGACCCGCACCGGCGACTACTTCATTCCATTGCGCGGCCGTACCGAAATCGCCCGCAAGAAGGGCGCCGACCTGTTCGTTTCGATTCACGCCGACGCCGCGCCTTCGGCCGCAGCCTTCGGTGCCTCTGTGTTTGCCCTGTCTGATCGCGGTGCTACCTCGGAAACGGCCCGTTGGCTGGCCGACAGCGAAAACCGTTCCGACTTGATCGGCGGTGCCGGCAACGTCAGCCTCGACGACAAGGACCGCATGCTGGCGGGCGTGCTGCTCGACCTGTCGATGACCGCGTCGCTGACCTCCAGCCTGAACGTCGGCCAGAAGGTCCTGAGCAACATCGGCCGCGTCACGCCGCTGCACAAGCAACGTGTGGAACAGGCCGGGTTCATGGTACTGAAGTCGCCGGATATTCCATCGATCCTGGTGGAAACCGGGTTTATCTCCAACGCCAACGAAGCTTCCAAGCTTGCCGCAGCGAATCACCAGCAGGCGCTGGCGCGCTCGATCAGCAGCGGCGTGCGTCAGTTCTTCCAGCAGAATCCGCCGCCGGGCACCTACATTGCCTGGCTGCGTGATTCCGGCGGGATCGCACAAGGTCCTCGTGACCATCGGGTGAGCCCCGGCGAGACGCTGGCTATGATTGCCGTGCGATATCAGGTGTCTCCGGCCACGCTGCGCAGCGCCAACAACCTGTCGAGTGATGAGCTCAAGATCGGTCAGCACTTGACCATCCCCGGCACTGAACTGGCGGCCAAAGAATGAACCAGGTGCTGACCAATACGGCTCGCATCGAGCTGCTCAGCCCGCGACTGGCGAACCAGATTGCCGCCGGTGAGGTGGTTGAGCGCCCGGCCTCGGTGATCAAGGAGCTGCTGGAAAACAGCCTCGACTCCGGCGCCAGGCGTATCGATGTCGACGTGGAACAGGGCGGCGTCAAGCTGCTGCGGGTGCGCGACGATGGCAGCGGCATTTCTGCCGATGACCTGCCGCTGGCTCTGGCGCGTCACGCCACCAGCAAGATCCGTAATCTGGAAGACCTTGAACAGGTCATGAGCCTGGGCTTTCGTGGTGAAGCCCTTGCGTCGATCAGCTCCGTGGCGCGTCTGACCCTAACCTCTCGCACTAAAGATGCCGATCAGGCCTGGCAGGTCGAGACCGAAGGCCGGGACATGGCGCCTCGCGTGCAGCCCGCGGCCCATCCGGTGGGCACATCGGTGGAAGTGCGCGACCTGTTCTTCAACACCCCGGCGCGACGCAAGTTTCTCAAAACCGAAAAAACCGAATTCGATCACCTGCAAGAAGTGATCAAGCGTCTGGCGTTGGCGCGCTTCGACGTGGCGTTCCATCTGCGCCACAACGGCAAGACCATCCTCAGCCTGCACGAAGCCCATGACGACGCGGCTCGTGCCCGGCGTGTGGCGGCGATTTGCGGTTCGGGTTTCCTCGAGCAGGCGCTACCGATCGAGATCGAGCGCAATGGCCTGCATTTGTGGGGCTGGGTCGGCTTGCCGACGTTCAACCGTAGCCAGGCAGACTTGCAGTACTTCTTTGTGAACGGCCGTGCTGTACGCGACAAACTGGTGGCCCACGCGGTGCGCCAGGCCTATCGCGACGTGCTGTTCAACGGTCGGCACCCGACATTCGTGCTGTTTTTCGAAGTCGATCCGGCAGGCGTGGACGTCAACGTGCACCCGACCAAGCACGAAGTGCGCTTCCGTGACGGGCGTATGGTTCATGATTTCCTCTATGGCACCCTGCACCGCGCCTTGGGCGATGTGCGGCCGGAAGACCATCTGGCCGCGCCTGTCGCGACGGCCATCGTTCGACCGACCGGCATTGATGCTGGCGAGTTCGGTCCACAGGGCGAAATGCGTCTGGCGGCCAATGCCTTGCTGGAACAGCCTCAGGCTCAGCCGTCGTTCAATACGCCGGCCGGCTCGGGCGCTGGTGCCGGTTATCAATATCAGTACTCGCCGCGGCCTCAGTCCGGCGTGCCGGTTGCTGAGGCCCAGGCAGCTTATCGCGAGTTTTTTGCGCCGTTGCCAGAAGCGAACGCGGTCGCGCTGCCGGCCGGACAGGACGATATTCCGCCGCTGGGTTATGCACTGGCGCAGCTCAAAGGCATTTACATTCTTTCGGAAAACGCCCAAGGGCTGGTGCTGGTGGACATGCACGCGGCCCATGAGCGGATCATGTACGAACGCCTGAAAATCGCCATGGCCAGCGAAGGCCTGAGCGGTCAGCCGTTGCTGGTGCCGGAGTCCCTGGCGGTCAGTCAGCGTGAAGCCGATTGCGCCGAAGAACACGTCGCGTGGTTCCAGCGCCTGGGCTTTGAATTGCAGCGTCTGGGCCCTGAATCCCTGGCCATTCGGCAGATTCCGGCCTTGCTCAAGCAAGCTGAAGCCAATCGATTGGTCAGTGATGTACTGGCGGATCTGATGGAATACGGCACCAGCGACCGGATTCAGGCGCATCTGAACGAATTGCTCGGCACCATGGCCTGCCATGGCGCGATTCGTGCGAATCGGCGTCTGGCCCTGCCGGAAATGAACGGTCTGCTGCGCGACATGGAAAACACCGAGCGCAGCGGTCAATGCAACCATGGCCGACCGACCTGGACCCAACTGGGCCTGGACGATCTGGACAAACTGTTCTTGCGCGGTCGTTGATGAACCAGCTCCCTCCCGCTATTTTTCTGATGGGGCCGACCGCCGCCGGCAAGACCGACCTGGCCATCGAACTCACCAAAGTCCTGCCTTGCGAGTTGATCAGCGTCGATTCGGCGCTGGTCTACCGTGGCATGGACATCGGCACCGCCAAGCCTTCAAAAGAGCTGCTGGCTGAATTTCCACACCGGTTGATCGATATTCTCGACCCGGCAGAGAGCTATTCGGCCGCCGATTTCCGTCGTGATGCCCTCGAAGCCATGGCCGAGATCACCGCGCGGGGCAAAATTCCGCTGCTGGTGGGCGGCACAATGCTCTACTACAAGGCTTTGGTTGAAGGTCTGGCAGACATGCCAGCGGCCGATCCGGACGTCCGCGCACAGATCGAAGAGGAAGCTGCACGCCTTGGTTGGCAAGCCTTGCACGAACAATTGGCAGTCATTGATCCGGAATCTGCGGCGCGTATTCATCCGAACGATCCGCAGCGACTCAGTCGAGCGCTGGAAGTTTATCGCGTCAGTGGTCAGAGCATGACTGCACTAAGGTTGCGACAATCTGCGCAAAGTACTGAAGCAGCCGCCTCGGGACTGCAACAATTGCCCTATACTGTCGCGAACTTGGCCATTGCTCCGGCAAATCGCCAGGTATTGCACGAGCGCATTAAACAAAGATTCACAAATATGTTGGAACAGGGATTCATCGACGAGGTCGTAGCCCTGCGAGATAGAGGTGACCTGCATTCGGGGATGCCGTCTATACGTGCTGTAGGCTATCGACAAGTCTGGGACTACCTGGATGGCAAGCTGACGCAAGCCGAGATGCAGGAGCGTGGAATCATTGCCACGCGCCAATTGGCAAAGCGCCAGTTCACCTGGCTGCGCAGTTGGGCTGATTTACACTGGCTGGACAGCCTCGATTGCGACAATCTGCCGCGCGCCTTGAAATACCTCGGGACCATCTCCATATTGAGCTGAGTCCTTGCAATTGCCGTCTATCCTTGGGGGTGTGACGGCCCCAAGCCATCTGTTTACCTATTTTTTATATTGAATCCTTAAAGGAGTGCGGCACATGTCAAAAGGGCATTCGCTACAAGACCCTTACTTGAATACTTTACGTAAAGAGAAAGTGGGGGTTTCCATCTATCTGGTCAACGGGATCAAACTGCAAGGCACGATCGAGTCTTTCGACCAGTTCGTTATCCTGCTGAAAAACACCGTTAGCCAAATGGTTTACAAACACGCTATCTCTACAGTGGTGCCGGTTCGTCCAATTCGTCTGCCTAGCGCAACCGAATCCGAAGCAGGTGACGCTGAGCCAGGTAACGCCTGATAGGAGTCTCCTTTGTTCTTTGAGCGCCACGGTGGTGGTGAGCGAGTAATCCTCGTTCACTTGGATGGACAGGACCCTGAGGCGCGCGAAGATCCGCAGGAGTTTCAGGAACTGGCTAATTCGGCGGGCGCCGAGACCGTTGCGTTTTTTAACGTACCGCGTCATCGGCCAACCGCCAAATTCCTGATTGGCAGCGGCAAGGTCGAGGAACTACGCGACCTGGTCAAGGCCGAAGAGGCCGATCTGGTGATTTTCAATCACATCCTCACGCCCAGTCAGGAGCGTAACCTCGAACGTGTTTTCGAGTGTCGCGTGATCGACCGTACCGGTCTGATTCTCGATATTTTCGCCCAACGCGCCCGTACCCATGAAGGCAAGCTCCAGGTAGAACTGGCCCAGCTTGACCACATGAGCACCCGGCTGGTTCGTGGCTGGACTCACCTTGAGCGTCAGGGTGGCGGTATCGGTATGCGTGGCCCGGGTGAAACCCAGCTGGAAACCGACCGCCGTTTGCTGCGGGTTCGCCTGCGACAGATCAAGGGCCGACTGGAAAAAGTGCGCAGTCAGCGCGAACAGTCGCGACGCGGTCGTTCGCGTGCGGATATTCCTACCGTGTCCCTGGTGGGGTATACCAACGCCGGCAAATCCACGCTCTTCAATAACGTGACGAAATCCGACGTGTACGCGGCTGACCAGTTGTTTGCCACGCTGGACCCGACTTTGCGCCGTCTGGAACTCGACGATCTGGGGCCGATTGTCCTGGCCGACACGGTGGGTTTCATACGCCACTTGCCCCACAAACTGGTCGAGGCGTTTCGGTCTACGCTCGAAGAGTCGAGCAACTCGGACCTGCTGTTGCACGTGATCGATGCGGCCGAACCGGATCGCATGTTGCAGATCGAGCAGGTGATGGTGGTGCTGGGCGAGATCGGTGCCCAGGACTTGCCGATCCTCGAGGTCTATAACAAACTCGATTTGCTTGAAGGCGTTGAGCCACAAATCCAGCGCGACGAAAACGGCAAGCCCCAACGGGTCTGGCTGTCGGCGCGTGATGGCAGTGGTCTGGAATTGCTTGAGCAAGCCATTGCCGAGTTGCTGGGCGGTGATTTGTTTGTTGGCACCTTGCGCTTACCGCAACGTTTTGCTCGACTGCGTGCGCAGTTTTTCGAGCTCGGTGCGGTGCAGAAAGAAGAACACGACGAAGAAGGCATCAGCCTGCTGGCCGTTCGCTTGCCTCGGGTCGAGTTGAATCGACTGGTGAGCCGCGAAGGACTGCAACCGATGGAATTCATCGAGCAACACACTTTGCAATAAAAGCCTGAGAAAGCGGTTGTGCCGCGGTGACAGGCATTCTGTAGCATTGGTCGGCGCGCCGTGGGTGCGTCTTTGCTTTATCAGATGGAGAGCGCTATGGCTTGGAATGAGCCGGGTGGCAACTCGAATAATCAGGATCCTTGGGGTGGCAAACGCCGCAATAACGGCGACCGCAAGGGACCACCGGATCTCGACGAGGCCTTCCGAAAGCTGCAGGAAAGCCTGAACGGGTTGTTCGGTGGTGGTAAGAAACGCGGTGATGACGGTGGCGGTTCGGGCAGGAGTAGCGGCTTCGGCGGTCTGCTCGGCATCGGCCTGGTCGTGTTGGCGGCCGTATGGCTGTACAGCGCGGTCTATGTAGTCGACGAGCAGGAGCAAGCCGTGGTGCTGCGCTTCGGCAAGTACTACGAAACCGTTGGCCCGGGCCTGAACATCTATTTCCCGCCGATCGATCGCAAGTACCTGGAAAACGTCACGCGTGAGCGTGCCTATACCAAGCAAGGTCAAATGCTGACTGAAGACGAGAACATCGTCGAAGTGCCGCTGACCGTGCAGTACAAGATCAGCAATCTGCAGGACTTCGTGCTGAGCGTTGATCAGCCGGAAATCAGCCTGCAGCACGCGACCGAAAGTGCCTTGCGCCACGTGGTGGGTTCCACCGCTATGGACCAGGTGCTGACCGAAGGTCGTGAATTGATGGCCAGCGAAATCAAGGAGCGTCTGCAACGCTTCATGGATACCTATCGCACCGGCATCACCGTCACTCAGGTCAACGTACAGAGCGCAGCCGCACCGCGTGAAGTGCAGGAAGCCTTCGATGACGTGATCCGTGCCCGTGAAGACGAGCAGCGTTCGCGTAACCAGGCTGAAACCTACGCCAACGGCGTCGTGCCGGAAGCCCGTGGTCAGGCCCAGCGCATCATCGAAGATGCCAATGGTTACCGTGACGAAACCGTCTCGCGCGCCAAGGGTGAGGCTGATCGCTTCACCAAGCTGGTGAGCGAGTATCGCAAGGCACCTGAAGTGACCCGTCAGCGTCTGTACCTGGACACCATGCAGGAAGTCTTCAGCAATACCAGCAAGGTTCTCGTGACCGGCAACAAGAATGGCCAGAGCAATCTGCTGTACTTGCCGCTGGACAAGATGGTCGAAAGTGGTCGCAGCACCAGCACTCCGGTGACCGGCGCGGCAGCCACCAGCAATGAAGCGAATGTGCGTGCAGCCGATCTGCAGCAACAGCAAGCACGTACCAGGGAGAGTCGCTGATGAGCAATAAATCGCTGATCGCCCTTATTGTCGGCGTCGTCGTGGCGATCGCTGCCTGGAACTGTTTCTACATCGTGGCTCAGACCGAGCGTGCGGTGCTGCTGCAGTTCGGTCGTGTGGTCCAGACTGATGTTCAGCCGGGCCTGCATGTGAAAGTGCCTTACGTTAACCAGGTGCGCAAATTCGACGCACGCCTGATGACGCTGGATGCACCGACACAACGCTTCCTGACGCTGGAAAAGAAAGCCGTCATGGTTGATGCCTACGCCAAGTGGCGCGTGAAAGATGCCGAGCGCTTCTACACCGCGACTTCCGGCCTCAAGCAGATCGCTGACGAACGTCTTTCCCGTCGTCTGGAATCGGGCCTGCGTGACCAGTTCGGTAAGCGCACGCTGCACGAAGTGGTTTCCGGTGAGCGCGATGCGCTGATGACCGATATCACGGCTTCGTTGAACAAGATGGCGGAAAAAGAGCTGGGCATCGAAGTTGTCGATGTTCGGGTCAAGGCCATCGATCTGCCGAAAGAAGTGAACCGCAGCGTGTTCGAGCGCATGAGTTCCGAGCGTGAGCGTGAAGCTCGCGAGCACCGCGCCAAGGGTAACGAACTGTCGGAAGGCATTCGTGCCGACGCTGATCGTCAACGCCGCGTGTTGCTGGCTGAAGCCTATCGCGAATCTGAAGAGGTTCGTGGTGATGGTGATGCCCAGGCTGCTGCGATCTACTCCAAGGCCTACGGCCAGGATCAGGAGTTCTACGGTTTCTACCGTAGCCTGCGTGCCTACCGTGAAAGCTTCGCGAACAAATCCGACGTCATGGTCCTGGACCCAAGCAGCGACTTCTTCCGTTACCTGGAAAAAGCCAAGCCTTGATACGACGTTGACCTGAATCATCCCCCGCCTGACGGCTAACACCTCGGGCGGGGTGATCCTTTGGGAAAACGTGTGTATGATGCGGCAGCCGGGAAATTCCCGGCTTTTTTGCGTCTGCACGTTTGATTGCTGTTTTTTATGCAGGCGTCCGAGTTGAATGACTCGACAGGTTTTTCGAGGAAAGTGGTTGGCGAAGCCGATTTCAGGCTTTTCGCCCCGTTGTTCATGCGCGTGGTTTGTGCGCATGAACCGATCATTTTCTGCTTCACTCAAGGCTCGCCCAAAGGCTTGTCGCCCGGATCATAGGGGAATGGCGTAATGGCAACGGTAGACCGCTGGCTGCTGCCAGATGGCATCGAAGAAGTACTGCCACCAGAAGCGGCGCGCATTGAAGTCGCGCGTCGTCAGGTGTTGGATCTGTTCCAGAGCTGGGGTTACGAGTTTGTCGTGACTCCCCATATCGAGTACCTGGAATCCCTGCTGACCGGCGCGGGCCAGGACCTCGATCTGCGTACCTTCAAGGTCATCGACCCGCAATCGGGCCGGCAGATGGGTTTTCGTGCCGACATCACGCCGCAAGTGGCGCGCATCGATGCGCACACCTTGCGTCGCGAAGGCCCGAGTCGTCTGTGCTATGCCGGTAGCGTGCTGCACGCTCAGCCGCGCGCCTTGTCGTCCTCGCGCAGCCCGATCCAGCTGGGTGCCGAGTTGTACGGCGATGCCAGCCCGAGCAGCGACGTGGAAGTCATCAGCCTGATGTTGGCTATGCTGCAACTGGCCGATGTGCCGGACGTGCACATGGACCTCGGTCATGTGGGTATCTACCGTGGCCTCGCTCGCGCCGCCGGTTTGTCCGGTGAAGTCGAGCAACAGCTGTTCGATGCATTGCAACGTAAAGCCATCGACGAGGTCATTACCTTGACCGAAGGCTTGCCTGCCGATCTGTCGGGCATGTTGCGGGCGCTGGTCGACCTGTGTGGCGGCCGTGAAGTATTGAGCGCTGCCCGCGAGCGTCTGGCGAATGCGCCGGCGCCGGTTCTGGCAGCTCTGGACGACTTGCTGGCGATTGCCGAGCGTCTGTCCACGCGTTTCCCTGAGTTGCCGTTGTATTTCGACCTGGGCGAGTTGCGCGGCTACCACTACCACACCGGTGTGGTGTTCGCGGTGTTCGTGCCGGGTGTTGGCCAGTCCATTGCTCAGGGCGGTCGTTACGACGACATCGGTGCCGACTTCGGTCGGGCTCGTCCGGCAACCGGCTTCTCTACCGATTTGAAAACCCTGGTGACCCTGGGGCGTGCTGAGATCGAGTTACCGTCTGGCGGTATCTGGATGCCTGACAGTACGGATGCGGCACTCTGGCAGCAGGTTTGCCAGTTGCGCAGTGAGGGTCAGCGTGTCGTTCAGGCGTTGCCTGGGCAACCATTGGCCGCCGCCCGTGAAGCGGACTGCGACCGGCAATTGATTCAGCAGAACGGGCTTTGGCAAGTATCGCCACTGGCTTCTTGAGTTTTCCTGTCGGCCGCGGCCGGCACCAAGTTTGCGCGAATGAGGACAAGTGTTATGGGTAAGAATGTCGTAGTCCTGGGCACCCAATGGGGTGATGAGGGCAAAGGCAAGATCGTTGATCTGCTGACCGAACATGCTGCCGCCGTAGTGCGCTACCAGGGTGGCCACAACGCTGGTCACACCCTGGTGATCGATGGCGAAAAAACCGTCTTGCACCTGATCCCGTCGGGCGTGCTGCGCGAAGGCGTGCAGTGCCTGATCGGCAACGGTGTGGTGGTTGCACCCGACGCTCTGCTGCGGGAAATCATCAAGCTGGAAGAGAAAGGCGTACCGGTGCGCGAGCGCCTGCGTATCAGCCCGTCCTGCCCGCTGATCCTGTCCTATCACGTAGCGCTGGACCAGGCGCGTGAAAAGGCCCGTGGCGAGCTGAAGATCGGTACTACCGGTCGCGGCATCGGCCCGGCGTACGAAGACAAGGTTGCACGTCGTGGCCTGCGCATCGGTGACCTGTTCCACCGTGAGCGTTTCGCCGCCAAGCTGGGCGAGTTGCTGGATTACCACAACTTCGTTCTGGTCAATTACTACAAAGAGCCGGCGATCGACTTCCAGAAAACACTCGACGAGTGCATGGAATACGCCGAGCTGCTGAAGCCGATGATGCTCGACGTCACCGCTGAGCTGCACGAACTGCGTCGCGCTGGCAAAGACATCATGTTCGAAGGCGCCCAAGGCTCCCTGCTGGACATCGACCACGGCACCTACCCGTACGTCACCAGCTCCAACACCACTGCGGGCGGCATCGCTACCGGTTCGGGTTTTGGTCCGATGTACCTGGATTACATCCTCGGCATCACCAAGGCCTACACCACTCGCGTCGGTTCGGGTCCGTTCCCGACTGAGCTGTTTGATGATGTGGGTGCTTTCCTGGCCAAGCGTGGCCACGAGTTCGGCGCTACCACTGGCCGTGCCCGTCGTTGCGGCTGGTTCGATGCCGTCATCCTGCGTCGCGCTATCGACGTCAACAGCATCTCGGGCCTGTGCCTGACCAAGCTGGACGTGCTGGACGGTCTGGAAACCATCAACATCTGCGTTGGCTACAAGAACCAGGATGGTGCAGTGATTGACGCACCGACTGACGCCGACAGCTACATCGGCCTGGAGCCGGTGTACGAAGAGATGCCAGGCTGGACCGAATCCACCGTCGGTGCCAAGACCCTGGAAGAGCTGCCACAGGCTGCACGCAACTACATCAAACGCGTTGAAGAGTTGGTCGGTGCGCCGATCGACATTATTTCGACGGGCCCGGACCGCAACGAAACCATCGTTCTGCGTCACCCGTTCGCTTAATAAGTCGTTGATGTAAAACACAAAGGCCCCTTGATTGGGGCCTTTGTCGTTTCTGTCTGTCGGACGGCACGACCCTTGCTGTGAACTTCATTAAGCGCATCGCTTCTAGCGTGCCATCAATTTAATGGCGTTAAAGCAGAGGGATTCTAAGTGTCGGCCGTTCTCTCACTGTTACAAAGCCGTCTATTACGGCCTGTGTTCGTTACCCTTGGTATCGCACTGTTGGTGCAGGTGCTGGTGGCTGTCGCCCTGACTCGGAGCACAGTGACCGCACTGGAAGCCGATCTGGGTGTGCGCCTGGGCGCTGACAGTCAAAAACTATCTGGTGAGTTGGAGCAAGCGGGGCGTGAAGTCACGTCGAGCCTCGACAGCCTCTCCACTAGCACGCGTCAGCGCCTTACGGCGGGCTTGTCCTCGCGATTGAAGGACGAGCAGGCGCAACTGCGTGCGACGCTGGAAAAGGATCTGAAGGACTCCGCCAATGATATGGCGCAGCTTCTGGCTTCGGTCGCACCCCGCGCCATGTGGGACAGCGACGTTCCAACCCTGTCCGAGTTCGCCCGCCGGGCTCAGCGCAATCCCAACGTGTTGTTCGTGGTCTACGACGACGCGACGGGACAGCATCTGACGCGCTACCTCAACCGCGAAAACCCGATCAACAAAGCGCTGCTCGAGAAGGGGCAGGGCGAGCGTGCCCTGGACAAGTTGCTGGATGCGGCGAAGAACGATCCGTCGGTCTATTACCTCGAAGCCTCGATCAATCCTAACGGCGTGGAAATCGGCAAGGTCTTGATGGGCGTCTCGACCGCCTCGGTGGAAACCGATCTGGCGGCCCTGGACAAACGCTTCTCGGCGCTGATCGCCAGCAGCGATCAATTGGTGGGCGACAGCCTCAAGGGCGCGGCGGCTGACAGCGCCACGGCGATGCGTGCGCGTCTGACGTCCGCTCAGTCCACGGCATCTGAGATGAAAGCCAATACCACCAGCACTGTGCAGGAGGCTGCGGCGACCTTACGCTGGCGCATCGGCATGGGCCTGGCGCTGGTCGGTTGTGGTGTGCTGCTGTTGCTCGCGGTGGTGCTGGGTCGTCGAGTGGTCAACCGCTTGAAGATGCTGATCAGCGCCATGGATGATTTGGCGGCGGGCGAGGGCGACCTGACCAAGCGTGTGCAGATCAACAGCAAAGACGAAATCGGCGACATGGCCTCGGCGGTCAATCGCTTTGTGGATAAGTTGCAGCCGATCGTGCGCGAAGCGGGCGATGTGGCTCAGCGTACCGGTGTGGAAATCGGCGCGATGACCTTGCGCAATGCCGGGGCCGATAAAGCGGCGGGCATGCAGCGCGATGAAGTGGCCGAGAGCCTTCGGGCGTTGTCGCAAATGGCTGACGAAGCCCAGTCTGAAAGTCATGCCATGCAGGCAGCCTTGCAGCAAGTGGTGGATATTCGTTCGGCCACGGATGAAAACACGCGGACGTCGGCGAAAGTCGGTAGCCTGATCGAGGCGTTGGCCGGGCAGGTCGACACCGGGGCGAAAGTCATTGAGCGGCTGGCGCAGCAGAGTGAGCAGATTGAAGTGGTGTTGACGGTGATTCACGGGATCGCCGAGCAAACCAACCTGCTGGCGCTGAACGCGGCCATTGAGGCAGCGCGTGCGGGCGAGACTGGTCGCGGGTTTGCCGTGGTGGCCGATGAAGTGCGGGCGCTGGCGAGCAAGACGCAAAGCTCTACCGGCGACATTCAGGCGCACATCGTTGCGTTGCAGCAAGGTGCGCGTGAGGCGGTGGCCGCGATCGGTCAGGCCGGGCGACAGGCCAGTGAAGGTTTGCTGGTGTTGCGTGACAGTGCGCGGTTGCAGCAATCGGTGCAGGCGTCGGTCGAGCAAGTGCATGCGGCGATAGGTCTGGCAACCCAGGCGGCTGCCCATCAGGCACAAGGCGCGCAAGCGGTGCGTGGTCGGGTTGAAACCATTCATGCGCAGGCTGAGAAAGCGGCTCAAGCGGTAGTGGAAACCACGGCCAGTGGCAAGGTGCTGGATGGCTTGGCGGCGCAGTTGAAGGCGAGCCTGGGGCAGTTCCGGGCTTAGGATGTTCTTTGTTTGGACTGGCCTCTTCGCGAGCAAGCCCGCTCCCACATTGGAATGCATTCCCCTGTGGGAGCGGGCTTGCTCGCGAAAGCGGTCTTAACGGCTCAAATACATCCGGGTAGTTAGCAGATAAACCGGCAACCCCGACACCAATATCAACAAGGCCGCATAAGGCGCCGCCGCCGCAAACTCCACATTCGCGGTATGCGCCCAGACTTCCGTCGCCAGCGTATTGAGTCCGGTCGGACTTAACAGCAACGTCGCCGTCAGCTCCTTCATCGCATCCAGAAACACCAGCGCAAACGCCGCGCCGAGTGCGGGGAAGATGATCGGCAACGTCACCCGGCAAAACGCACTGAAGGACGACGCTCCCAGCGTGCGTGCAGCCTCTTCCAGCTGCGGCGCAGCCTTGTTCAGCGCCGTGCGAATCGGCGCCTGAGCCAGCGGCAAAAACAGCAACGCATAAGCGATCAGCAGCAATGCCGAAGTCTGGTACAGCGCCGGCACATAGTGCAGGGCGAAATACACCAGCGTCAGCGCGATCACCAGTCCTGGCAGCGCATGCAGCAGATACGGCAAGCGTTCGGCCCAAATCGCCAATTGGCCTTTGTAGCGCACCACCAGCAATCCCACCGGCACGGCCAGCACCAGGCACAGCGCGGCGCCACCTAGCGACAACGCCAGGGAGGAGAGCAGCGCCTCGCTGATCGCAGCTACCGGGAACGCAGCCGACGAACCCACTGCCAGCCAGTACGCCAGCATTCCGAGCGGAATACCGCTGCCGATGATCGCCAGCGCCAGGCAATAAAGTTGTCCGGCAGCAGCCCACGGCCCCAGCCGAACCTGTTCCGCATGCCGGGCCGCGCCCTGACCGGTACGCACGTGTCGGCCCTTGCCTCGTACGCGCAGTTCCAACCAAAGCAGCATCAGACACAGTGCTAGCAACACGGCGGAAAGCATCGCAGCATTTGCGTTACTGAATTCCAGTTCGAACTGTTGATAGATCGCGGTGGTAAAGGTTTGCAGTCCGATGATCGACAACGCACCGAATTCCACCAGCATGTGCAGCGCGATCAGCAGTGAGCCGGCGAGCAGTGATGGCCAGAGCAGCGGCAGGGTAATTCTGAAAAACACACCCCAGCGATTCTGTCCCAGTGTGCGGGCGGATTCTTCGAGGGAGGGATCGAGATTGCGCAGGGTCGCCGCGACCGGCAGAAAGATCAGCGGGTACTTGGACAGGGTCATCACCAGGATTGCCCCGCCCAAGCCTTCGAAATGAGCGCTCAGCGATACCCAGGTAAAGCTGCTGACAAATGCCGGTACCGCGAACGGCAGGCACAGAATCACGCCCCACAAGCGCCGTCCCGGCAAGTTGCTGCGCTCAAGCAGCCAAGCCAGCGACAGGCCAATCACGCCACAGGCGAGCGTCACACCGACCATCAGCGCCAGGGTGTTGCGCAGCAGGCCAAACACATAAGGTCGCCACAACAAATGCAGCGCCTCAGCCCAGCCGGCCTGCCAGGTTTTGAGCCCTACATACGCCAGCGGTAACAGGCTGAGTACCACCAGCAGCAAAACCGGTAGCAACAGCCAGATCGATGGCCGCTTGCGCCGTGGCACATAACCCCCGCGCGCGACGGGGGCGGATAACGATGCGCTCATCAGTTCAAGCCAACGTCACGTTCCAGGTCCAGGGCTTCTTCGGCATTGCCCAAGTCGGCTGGCGTGACTTTCGGTGCCTCAAGTTCGCTGAACGGCTTGAGCCCACGATCCGATTCCATGCCTTTGTGCAGCGGGTATTCGGCGGTGGTCTGGGTGATCACGCGCTGACCTTCTTCGCTGGCCATGTAGGCGAGAAACTGCTGGGCTTCTTTTGGATGCTTGCTGGATTTCAGCACGGCCGCACTGGATACGGTGATCAGTCCGCCGACGTCGCCGCCGGTGAAGTAATACAGTTTCGAATCGAGCTGACCTTTTTCACGCTGCAAGGCGAACCAGTAATAGTTGTTCACCAGCACGGTAGCGACTTCGCCGTTTTCCACCGCCTTCAGTGCAACCATGTTGTTGCTGTAGGTCTTGCCGAAAGCACGCAAGCCGGTCAGCCATTCTTCGGCCGCGTCCATGCCGTGCACTTTGATGATTGCCACGGCCTGCTCCTGGAAGGCGCCGCTGGTGGGCACGAAGCCGACCTTGCCTTGCCATTTCGGATCGGAGAACTCCATGACCGACTTGGGCAGGTCTTTTTCATCGATCAGTTTCGGGTTGAAGGCGACCACGCGGACCCGGGCGGTGACACCGATCCAGGTGCCGTTGCCGGCCACGTAGTCTTTCGGCAGAACGGCGAGGGTGGCGACATCGGTCTGTGCCAGCAGGCCTTGTTCACCGAGTTTGTTCAGTGGTGGCGATTCTTCGGTGTAGATCACGTCGGCAGGGGAGCGATCACCCTCTTCGACGACCTGGCTGGCGAGCTGGTTGCTGCTGCCTTTGCGCACATTGACGTGAATCCCGGTCTTGGCTTCGAAGGCTTTGGCGATAGCGTCGCCGACTTCCTTGTGTTGACCGTTATAGAGTGTCAGGGAAACCGGTTCGTCGGCTTGGGTGAGGGGAGTGGCGAGTGCCAGGCCGAGCAGGGTTATGGTCAGGCCGCGGCGCAGGGTATTTCGAAACATCATTCGCAAGGTTCCTCACTGTCGCATTGCAAAAACTTGAAACAATGATAAGCGATATTGTTTCTCAAGTGCGCCTTGCAGCGAGTGAGGGGTTGGTACACAAACCCCGGAAACGCAAAAACCCGCTTTCGCGGGTTTTTGTGAAATTTCAGATCGGCTCTGAAATTTGAATTGGTGCCCAGAAGAAGACTCGAACTTCCACGACCTTGCGGTCACCAGCACCTGAAGCTGGCGTGTCTACCAATTTCACCATCTGGGCATAATCTTCAGCGTTGCCGCTGTTGATGTGGCGCACTATACGGAGAGCTTTTTGATCTGTAAACCCCTGATTTAGTTTTAATAAATCAGGGGCTTAGAATGCAAAAAACCCGCTTTCGCGGGTTTTTGTGTGAGCCTTGAAATTGAACTAATCTCAAGCTCGAAATTGGTGCCCAGAAGAAGACTCGAACTTCCACGACCTTGCGGTCACCAGCACCTGAAGCTGGCGTGTCTACCAATTTCACCATCTGGGCATTATCGACAATGCGTCTGCGTCGTCGATGGCGCGCACTATACGGAGCGTCTTTTTAACTGTAAACCCCTGAAGTCGAAAAAACCTGGAAAATTTTACCAGTGGCATTTAATTCAGCTTCGCGGTGTCGATAAAGGGCTTTAGATGGGCTGTCATAGCCTGAAATTTCCCGTTTCATTACGCCTATGCCAAACTAACCCGCATATAGACAAGGTGAAAACTCTCTAATGGCCGATTGGCAGTCCCTCGATCCCGAGGCCGCTCGTGAAGCGGAAAAATATGAAAACCCTATTCCTAGCCGCGAACTGATCCTTCAGCACCTTGCTGATCGGGGTTCGCCTGCTAACCGCGAGCAGTTGGTCGAAGAGTTTGGTCTGACCACAGAAGACCAGATCGAAGCTCTGCGCCGCCGCCTGCGCGCCATGGAGCGCGACGCTCAACTCATCTATACCCGTCGCGGCACCTATGCGCCGGTGGACAAGCTCGACCTGATCCTGGGCCGCATCAGCGGTCACCGTGACGGCTTCGGCTTCCTGGTCCCGGACGACGGCAGTGACGACCTGTTCATGAGCCCGGCGCAAATGCGTCTGGTGTTCGATGGCGACCGTGCGCTGGCCCGTGTTTCCGGTCTCGACCGTCGCGGTCGTCGCGAAGGCATGATTGTCGAAGTCGTATCCCGTGCCCACGAGACGATCGTTGGTCGCTACTTTGAAGAGGGCGGTATCGGCTTCGTTGTTGCGGACAATCCGAAGATCCAGCAAGAAGTGCTGGTCACGCCGGGCCGTAACGCCAACGCCCAGATCGGTCAGTTCGTCGAAGTGAAGATCACTCACTGGCCGACGCCACGCTTCCAGCCGCAAGGCGACGTGGTCGAAGTCGTGGGCAACTACATGGCGCCGGGCATGGAAATCGACGTTGCCCTGCGCACCTACGATATTCCTCACGTCTGGCCTGAGGCTGTGCTGAAAGAAGCCGCCAAGCTCAAGCCGGAAGTCGAAGAGAAAGACAAAGAGAAGCGCATCGACCTGCGCCATCTGCCGTTCGTGACCATCGACGGCGAAGATGCGCGCGACTTCGATGATGCGGTCTACTGCGAAGCCAAGCCGGGCAAGCTGCGCCTGTTCTCCGGCGGCTGGAAGTTGTACGTGGCGATTGCCGACGTTTCCAGCTACGTGAAAATCGGTTCGGCTCTGGACAACGAGTCCCAGGTTCGTGGCAACTCGGTGTACTTCCCCGAGCGCGTCGTGCCGATGCTGCCTGAGCAGCTGTCCAACGGCCTGTGCTCGCTGAACCCGCACGTCGATCGTCTGGCCATGGTTTGCGAGATGACCATCTCCAAATCCGGCGAAATGACCGACTACTGCTTCTACGAAGCGGTGATCCACTCCCACGCTCGCCTGACCTACAACAAAGTCAGCGCGATGCTGGAAACGCCGAAACTCACCGAGGCGCGTCAGCTTCGTGGTGAGTACAACGACGTTCTGCCGCACCTCAAGCAACTTTATGCACTGTACAAAGTGCTGCTGGCCGCTCGTCACGTGCGTGGCGCGATCGATTTCGAAACGCAGGAAACCCGGATCATCTTCGGGACCGAGCGCAAGATTGCCGAAATCCGTCCGACCGTTCGTAACGACGCCCACAAGCTGATCGAGGAATGCATGCTGGCGGCCAACGTGGCCACCGCCGAATTCCTGAAAAAGCACGAAATCCCTGCGCTGTATCGCGTCCACGATGGCCCGCCACCGGAGCGTCTGGAAAAACTGCGCGCCTTCCTTGGCGAGCTCGGTCTGTCCCTGCACAAAGGCAAGGACGGCCCGTCGCCGAAGGATTACCAGGCACTGCTGGCGAGCATCAAGGACCGTCCGGATTTCCATCTGATCCAGACCGTCATGCTGCGTTCGTTGAGCCAAGCGGTGTATAGCGCCGATAACCAGGGCCACTTCGGCCTGAATTACGAAGCCTATACCCACTTCACCTCGCCGATCCGCCGCTACCCGGACTTGCTCACGCACCGGGCGATTCGCAGCGTCATCCATTCGAAAATGGACACCCCGCACGTTCGCCGTGCTGGCGCGATGACCATTCCGAAGGCGCGCATCTACCCGTACGACGAAGCGATTCTGGAACA
Organism: Pseudomonas sp. GL-B-26; assembly: GCF_019947405.1. NCBI lineage: Bacteria > Pseudomonadati > Pseudomonadota > Gammaproteobacteria > Pseudomonadales > Pseudomonadaceae > Pseudomonas > Pseudomonas sp. GL-B-26. The sequence goes on along the minus strand of NZ_JAGYGJ010000022.1, from coordinate 42,442 downwards.
GCTCGGCGAGCAGTGCTCGATGAGCGAGCGCCGTGCCGACGAAGCGACCCGCGATGTCGTGAACTGGCTCAAGTGCGAGTTCATGAAAGACCGTGTGGGCGAGTCGTTCCCTGGTGTGATCACTGCCGTGACCGGTTTTGGTCTGTTCGTCGAGCTGACCGATATCTACGTCGAAGGCCTGGTGCACGTCACCGCGCTGCCGGGCGATTACTACCACTTCGATCCTGTGCACCACCGCCTGGCCGGTGAACGTACCGGGCGCAGCTTCCGCCTTGGCGATACCGTTGAAGTGCGGGTCATGCGCGTCGATCTCGACGAGCGCAAGATCGACTTCGAGATGGCTGAAAAAACCATCAGCGCGCCGATTGGCCGCAAGAAGCGCGGGACTGAAACCACTGCACCTGCTACCAAAACGGCTGCAGAGCCGGCCCCGGCGAAAACCGGTCGTCGTCCTGCCAAGGAAAAAGCCGTAGAAGCCTATCGCCCGAGCGATGCCGCGGCGAAAAATGCTGAATTGCGCAAAAGCCGCGAAATGAAGCAGGCGTTGCTGTCTGAAGCGAAAAGCGGCGGTAAAGCGGCGTCTGGGGGAAAGACCGGACGGTCGGCGCCTGACAAGGCTCCCGGCGGCAAGCCAGCCAAACCGAGCAAGCACCGTAAAGGCCCGCCAAAAGCGGGTTCTGCTCCAGCCGCCAAAAGCGGCGGGGCGCGTAAACCGAAGGCCAAGTCATGAGTCAGTTGGAAAAGATCTACGGCGTGCACGCTGTAGAAGCGTTACTGCGTCACCACCCAAAACGCGTCAAGCAGATCTGGCTGGCCGAAGGCCGCAGTGATCCGCGGGTTCAGACGCTGATCGAGTTGGCGAACGAAAATCGCGTGGCCGTCGGCAACGCCGAGCGCCGTGAGCTGGATGCCTGGGTTGATGGCGTGCACCAGGGCGTGGTGGCGGACGTGAGTCCGAGCCAGGTCTGGGGCGAGGCGATGCTCGACGAGCTGCTCGATCGCACCGAAGGCGCGCCGCTGTTGCTGGTGCTCGACGGCGTGACCGATCCGCACAACCTCGGCGCTTGCCTGCGTTCGGCTGATGCGGCGGGCGCACTGGCGGTGATCGTGCCGAAGGACAAGTCAGCCACGCTGACCCCAACGGTACGTAAAGTTGCCTGCGGTGCGGCGGAAGTGATTCCGTTGGTCGCCGTGACCAACCTGGCGCGCACCCTGGAAAAACTCAAGCAGCGCGGCTTGTGGGTTGTCGGTACGGCGGGCGAGGCCGAGCAGAGTCTGTATCAACAAGACATGACTGGCCCGACCATCCTGATCATGGGCGCGGAAGGCAGCGGCATGCGTCGCCTGACTCGCGATCTTTGCGATTACCTGGTGCGCCTGCCGATGGCCGGCAGTGTCAGCAGTCTCAACGTATCCGTGGCGACCGGCGTGTGCCTGTTCGAGGCCCTGCGCCAGCGCAGTGTCAAGGCTGCGGCGTCTACCAAAAAGTCTTAAGTCGCACGCGATCCAAATGTGGGAGCGGGCTTGCTCGCGAAGAGGGAGTGTCAGTCGACATCAATGTTGACTGATGTACCGCATTCGCGAGCAAGCCCGCTCCCACATTGGTTCTGTGTCAGGGCAAAGATCGGTGGTGCGAACGAACTGTTCAAATAATCACCAATTGCCTTGCACCTCTTCTGTCCCTTCTCTACAATTGCGCCCCTTGCTGTGACGGCAGGCACGAATGTGTCTATCGCAAGCAAGTCCATAAGTGTCATTCACTCCTTGTCTGACCGCTTTTGAGCGGCAGGCTACAACCCGTAAGGAGCATTCATGCGTCATTACGAAATCATCTTTTTGGTCCACCCGGATCAAAGCGAGCAAGTCGGCGGCATGGTAGAGCGTTACACCAAGCTGATCGAAGAAGACGGCGGCAAAATCCACCGTCTGGAAGATTGGGGCCGTCGTCAACTGGCCTACGCAATCAACAATGTTCACAAGGCTCACTACGTGATGCTGAACGTTGAGTGCACTGGCAAGGCCCTGGCCGAGCTGGAAGACAACTTCCGCTACAACGATGCAGTGATCCGTAACCTGGTCATCCGTCGCGAAGAAGCCGTTACCGGCCAATCCGAGATGCTCAAGGCTGAAGAAAACCGCAGTGAGCGCCGTGAGCGTCGCGACCGTCCTGAGCACGAAGGCGCTGAAAGCGCTGATAGTGATGACAGCGACAACAGCGATAACGCTGACGAGTAATCCACGGACCTTTTAAGGAGCCTATCAAATGGCACGTTTCTTCCGTCGTCGTAAATTCTGCCGCTTCACCGCTGAAGACGTGAAAGAGATCGATTACAAAGATCTCAACACTCTGAAAGCTTATGTATCCGAGACCGGCAAAATCGTTCCAAGCCGCATCACCGGTACCAAAGCACGTTATCAGCGTCAGCTGGCCACCGCTATCAAGCGCGCCCGCTTCCTGGCCCTGCTGGCCTACACCGACAGCCACGGCCGCTGAGACCGGGCAGTCGACACGTAGCAAAGGATTGAAAGCATGCGTGCCATAGCTGAGTTCATCATGCGCGGCCGTATGCAGGCCACTCTCGTAGTGGCTGGATGCGCAACATTGCCGTTGTTGTATTGGTTGGGTGCTGCCGCTGGTTGCCTTGTGCTCCTGCGGCGCGGATTGAAGGACGCCCTGGGCGTTCTTGCTCTGGGACTGCTGCCGGCGTTGATCTGGTGGCTTTACTCCGATGACCCACGGGCACTTCTGGTGCTGCTGGGATCTTGGAGCCTTGCGTTGGTTTTGCGCGCAAGCGAGTCCTGGAACCGCGTGCTGCTGGTCAGCATAGCGATGGGAGTGGTGTTTTCAGTGGTGCTGGGGACGATTTTTGGTCCCCAAATCGAGATGCTGGCGCAGGCTTTGATAAAAGTCATGCCGTCGCTACTCGGTGATGTCTACCAGAAGTTGTCGGTAGACGAGCAAGCGCATTTTGCGTCCCTGATCGCACCGGTCCTGACCGGCCTGATTGCGGCCTTGTTGCAAATCGTCAGTGTGCTGAGCCTGCTTGTCGGGCGCTACTGGCAGGCGTTGTTGTACAACCCGGGTGGTTTTGGTCGCGAGTTTCGCGCCATCCGATTCCCGCTTTTGCCGGCGATGTTGCTGCTGGCGTGCATGCTTCTGGGGCCGAACATCGGTCCGCAGATGGCCATGTTGACGCCGTTGTGCAGTGTACCGCTGGTGTTCGCCGGGCTGGCCCTGATTCACGGGCTGGTGGCGCAAAAGCGACTGGCCAGGTTCTGGCTGGTGGGGTTGTACGTCACGCTGTTGCTGTTCATGCAGCTGATCTATCCGTTGCTGGTGGTCTTGGCCATCGTCGACAGCCTGATTGATTTTCGCGGTCGTTCGACGCCGAAAGACGTCGATAGCGCGAACGGTGAAGGTTAAAAGTTAAGAGGATTTTCACATGCAACTGATCCTTCTGGAAAAAGTCACCAACCTGGGCAACCTGGGTGACAAAGTGAACGTTAAGGCTGGTTACGGTCGTAACTACCTGCTGCCTTACGGCAAAGCTACCGCTGCGACCGCTGCCAACCTGGCTGCGTTCGAAGAGCGTCGCGCTGAGCTGGAAAAAGCCGCAGCAGATCGTAAAATTTCGGCTGAAAGCCGTGCCGCCCAACTGGCTGAGCTGGAAGTGACTATCACTGCCACCGCTGGCGACGAAGGCAAGCTGTTCGGTTCGATCGGTACTCACGACATCGCTGATGCACTGACCGCCTCTGGCGTTGAAGTTGCAAAAAGCGAAGTTCGTCTGCCGAACGGCACTATCCGCAACGTAGGCGAATTCGACGTAGCCGTGCACCTGCACGCCGAAGTTGAAGCCACCGTACGCGTTGTCGTGGTAGCAGCTTAAGCAGCACTTGTCGGCTGGCACCCTCGGGTGCTTGCCGGTAACATCGGGCACGATCCTGTTTACAGGTCGTGCCCTTTGTCTTTCTGCAGTTCCTGATTTTCACACACTCAATTCAAGTGGCCATGAACGATATCTCCGCACCCGAGCAATACGATCTGCAAACCGCTGCCCTGAAGGTGCCGCCGCATTCCATCGAGGCCGAACAGGCCGTGCTCGGTGGTTTGATGCTGGACAACAACGCCTGGGAACGCGTGCTTGATCAGGTGTCGGACGGCGATTTCTATCGACATGACCACCGCCTGATCTTCCGTGCGATCGCCAAGCTCGCCGACCAGAACTCGCCGATCGACGTCGTGACCCTTGCCGAGCAATTGGACAAGGAAGGTCAGACCTCGCAAGTCGGCGGCCTCGGATACCTTGGCGAACTGGCAAAAAACACGCCGTCTGTCGCCAACATCAAGGCTTATGCGCAGATCGTTCGTGCGCGGGCGACGTTGCGGCAGTTGATCGGCATCGCCACCGAAATCGCTGACAGCGCCTTCAATCCGGAAGGTCGCTCCGCGGAAGAGATCCTCGACGAAGCCGAACGGCAGATCTTCCAGATCGCCGAGGCCCGGCCAAAAACCGGCGGCCCGGTGAGCGTGAACGACCTGCTGACCAAGGCCATCGACCGCATCGACACCTTGTTCAACACTGACAACGCCATTACCGGCCTGTCCACCGGTTACACCGATCTCGATGGTATGACCAGCGGCCTGCAACCGTCCGACCTGATCATCGTCGCCGGCCGTCCATCCATGGGTAAAACCACCTTTGCGATGAACCTGGTGGAAAACGCCGTGTTGCGCAGCGACAAATGCGTATTGGTTTACTCGCTGGAGATGCCAGGCGAATCGCTGATCATGCGTATGTTGTCGTCCCTCGGCCGTATCGACCAGACCAAGGTCCGTGCCGGTCGCTTGGAAGACGACGATTGGCCGCGCCTGACATCGGCGGTCAACTTGCTTAACGATCGCAAGCTGTTCATTGACGATACGGCCGGTATCAGCCCCTCGGAGATGCGTGCGCGGACCCGACGCCTGGTGCGTGAGCACGGCGATGTCGCCCTGATCATGATCGACTACTTGCAGCTGATGCAGATTCCGGGTTCGGGCGGCGACAACCGGACCAACGAGATTTCTGAAATCTCCCGTTCCTTGAAGGCCCTGGCCAAGGAATTCAACTGCCCGGTGGTGGCGTTGTCCCAGCTCAACCGCTCCCTGGAGCAGCGACCGAACAAACGCCCGATCAACTCCGACCTCCGGGAATCCGGAGCGATCGAGCAGGATGCCGACGTGATCATGTTCGTGTACCGGGACGAGGTGTATCACCCGGAAACCGAGCACAAAGGCATCGCCGAGATCATCATCGGCAAGCAGCGGAACGGCCCGATCGGTACGTCACGACTGGCGTTCATCGGTAAGTACACCCGCTTCGAAAACCTGGCGCCGGGCAGCTACAACTTCGACGACGAGTAAGTTGCCGAGGGTTTCAATTTCCGACCATAGCCGTCGGAATTGGTTATTTTTTGTGCTATATTCCGCGCCCGCGATTTTTCATCTCAACACCGGTCATCGTCATGCAAACAGCCAAGCCGTTATTTGACTATCCCAAGTACTGGGCCGAATGCTTCGGTCCAGCGCCATTCCTGCCGATGAGCAGGGAGGAGATGGATCAGCTTGGCTGGGATTCATGCGACATCATCATCGTCACCGGTGATGCGTACGTTGACCATCCGTCGTTCGGCATGGCAATCATCGGCCGGCTGCTGGAGTCGCAAGGCTTTCGCGTCGGGATCATTGCGCAACCAGACTGGCAGTCTAAAGACGACTTCATGAAGCTCGGCGAGCCGAACCTGTTCTTCGGCGTCGCGGCCGGCAACATGGACTCGATGATCAACCGCTACACCGCCGATAAAAAAATCCGCTCCGATGACGCCTACACTCCCGGTGGCATGGCGGGCAAACGTCCGGACCGCGCCAGCCTGGTTTACAGCCAGCGCTGCAAGGAAGCCTACAAGAACGTGCCGATCGTTCTCGGTGGCATTGAAGCTTCCCTGCGCCGCATCGCCCACTACGATTACTGGCAGGACCGGGTTCGCAACTCGATCCTGATCGACGCCTGCGCCGACATCCTGCTCTACGGCAACGCCGAGCGTGCGATCGTCGAAGTCGCCCAGCGTCTGTCCTACGGTCACAAGATCGAAGACATCACCGATGTGCGCGGCACCGCGTTCATCCGTCGCGACACGCCGAAAGACTGGTACGAAGTCGATTCCACGCGTATCGACCGTCCGGGCAAGATCGACAAGATCATCAACCCGTACGTGAACACCCAGGACACCCAGGCCTGCGCCATCGAGCAGGAAAAAGGTCCGGTTGAAGACCCAAGCGAAGCTAAGGTCGTGCAGATTCTGGCCAGTCCGAAGATGACTCGCGACAAGACCGTGATCCGTCTGCCTTCGGTTGAGAAAGTCCGCGGTGACGCGGTTCTTTATGCGCACGCCAACCGCGTGCTGCACCTGGAAACCAACCCGGGTAACGCCCGCGCGCTGGTTCAGAAGCACGGCGAAGTCGACGTCTGGTTCAACCCGCCTCCAATTCCGATGACTACCGAAGAAATGGACTACGTGTTCGGCATGCCCTATGCGCGCATTCCGCACCCGGCGTACGGCAAGGAAAAGATCCCTGCCTACGACATGATCCGCTTCTCGGTGAACATCATGCGTGGCTGCTTCGGCGGCTGCACCTTCTGCTCGATCACCGAGCACGAAGGCCGGATCATCCAGAACCGTTCCGAAGAGTCGATCATTCGCGAAATCGAAGAGATCCGCGACAAGGTCCCCGGCTTCACCGGCGTCATTTCCGACCTCGGCGGCCCGACCGCGAACATGTACCGCATCGCCTGCAAGACCCCGGAAATCGAATCCGCGTGCCGTAAGCCTTCGTGCGTGTTCCCGGGCATTTGCCCGAACCTGAACACCGATCACTCGTCGCTGATCCAGCTGTATCGCAGCGCCCGTGCGTTGCCGGGTGTGAAGAAGATCCTGATCGCGTCCGGTCTGCGCTACGACCTCGCGGTCGAGTCGCCGGAATACGTCAAAGAGCTGGTGACCCACCACGTCGGTGGTTACCTGAAGATCGCCCCGGAACACACCGAGGAAGGTCCGCTCAATCAGATGATGAAACCGGGCATCGGCAGCTATGACAAGTTCAAGCGCATGTTCGAGAAGTACTCCAAGGAAGCCGGGAAAGAGCAGTACCTGATTCCGTACTTCATCGCCGCTCACCCGGGCACCACCGACGAAGACATGATGAACCTGGCCTTGTGGCTCAAGGGCAACGGCTTCCGTGCCGACCAGGTGCAAGCGTTCTACCCGTCACCGATGGCCACCGCCACCGCGATGTACCACTCGGGCAAGAACCCGCTGCGTAAGGTCACTTACAAGAGCGACGCCGTGACTATCGTCAAGAGCGAAGAGCAGCGTCGTCTGCACAAGGCGTTCTTGCGTTATCACGATCCGAAAGGCTGGCCGATGCTGCGTGAAGCGCTGACCCGCATGGGCCGCGCCGACCTGATCGGACCGGGCAAAAATCAGTTGATCCCGCTGCACCAGCCGGCGACCGACAGCTACCAGAGCGCCCGTCGCAAGAACTCGACACCGGCCGGCAGCCATAAAGTGGCAGGGGAAAAGACCACCAAGATCCTGACCCAGCACACGGGCTTGCCACCGCGCGCCAGTGATGGCGGCAATCCGTGGGACAAGCGTGAACAGGCCAAGGCAGCGGCGTTCGCCCGCAACCAGCAGGCGGCCAAGGATCGCAAGGACGCGGCCAAAGGCAAAGGGCCCAAGCCTGCGCGTAAGCCGGTAGTGCCGCGCTAAGCCTCGCTTGAGCTGAACAGAACGCCAACCTTCGGGTTGGCGTTTTGCGTTGTGGCTGTCTGGAGATTGTGTTGTATCTGTGGGATCCACCCCTCATCGGAACGCCGCCCGCCCATCCCTCTCCCCACGGGGGAGAAGGGGAATGGGAGCTGATCTCCAAGCCTTTCAAAACCTGAGTTAGACGCGGGACTTTCCGGTTGCAGCATCTAGGCCAAACACCTCGGTCAGTTCCCTCTCCCTCCGGGAGAGGGCTAGGGTGAGGGTTGGATCTCAAGCCGTACACAAAACCCGACCCCAGCCCTCCCTCCGCAACATTTCCGTGCAACTCCCCCAAACCAAATTCCCGCATCGCCCGATTTTGGTGCTGTACTGCCTCAAGCAACCGGAGAAAGCGCCAGCGCTGCTGGATGGCATAAGTCTTGCGCGCTTTCGATAACGCTTAAGGCTCGCAGGAGGCACGCCGTGTCGATTCATGTCGCATTGCACCACGTCACGCATTACCGCTACGACCGCGCCGTCGAGCTCGGTCCGCAGATCGTTCGCCTGCGCCCGGCCGCCCACAGTCGCACGCGGATACTGTCCTATGCGCTGAAAGTCTCGCCGGAGCAGCACTTCATCAACTGGCAGCAGGACCCCCAGGGCAATTACCTGGCGCGGTTGGTGTTCCCGGAAAAAACTGATGAGCTACGGATCGAAGTCGATCTGCTGGCGGAGATGGCGGTCTTCAATCCGTTCGACTTCTTCCTTGAGCCCTACGCGGAAAAGATCCCGTTCGCCTACGCCGCGGATGAGCGCAAGGAGCTGGCGCCGTACCTGGAAACCTTGCCCCTGACGCCGAAGTTCAAGGCGTATCTGGATGGCATCGACCGCACGCCGCTGCCCAGTGTGGATTTCCTCGTCGCACTCAATCAGCGCCTGAGCGAAGACATTGGCTACTTGATCCGCATGGAGCCGGGCGTGCAAACGCCCGAACACACCTTGGAACACGCCTCCGGTTCCTGCCGCGACTCTGCGTGGTTGCTGGTGCAGCTGCTGCGCAACCTCGGTCTGGCGGCGCGTTTCGTTTCCGGCTACCTGATTCAATTGACCGCCGACGTCAAAAGCCTCGACGGTCCGTCGGGCACTGACGTGGACTTCACCGACCTGCACGCCTGGTGCGAGGTCTATTTGCCCGGTGCCGGCTGGATCGGCCTGGACGCGACGTCAGGGCTGTTTGCCGGTGAAGGACACATTCCGTTGGCCTGTAGCCCCGATCCGGGCTCTGCGGCACCGATCAGTGGCTTGGTTGAGCCGTGCGAGTGCGAATTTACCCACGAGATGTCCGTGGAACGGATTTGGGAAGCACCACGGGTAACGAAGCCCTACACCGAAGAGCAATGGCTGGCGATCCAGGCGTTGGGACGGCAGATCGATGCCGACCTGTTGGAGGGTGATGTACGCCTGACCATGGGCGGCGAACCGACGTTTGTTTCCATCGACGATCCAGACGGCGCCGAGTGGAACACGGCGGCACTGGGGCCAGACAAGCGGCGTCTGTCCGCCGAACTGTTCCAGCGCATGCGCAAGCACTACGCCCCCCAGGGCCTGGTGCATTTCGGTCAGGGCAAGTGGTACCCCGGCGAGCAATTGCCGCGCTGGTCGCTGAGCTGCTACTGGCGCCGCGACGATGTACCGATCTGGCACAACAGCGCGCTGATTGCCGATGAGCAGGAAGACTACGGTGCCAATGGCGAATTGGCCGGGCGTTTTCTGGCGAGTGTCGCCGAACGCCTGAAAATTCCGACACGTTTTGTGTTTCCGGCCTACGAAGACAATTTCTATTACCTCTGGCGCGAAGGCACTTTGCCGCAGAACGTCAGCGCCGAAGACTCACGTCTTGAAGAGCCGTTGGAGCGTGCACGTCTGCGCAAAGTCTTCAGCCAGGGTCTGGACAAAGTCATCGGTCAGGTACTGCCGCTGGCGCGCACCGCCAAGGGTGATCAGTGGCAAAGCGGCCGCTGGTATCTGCGCGATGAGCATTGTCGATTGGTGCCGGGGGATTCGCCGCTGGGCTATCGCTTGCCGCTCGGCTCGCAGCCTTGGGTGAAAGCGGCGGAGTACCCGTTCATTCATCCTGTGGACCCGAATCAGGATTTCCCTGCGCTGCCCGACACTGCACAACTTCAGAGCCAAGGCGAGCCTGCGGCTGCTGATGAGCGCACGCCAAAGATCGACGAATCCGCCGATTGGCTGACTCGCACGGCGTTCTGCGCCGAAGCGCGAGAAGGGCGGTTGTACCTGTTCATGCCGCCGCTGGAACGGGTCGAGGATTACCTGGAACTGGTCAGCGCCATCGAAGCCACCGCCGAGGAATTGCATTGCCCGGTGTTGCTGGAAGGCTATGAGCCGCCGAGCGATCCGCGGCTGAGCAACTTCCGCATCACGCCCGATCCGGGGGTGATCGAGGTCAACGTGCAGCCGTCAGCCACGTGGGATGAACTGGTCGAACGCACTGAGTTTCTTTACGAAGAGGCACGCCAGACCCGACTGACCACCGAGAAATTCATGATCGACGGCCGGCACACCGGCACGGGCGGTGGTAACCATTTCGTACTGGGCGGCGCGACACCGGCTGACTCACCGTTTCTACGCCGCCCCGATCTGCTGCGCAGCCTGATCAGCTACTGGCATAACCACCCGTCCTTGTCCTACCTGTTTTCCGGATTGTTCATCGGCCCGACGTCTCAGGCGCCACGGGTTGATGAAGCGCGTAATGATGCGTTGTATGAACTGGAAATCGCCTTCGCCCAGATGCCTGAGCCGGACGAGGAGTGCGCGCCGTGGCTGGTGGATCGGCTGCTGCGCAACCTGCTGATCGACGTGACCGGCAACACCCATCGTGCCGAATTTTGCATCGACAAACTGTATTCGCCGGACGGAGCTACCGGTCGCCTTGGATTGCTCGAGTTGCGTGCTTTTGAGATGCCGCCCCATGCGCGCATGAGCCTGGCGCAGCAACTGTTGTTGCGTGCGCTGGTGGCCCGGTTCTGGCGCGAGCCTTATGCGCCGCCGAAACTGGCACGCTGGGGCACTGAGCTGCACGATCGGTTTTTGTTGCCGCACTTTATCGAACAGGATTTTGCCGACGTCATCGTCGACCTCAATGCCGCCGGTTATCCCGTGCGCGCCGAGTGGTTTGCGGCGCATCTGGAGTTCCGCTTCCCCAAGGTCGGCGATTACGCCGTCAGCGGGATCGAACTGGAATTGCGGCAGGCGCTGGAGCCCTGGCATGTGCTGGGCGAGGAGGGCGCAGTTGGCGGCACGGTGCGTTATGTTGATTCGTCGCTGGAGCGTTTGCAGGTCAAACTCACGGGCCTGCCGCCGCAGCGTTATCTTCTGACCTGCAACGGCATCCCGGTGCCATTGCAACCCACCGGGCGGGTCGGCGAGTTTGTGGCCGGTGTGCGTTTCCGCGCCTGGCAACCGGCGAACTGCCTGCAGCCGACCATCCCGGTCCACGCGCCGTTGGTGTTCGACCTGCTCGACACCTGGATGCAGCGTTCGCTGGGTGGCTGTCAGTACCACGTCGCCCATCCGGGCGGTCGCAACTACGACAGCTTGCCGGTGAACGCCAATGAGGCCGAGAGCCGGCGGATGGCGCGTTTTTTCCGCATCGGACATACGCCGGGGAAACTTCCTATACCCAATATGGAAATTAACGACGAGCTACCGATGACTCTCGATTTACGACGCTTCTAAACCGTACGCGACGCTCGGACTTTTCGTATATCCGAGCGTCATGAGCCTGCGTTAGTCTGACCGTTCTTTGCTGTCTGCCGAGCTTTCCATGCCTGACCTGCTTGACCGCTACCCGCTGACGGCGGGCACTTATCATGAACTGCTCGACGACAGCGGCGCTGTGCGCCCGCATTGGCGTCGGTTGTTCGACCAATTGCAACGCAGCACACCAACGCAATTGGTGCAGCGTCAGGCGCTGCTGACCCGGCAGATCCAGGAAAACGGCGTGACTTACAACGTCTACGCCGACCCTAAGGGTGCCGATCGGCCGTGGGAACTCGATCTGCTACCTCACGTGATTGCGGCTGATGAATGGCAGCAGTTATCGGCCGGGATCGCTCAGCGGGCACGCTTGCTCAATGCTGTGCTGGCAGATCTATACGGACCGCAACGCTTGATCGCCGAGGGTCTGCTGCCTGCTGAACTGGTCTTCGGTCACAACAACTTCCTCTGGCCCTGTCAGGGCATCACGCCACCTGATGGGGCTTTTCTGCATCTGTATGCGGTGGATCTGGCACGCACGCCTGACGGTCGCTGGTGGGTGACGGCGGACCGGACGCAAGCACCGTCCGGCGCCGGTTATGCGCTGGAAAACCGCACCATCGTGTCCCGGGCCTTTCCCGAGTTGTACCGCGATTTGAAAGTGCAGCACCTGGCCGGGTTCTTCCGCACGCTTCAGGAAACCCTGGCCCGTCAGGCGCCGAGTGATGACGAAGCGCCACTGATCGTGCTGCTGACACCGGGACGTTTCAACGAAAGCTATTTCGAACATCTCTATCTGGCGCGCCAGCTCGGCTATCCGCTGGTAGAGGGCGGCGACCTGACCGTCCGGGATGCCACGGTTTACCTCAAAACATTGAGCGGACTGCGCCGGGTCCACGCGATCATGCGGCGGCTCGACGATGATTTTTGCGACCCGCTGGAGCTGCGCACTGACTCGGCCCTTGGCGTGCCGGGATTGCTGGAAGCGGTACGCCGAGGGCGAGTGTTGGTGGCCAACGCCCTCGGCAGCGGCGTGTTGGAGTCGCCGGGGTTGTTGGGATTCCTGCCGAAGATCAATCAATTCCTGTTCGGCGAAGAATTGATCCTGCCCTCCATCGCGACCTGGTGGTGCGGTGAAGCACCGGTACTGGCTCAGGCCCTGGAAAAATTGCCGGAGTTGTTGATCAAACCGGCGTTCCCGTCACAGAGCTTCACGCCAGTATTTGGGCGCGATTTGAGTGAAAAACAGCGTCAGGCGCTGGCCGAGCGCATGCAGGCCCGGCCTTACGCCTATGTCGCGCAAGAATTGGCTCAGCTCTCTCAAGCGCCGATCTGGCAGGCAGAAGACGGTCATCTGCAACCCCGGGCTATCGGCATGCGCGTGTACGCAGTGGCCAGCCGTGAGGGCTATCGGGTTCTGCCCGGCGGCCTTACCCGGGTTGCCGCCGAGGCGGATGCCGAAGTGGTGTCCATGCAACGGGGTGGCGCGAGCAAAGACACCTGGGTGCTGGGCGATCGCCCGCCGAGCGGTGAGCAATGGAAAACCCAGCGTACGATCGGTGTGCACGACCTGGTGCGACGCGATCCGTATCTGCCGTCGCGAGTGGTGGAAAACCTGTTCTGGTTCGGCCGTTATTGCGAGCGCTGCGATGACAGCGCGCGGCTGCTGCGGATCATGCTGGCGCGTTATGTCGATGGCGATGATCCGCAAGCCCTGGAGGCGGCGGTCGATCTGGGTGAACGGTTGATGTTGTTGCCCGATGAAGGCGAGTTGCCGGAGCGTTTAATGGCGGCATTGCTCGGCGATGACTGGTCGTTCAGCCTGCGCTCCAACCTGCAACGTTTGCAGTGGGCGGCCTCGCAGGTGCGTGGCAAGCTCTCGCGGGAAAACTGGCAAGCGCTGGTGGAGCTCCAGCGTGAAGCCATGGAGCTGGAAGCCGAAGAGCCGGATTTCGGCGAATTGCTGGATTTCCTCAACCGTCTGGTGATGTCCCTGGCGGCATTATCCGGTTTCGCCCTCGACGACATGACCCGGGACGAAGGCTGGCGCTTCCTGATGATCGGCCGCCGGATCGAACGTCTGCAATTTCTCAGCGCCAGCCTGGCAGCATTTCTGCGCGGTGCCGGTGCTTTCGATCAGGCGGGACTGGAGTGGCTGCTGGAGCTGGGCAACAGCAGCATCACTTACCGTTCGCGGTACCTGGCGGTGGCGCAACTGATCCCGGTGCTCGACCTGTTGCTGCTCGACGAGCAGAACCCCCATGCCGTGCTGTTTCAGTTGAAACTGGTGACGCGTACCTTGAAACGCTTGAATGACGACTTCGGCGTACCTCGCGAAGCAGGGTTACCGCAGTTGGTGGAACGCTTGGCGCAGTTCGATCTGGGATGCCTGGAGAATTCGCTGTTCGGCGAAGCCAGCGTTCGGGCGGCCATTGAGGGGCTGGCTGACCTGCTGCAAGAGATCGCCGACGCCAGCGGGCAAGTGTCGGATCGTCTGGCCTTGCGACATTTCGCTCACGTCGATGACGTCAGCCAACGCACGGTGTCCGTCTGATGAGCGCCCATTACCAGATTCTCCACGACACCCATTATCACTACGACAGTCCAGTCTCTCTGGCCCAGCAGCTCGCGCACCTGTGGCCGCGGGCGTGTGCCTGGCAGCGATGCACCGAGCAGCAACTGCAGATCAGTCCCGCCCCGACGACCCGCCGCGATGAACTGGATGTGTTCGGTAATCCGCTGACTCGGCTGGCGTTCGAGCGGCCCCACGATGAATTGCTGGTCAATGCCCGGCTCACCGTCGAAGTGCTGGCCCGGCCTGCGCTGGATTTCAATCAATGCCCCGCGTGGGAAGAAACCCGCAACGCGCTGACCTACAGCAGTCAGCCGCTTTCCCCCGAATTGCTGGAGGCGTGTCGTTACCGGTTCGAATCGCCCTACGTGCATTTGAAGCGCAACTTCGTCGAGTTTTCCGAAAGCTGTTTTCCACCGGGTCGGCCGCTGCTGTTGGGTGTTCAGGCGCTGATGGAGAAGATTTTCAGCGAATTCACCTTCGACGCTGAAGCGACCCAAGTGGCGACGCCGCTGGTAGAAGTGCTGGAGCGCCGACGCGGTGTTTGTCAGGACTTCGCTCACTTGATGCTTGCCTGCGTACGCTCCCGTGGGTTGGCGGCGCGGTACATCAGCGGCTACCTGCTGACCCAGCCACCACCGGGCCAGCCGCGACTGATCGGCGCCGATGCGTCCCATGCCTGGGTTTCAGTGTTTTGCCCGGTGCTTGGTTGGGTGGATTTCGACCCGACCAACAACGTGCAGCCGGCGCTGGAACACATCACCTTGGCCTGGGGCCGGGATTTTTCCGATGTCTCGCCGTTGCGTGGGGTGATTCTTGGGGGCGGCAGTCATGATCCCGAGGTTAGAGTCACGGTGATGCCTTTGGAATAACAAATGATCCAATGTGCATAAATTCGGGATGGGTATTTCAGATGGGACTGTGAGGGTCAGCAACATCGTTGCTGACCCTGGACACAGATCCGGTGGGCCTGATCAGATCATCGGGCCCTGAGGGTCTCAGGCGTCGGGCGCCTGATCTTTCGGTGCTTCAACAGCATCTTCTGCGGCCACTTCACCTTCTGCATCCGGGTTCAGTGCGGCGGCTTCTTCTTCAGCTGTAGCTTTCTTGCGCTGAAGCTTTTCCTCTTTCTTCTGCTCCTTGGCCAAGTCTCTCTGACGTTTGGCGAAGGAATAATTGGGTTTAGCCATGGGCGATCCTCTGGGGTCGAAGGTGAGGTTGAGCGGCGCGTATTCTGCCCTGTATCGATGCCCAGCCGTTAGCTGGGTTTTTGCTCGAGCCACTTTGGCACCACTGTCGGCTGCCAGGCGTCCAGTGCATCGAGCAGGGTTTGCGGCGATTCGCTCACTTGCAGCATGTCACGGTGCGGTTCACGAACGAAGCCTTCGCCGACGATATGATCGAGAAAAGACGTCAATTTGCTGTAGAAACCGTTCACTTCCAGCAGCCCCAGCGGTTTTCCGTGGTAGCCGAGCTGGCCCCAGGTCCAGACTTCGAACAGTTCTTCCAGCGTGCCCAGGCCGCCGGGCAGGGCGATAAAGGCGTCACTGAGCTCGGCCATCCGCGCCTTGCGCGCATGCATGCCGTCGACCACTTCCAGACGAGTCAGGCCGCTGTGACCGATTTCCTTGTCTTTGAGGCTTTGCGGGATGATCCCGATCACTTCACCGCCGGCCGCCAGCGCAGCATCGGCGACGATTCCCATCAGCCCGACGGCGCCGCCGCCATAGACCAGAGTCAGCTTACGCTCGGCCAATGCTCGCCCCAAGGCGACAGCCGCTTCACGATAAGCCGGGTTGGTGCCAGTGCTGGCACCGCAAAATACACAAACGGACGCTAAAGACATGCCTTACTCCATGGTCAGGATGGCCACAGAGTAAAGGCAGGTACGCGGCGTTCCAAGGTCTACACTTCGCATTCAGATGTTTCACAGGTTCCGCTGGCGCCACAGGCGTAGGCGGCGAGCAAACTGCACAACAGGCTATTGATCGACATGACTGACGCTCCAGATGAGTGAGGACGACCTGATGATAGGGCCGCCCTAGACGTCTGGCTGGTAGATTGTTTCGATAGGTGTCATAGCCCGAAAGTTGTATACAATTTTTGATTCAGGTCATAGGAACTTGCGAAGTTTTCAGGCAGTCTTCTGTCCATTCGCACTTTTGTTAACCCTGCCTTGGAGATTCACCATGTTTGCCAAACTTGTTGCGGTATCCCTGCTGACACTGGCCAGCAGCCAATTGATGGCTGCCGAATGCAAGGTCACTGTCGACTCGACTGATCAAATGTCCTTCGATACCAAGGAAATCAGCATCGACAAGAGCTGCAAGACGTTCACCGTGGAGCTGAAACACTCCGGCAGCTTGCCGAAAAATGTCATGGGCCATAACTGGGTGCTGAGTAAAACAGCTGACATGCAACCGATCGCCACCGACGGCCTGAGCGCAGGTATCGAGAAGAACTACCTGAAAGCAGATGATGCCCGCATCATCGCCCACACCAAAATCATTGGTGCTGGCGAGACGGATTCGGTGACTTTCGATGTTTCGAAACTGGCTGCTGGCGAAAGTTACGGCTTCTTCTGCTCGTTCCCAGGCCACATCTCGATGATGAAAGGCACAGTTACCCTGAAGTAAGTCGGACCACCGCGTTATCGTTCTTCGCGAGCAAGCCCGCTCCCACATTGGATTTGTGAATTCCTCAGATCCAATGTGGGAGCGGGCTTGCTCGCGAATGGGCCTTCAGCATCAATAAATGCTTGAGGCAAAGAAAAGCCCGCTGAGGATCAACGCCTTCAGCGGGCTTTTTTTATTCACATGTCTCGTCCTGAATAAGGTTTACACCTTCTGGCTTCTTTTCAGGAGGGTGCAATGAATACGGGCGCAAAACGCAGTCAGCGAGATTACACGCTGACTTTTAAATTGTCGGTTGTCGATCAGGTCGAAAAAGGCGAGTTGAGTTATAAAGAAGCTCAACGGCGTTATGGGATTCAAGGTCGGTCGACGGTGTTGGTGTGGTTACGCAAGCATGGTCGGCAGGACTGGAGCCAAGGCGCTTCCATTCGTACCCAGAGGAGCCGACCGATGGACGAGCCCACCTTGCCTTTGACTCCCGAGCAGAGAATCAAAGAGCTTGAGGAGCAGTTGGCACTGGCCAATCAGAAAGCCAAATTCTTCGAAGACGTGGTCGATGTTCTGAAGAACGACTACGGCGTATCTGTCGTAAAAAAGCGGCCCGGCAAGTCGTTGCGCAAACCCAAACCCTGAGTGTCAGCAGGGCTTGCCAGTTTATGGCGATCAGTAGCCAAGCCTATTACAAGCGGGATCGGGTCTATCGTGCTCGGCTTGAGCAAGACCAGGAGCTCATCAATTTTGTGCGCCACATCCGCGTACGTCAGCCCTGCATCGGTGCCCGCAAGCTACATTCGATGATGCACGCCAGCGGCGAGAGGCAAGAGCTGCATGTCGGCCGGGATCGCCTGTTCGAGGTTTTGCGCGATCACCGCCAGTTGGTTCGTAGAAAACGGGCCTATCACAAGACGACGGACAGCCATCATCGCTTCCGCTGCCATCCCAATCTGCTGAAGCCTGGCCCGCAGCAAGTGGTTGCGACTGGTCCAGAACAGGTCTGGGTGGCTGATATCACCTACCTCTCCACGCGAGAAGGCCCCGCCTATTTGAGCCTGGTGACGGATGCCTACTCGAGAAAAATTGTCGGCTATCACGTGCATGACAGCCTGCATGCCAACTCTGTGGCTCAAGCCTTCCGCATGGCCTTAAAGATGCGTCGAACAAACCAGAAACTGGTGCATCACTCGGATCGAGGCGCGCAGTACTGTTCCGATCTCTACCAAAAGCTGCACGCCAAGCACGAAGTTACATGCTCAATGACCGATGGCTACGACTGCTACCAAAATGCCTTGGCAGAGCGGGTCAACGGTATTTTGAAAACAGAACTACTGCTCTACCGGCCAACAGATCTGGCACAGGCTGAACAGATGGTGCGAGAGGCCGTTACGATCTACAACGAGGAGCGACCGCACTTGTCCTTAAAATACAAAACGCCCGATGCGGTACATCGGGCGTTGGGGTGAAACAGGTGTAAACCTATTTCAGGACTAGACAACACATCAAGGTGCGAACGGCATTACTCGCTTGTGATGAGTCTTTTTATACGTGTCACAAATGATCTTGAACGCTTCCTCACGCACCGGCTCGCCATGCAAAAACGCGTCGATCTCGGCATAGGTCACGCCGTGGGACGCTTCGTCCGGTTTGCCGGGCGACAGGTCTTCAAGGTCGGCCGTGGGGATTTTTTCCACCAGCGACTCCGGCGCGCCGAAGCTGCGGGCGATATTCCGGACCTGGTTTTTCACCAGGCCGCTCAGTGGCGCCAGATCGCACGCGCCATCACCGAACTTGGTGAAGAAACCCATCACCGCTTCCGCTGCGTGGTCGGTGCCGATCACCAGGCCGTGGGCCGCGCCGGCGATGGTGTATTGGGCGACCATGCGCATCCGCGCCTTGGTGTTGCCCAGCACGAAATCCACCGAGACCGCGTGCTTGCCTTCGAAGGCTGCGACTTCACTGGCCAGGGATTTGACCGCTGGGCCGATGTTCACGGTGTGGCGCTCGTCCGGGGCGATGAAGTCCACCGAAGCCTGGGCATCGTGTTCGTCGAACTGGGTTTCGTACGGCAGGCGCACGGCGATGAACTTGTAGCTGTTGTCGCCTGTGCGGGTGCGCAGTTCGCGCATGGCACGCTGGGCCAGCAGGCCGGCGGTCAGGGAATCGACGCCACCGCTGATGCCGAGTACCAGGGTCTTCAGCCCGGAATTGACCAGGCAGTCCTGGATGAAGATGATCCGCCGGGTGACTTCAGCCTCGAGGGCGGCCTGGTCGGCGAACGGCGGCTGGACCTTGAGCTGTTCAGCAATCTCACGCTGTTCGGCTTGCATGAATTCACTCCTTGCTAGATGTGCTTGATGTGCTGGAAAGGGCGGCAGGTACTTTGAAAACGTGTCGCAAGTAGGCGACGAAATTCGGGTCTTTGCAGTGAGTCTTGCCAGGCTCATCGGAAATCTTTGCCACGGGCTGGCCGTTGCAGGCGGCCATTTTAAGCACGATGCTCATCGGTTCAACACCCGGAATATCGCACGTCAGGTTGGTGCCGATGCCAAAGCTGACATTGATCCGACCGCGCAACGCCCGAAAAATCTCCAGGGATTTTGGCAGCGTCAGGCTGTCGGAGAACACCAGTGTCTTGCTCATCGGGTCGATGCCGAGCTTGTGGTAATGGGCAATGGCTTTTTCCGCCCAGAGCACCGGATCACCGGAATCATGGCGCAGACCGTCAAACAGCTTGGCGAAGTACAGGTCGAAATCACCGAGAAAGGCATCGGTGGTGATGCAGTCGGTGAGGGCAATCCCCAACAGGCCACGGTACTCGCGGACCCAGCAATCGAGGGCGGCAATCTGACTGTCGATCAGCCGTGGGCCGAGTTGCTGGTGGGCCATGATCCATTCGTGGGCCATGGTGCCCAACGGCTTCATGTCCAGCTCACGTGAAAGGTGCACGTTGCTGGTGCCGACAAAACGACCGGGGAAATCGTGCTTGAGCACATTCACCACTTCTTCCTGCACGCGGTACGAGAAGCGACGGCGAGTGCCGAAATCGGCGACCTGCAATTCGGACAATTCCTCCGCGCTGGCGTTGGCGGTGAGCCAGTCGAACTTGCGGTAGAGCTGCTCACGCGCCTGTTCCAGGACGACTTCACGGTAGCGATAGCGGTTGCGCACTTCGCTGACGATGGACAGCAGCGGCACTTCGAACAGGATCACGTGCAGCCATGGGCCGCGCAGGCGGATGAACAACTCGCCGTTTTCGATACCGGTGTGGACGTAGCGCAGATTGAAGCGGAACAACCCGAGGAAGCGCAGGAAATCTGGCTTCATGAAGCTGATGCGCTCCATGAAACTCAACTGGTCGGCGCTCAGGCTCAACTCAGCGAGGCGCTCGATCTGGAAGCGGATTTCCGCCAGGTACGGGCGCAAATCTTCACTGTTACGGCAACGAAACTCCCATTCGACTTCAACGTTCGGGTAGTTGTGCAGCACCGCCTGCATCATCGTCAGTTTGTAGAAGTCGGTGTCGAGCAGGTTCTGCACGATGCGATCGCCAAATACGCTCTCGCTCATAACGGGGTTCTCCAGGCTGGCCGCGGCCCGTGGCAGCGACGTTGCAGCTGTTTCAATGAATGGGGCTAGTGGCGCATATCAGTAGTGGAAATTGCCAGTGATTTTTGTATCGACGAGTCACTGTGTAGGAGCTGTCGAGTGAAACGAGGCTGCGATCTTTTGATTTTGCTTTTAAGATCAAGAGATCGCAGCCTCGTTTCACTCGACAGCTCCTACAGGGGTTAATCGGTGGATGTGGGACTGTCAATCTGCTCCAGCATCCACTTCACGAAATCCCGCACCTTGGGCACTTCCGCCGAATGCTCCGGATACGCCAGGTAGTAGGCATCGGTGCTGGGCATTGCGTGCTGCCAGGGTATGACCAGTTTGCCGTCGGCCAATTCCTCTTCCACCAGAAAACGCGGCAACAGCGCTACACCGCAGCCGACCTGGGCTGCGCGGATGCACATGTAAAAGGTCTCAAAACGTGGGCCGTGGTAGCTGTGTTCGGTGTGGTAGCCCTGACTGTCGAACCAGTCGTGCCAGGCCTGGGGCCGGGAGGCGTTTTGCAGCAGGACCAGGTCGGTGAGTTGCGTAGGATCGGTGAACGGCGTGTTCGGCAGGCTGCCCGGTGCGCAGACCGGCACCAGCTCTTCGCCGAACAGCTTCAGGCATTCAGTGCCGGGGCGTGAGCCCTGGCCAAAGTAGAACGCCAGGTCGCTGCGACCTTGCAGCAGATCGTCGGCTTCCTGCTCGCTGCACAGGTCCAGATGGATCGAGGGATGGCGCAGGCGCCAGCCTTTCAAGCGTGGTACTAGCCAGCGCGCGCCGAAGGTCGGGGGCGTCGAGACGCGCAGGACTTCGGTTTCACCGCCGTAGGAGCGCAGGTAGTGGGTCGACATCTCGACCTGCGTGAGGATTTTTCGTACCTCCACCAGGTACAAGTCACCGGCCGGGGTCATTTGCAGGCGTCGGCGCACCCGGCGGAACAGCAGGTGCTGCAGCAATTCTTCGAGTTGCGCGACCTGTTTGCTGACGGCGCTCTGGGTCAGGTTCAGCTCTTCAGCCGCCCGGGTGAAGCTCAAATGTCGGGTCACGGCCTCAAAACACTGCAGCGCGGTGATCGACGGCAAGTAGCGTTTATTCAGCATTGGTTGTCCTTTTTCTTGTTTCTTACTTACCAGCAATTCGCAGCATGAATAAACGGAATGATATCTCTCTTAAAGGTCGTTTGTTGGGTAACGTCGGGAGCGCTAAAACTACAGGCCTCACCAGCCGAATCAATCCGGCTGCACGTTTTCTGTTTTTTGCTTGAGGAGTGACCCATGGTTGCCGCATTGCTTGATCGTCTTGGTGTGAACCCGGCCCTGTACCAGAACGGCAAAGTGCCGGTACATTCGCCGATCGATGGCAGCCAGATCGCCGCCGTGAACTGGGAAGGGGCCGCTGAAGTCGAGCAGCACATCAGTCGTGCAGATCATGCGTTCGAATTGTGGCGCAAGGTCCCGGCGCCGCGCCGTGGCGAACTGGTCCGCCAACTGGGCGATATCTTGCGCGAATACAAGGCCGACCTCGGCGAGCTGGTGTCCTGGGAAGCCGGCAAGATCACTCAGGAAGGTCTGGGTGAAGTTCAGGAAATGATCGACATCTGCGATTTCGCCGTCGGCCTGTCCCGTCAGCTGTACGGCTTGACCATCGCTTCCGAGCGTCCTGGCCACCACATGCGCGAAACCTGGCACCCGCTGGGCGTCGTTGGCGTCATCAGTGCGTTCAACTTCCCGGTTGCGGTCTGGGCCTGGAACACCGCGCTGGCGCTGGTCTGCGGCAACCCGGTGATCTGGAAACCGTCGGAGAAAACTCCACTGACCGCCCTGGCCTGCCAGGCACTGTTCGACCGCGTACTGAAGAACTTCAGCGATGCACCTCCGCACCTGAGCCAAGTGATCATCGGCGGTCGCGATGCCGGCGAAGCCTTGGTCGATGACCCGCGTGTCGCGCTGATCAGCGCCACCGGCAGCACCCGCATGGGCCGCGAAGTAGCACCGAAAATCGCAGCACGTTTCGCTCGCAGCATTCTGGAACTGGGCGGCAACAACGCAATGATCCTCGGCCCAAGCGCCGATCTGGACATGGCCGTACGAGCAATCCTGTTCAGCGCCGTCGGCACTGCCGGTCAGCGTTGCACCACGTTGCGTCGCCTGATTGCGCATGAATCGGTGAAAGAAGAAATCGTCACCCGCCTGAAAGCCGCGTACTCCAAAGTGCGTATCGGCAACCCACTGGAAGGCAACCTGATCGGCCCGCTGATCGACAAGCACAGCTTCGAAAACATGCAGGACGCGCTTGAGCAGGCCTTGAGCGAAGGCGGCCGGGTGTTCGGCGGCAAGCGTCAACTGGAAGACAAGTTCCCTAACGCTTATTACGTCTCGCCGGCCATCGTCGAAATGCCGGAGCAGAGCGATGTGGTCTGCAGCGAAACCTTCGCGCCGATTCTGTACGTGGTCGGTTACAAGGATTTCGCCGAAGCGCTTCGCCTGAACAACGCCGTGCCACAAGGCTTGTCCTCGTGCATCTTCACCACTGACGTACGTGAAGCCGAGCAGTTCATGTCGGCGGTGGGCAGTGACTGCGGCATCGCCAACGTCAACATCGGCCCGAGCGGCGCGGAAATCGGCGGGGCGTTTGGCGGTGAGAAAGAAACGGGCGGCGGTCGTGAATCCGGCTCCGATGCATGGCGCGGCTACATGCGCCGTCAGACCAACACCGTGAACTATTCGCTGGAGTTGCCGTTGGCTCAGGGCATTACGTTCGACTAAAACTTGAGTCGAACGTAATGCCCCTGTGGGAGCGGGCTTGCTCGCGAATGCAATCTGTCAGTCGACATTGATGGTGACTGACATACCGCTTTCGCGAGCAAGCCGCTCCCACACTTGAATTGTGTATCTGTTAGGTTTCTGTTGGAGTCTGGCAATGCCGTTACGCGAAGAATGTCTGTGGGAAAAACTGACGCCGCAAAGGCCTGACAACGCGGCGCTCAAGGGCGAGGTGACGGTCGATGTCTGCGTCATAGGCGCCGGTTTCACCGGGCTGTCGGCGGCGGTGCATCTGCTGGAAAAAGGCAAAACTGTTTGTGTACTGGAAGCCCATCGCGCCGGTCATGGTGGATCGGGGCGCAACGTCGGGCTGGTCAATGCCGGGATGTGGATTCCACCGGACGAGATCGAAGCCGGTTTCGGCGAGGCGGTCGGCAGTCAGCTCAACCGCATGCTGGGTGCGGCGCCGTCCTTGGTGTTCAGCCTGGTGGATAAGTACAACATCGATTGCCAGTTACGCCGTGAAGGCACGTTGCACATGGCACACAACGCCCGTGGCGAAGCGGACTTGCGCAGTCGTGAAGAACAATGGAAACGTCGTGGCGCGCCGGTGGAACTGCTGACCGGTCAAGCCTGCGAACAAGCGACGGGTACCAAAAAGATCGCCGCCGCACTGCTCGATCGACGTGCCGGCACGATCAACCCAATGGCTTACACGACGGGGCTGGCCAAAGCGGCCATCGGCCTCGGCGGTCAGTTGTTCGATCATTCACCGGTGACCCGCCTCGAACGTCAAGGCCAACGCTGGTCAGTACAAACCGCTCAGGGTTCGGTGCTTGCCGAGCAAGTCGTGATTGCCTCTAACGCCTACACCGAAGGTGACTGGACGGAATTGCGGCGTAACTTCTTCCCCGGTTATTACTATCAAGTGGCGTCGGTCCCGCTGACCGAAGAGGCTGCGCAGCAAATTCTCCCGGGTGGCCAGGGTTCCTGGGATACCCGCCAGGTCCTCAGCAGTGTTCGTCGCGATAAGGATGGCCGTCTGCTGCTCGGCAGTCTCGGTAATGGCAATCAGAAACCGACCTGGTTTCTCAAGGCCTGGGCCGACCGGGTTCAACAGCACTATTTTCCTTATCTCAAACCGGTGGAATGGGAGTGCACCTGGACCGGTTGCATCGCCTTCACCCCCGATCATTTGATGCGTTTGTTCGAGCCAGCGCCCGGTTTAGTGGCAGTCACCGGTTACAACGGCCGGGGCGTCACTACTGGCACTGTCGTCGGCAAAGCCTTTGCCGATTATCTGTGTAACGGAAATCCTCAAGCACTGCCGATTCCCTTTGCGCCCATGCAGCCACTGGCGGGCGTGGGGTTACGCAGCTGTTTGTACGAGGCCGGATTCTCGCTGTATCACGCAGGCCAGTGCCTGCGGATCGTTATTTGATTGTTGAAATTTGTTGCTGAAAGCGGCGCTTTTTCGCGCAGCGTCTAGCCTGTAAAAGGTGCGGGTTGTAGCAGTTGCGCACCAGCAGTGTGCACTTCGGTGACGCATGTTGTTACAGGCTGGTTGCACGTCGTTTGGCGCCGCGGTTGCAATGATGGCGCGCTCGGGTTGCGCCTTTAAAAATAAATGGTTTCACCTTCCGCGGTTTAGACGGTTGCACACCCAATGAAAATGGGATCGAAACAGTCGAAATAACAATAAAGCAGCGACTTTTTTCAGAATAAAAAACCGATGGCACGGCCCTTGCTCTGAGCATTCAGGAAGTCGCAGTGCCAACTAAAAAAAAACCTTGGAGCACCACCTCATGTCCCAGACGTTTTACAAAAAAGGCTTTTTGGCCCTCGCAGTGGCAACTGCGTTGGGTGTTTCTGCGTTTGCACAGGCTGATGTGAAAATCGGTGTGGCGGGACCGATGACCGGCGCCAACGCGGCATTTGGCGAGCAGTACATGAAGGGTGCACAGGCTGCGGCCGATGCGGTCAACGCAGCGGGCGGCATAAACGGGGAAAAAATCGTACTGGTCAAAGGCGATGACGCCTGCGAACCGAAACAGGCTGTGACGGTCGCCAAGGACCTGACCAACCAGAAAGTCGCTGGCGTAGTCGGTCACTTCTGCTCCTCCTCGACCATCCCGGCTTCGGAGATCTACGACGAAGCGGGCATCATCGCAATCACTCCAGGCTCCACCAACCCACAGGTTACCGAGCGCGGCCTGGCTGCCATGTTCCGTATGTGCGGTCGTGACGACCAGCAAGGCATCGTGGCCGGCGACTACATCGTCGACGTGCTCAAAGGCAAGAAAGTCGTGGTCCTGCACGACAAAGACACCTACGGCCAAGGTCTGGCGGACGCCACCAAGGCGCAACTGGTCAAGCGCGGCGTCACGCCGGTGCTGTACGAAGGCCTGACCCGCGGCGAGAAAGACTTCAGCGCCGTGGTGACCAAGATCCGTGCGGCCGGTGCCGACGTGGTCTACTTCGGTGGCTTGCACCCGGAAGCCGGTCCACTGGTTCGCCAACTGCGTGAACAGGGCCTCAAAGACGTCAAGTTCATGTCCGATGACGGCATCGTGACCGACGAACTGGTGACCACCGCCGGTGGTCCGCAGAACGTTGACGGCGTGTACATGACCTTCGGCGCCGACCCGCGCCTGCTGCCAGACAGCAAGACGGTAGTGGATGAGTTCCGCAAAAAAGGCACCGAGCCTGAAGGCTACACCCTGTACGCCTACGCTTCGGTCCAGACCCTGGCGGCTGCCTTCAATGGCGCCAAGTCCAACAAGGGCGACGACGCAGCCAAATGGCTGAAAGCCAACAAGGTCCAAACCGTGATGGGCGAGAAAACCTGGGACGCCAAGGGCGACCTGAAAATCTCCGACTACGTGGTTTACCAGTGGGACAAGGACGGCAAATACCACCAACTGGAAAAACAGAAGTGATATGAACTGCTGATTGCCCGGCGCCTTGTGCGCCGGGCCATCAATCAACATGTCCGTGCAGTACCTGTCTTTTCTCGTAGAGCTGCACACAACCGTGTTGCGCCGGCGGCTGAACCCCGGTCCGTCGTACCCGGCTTCTGTGCAGTCTCTCAAATGCGTGAGATTGCGTTATGGATGGTATTTTCCTGCAGCAACTGGTCAACGGCCTGACCCTCGGGTCGGTCTATGGCCTGATCGCCATCGGCTACACAATGGTCTATGGCATCATCGGCATGATCAACTTCGCCCACGGCGAGGTTTACATGATTTCCGCTTACCTCGCGGCAATCAGTCTGGCTCTGCTGGCTTACTTCGGTATTGAATCCTTCCCTCTGCTGATGCTCGGCACATTGGTCTTCACCATCATCGTCACGGCGGTGTATGGCTGGGTCATCGAGCGCGTCGCCTACAAACCGTTGCGCAACTCCACACGACTGGCACCGCTGATCAGCGCCATCGGTATTTCCCTGATCCTGCAAAACTATGCACAGATCGCCCAGGGCGCCCGCCAACAAGGCGTGCCCACACTGCTGACCGGTGCATGGCGAGTTGAAGTCGGGAGCGGCTTCGTCCAGCTCACCTACACCAAGATCTTCATTCTGATCGCCGCATTTGTCGGGATGGGCCTGCTGACCTACGTCATCAAGTACACCAAGCTCGGCCGCATGTGCCGCGCCACCCAGCAAGACCGCAAGATGGCCTCGATCCTGGGGATCAACACCGACCGGGTGATTTCCTATGTGTTCATCATCGGTGCAGCGATGGCGGCCCTGGCCGGCGTGCTGATCACCATGAACTACGGCACGTTCGACTTCTACGCAGGCTTTGTGATCGGCATCAAGGCGTTCACTGCCGCGGTACTCGGCGGGATCGGTTCGCTGCCTGGCGCCATGCTTGGCGGGATTATTCTGGGGATCTCCGAATCACTGTTCTCAGGTCTGGTGAACTCGGACTACAAAGACGTTTTCAGCTTCTCGCTGCTCGTTCTTGTTCTGGTCTTTCGGCCTCAAGGCCTGCTCGGCCGTCCTCTTGTGTCGAAGGTGTAAGCGATGTCTTCAACCACTAAAAAAACCATTGATCTCAAAAGAAGCCTGGTTGACGCGATTCTTGCCGGCCTTGTGGCCCTGATTGTGTTCGGCCCGATTGTCGGCATCGTCCTCGACGGCTATGGCTTCAACCTGGAAACGACCCGGGTGGCGTGGATTGTCGCCATCGTCATGGCCGGCCGCTTTGCCTTGAGCCTGTTCCTGCAAACCTCCAAGGGCCTGAAAATTCTTGAAGGCTTTGAAAGCACCGGCTCCGGCGTTCATGTACTGCCGCCTGACTATAAAACCCGGTTGCGCTGGATCATCCCGGTGTTGATTGTCGTCGCTGTGGTGTTCCCGTTTTTCTCCAACTCCTACCTGCTGGGTGTGGTCATCCTCGGGCTGATCTACGTACTGCTGGGCCTGGGGCTGAACATCGTGGTCGGCCTGGCCGGTTTGCTCGACCTGGGGTACGTGGCGTTTTACGCCATCGGTGCCTACGGGTTGGCGCTCGGTTACCAATACCTCGGTCTGGGCTTCTGGACGGTGCTACCGCTGGCGGCGATCACCGCCGGCCTTGCCGGTTGCATCCTCGGTTTCCCGGTATTACGCCTGCACGGTGACTACCTGGCGATCGTGACTCTGGGCTTCGGTGAAATCATCCGGTTGATCCTCAATAACTGGTTGTCCCTGACTGGCGGCCCGAATGGCATGGCCGCTCCGTTGCCAACCTTCTTCGGCATCGAGTTCGGCAAAAGGGCGAAAGAGGGCGGGGTGCCGTTCCATGAGTTCTTTGGCATCGCCTACAACCCGGACGTGAAGTACTACTTCATCTACGCGGTGTTGTTCCTGGTGGTATTGGCCGTATTGCACATCAAGCACCGCTTGACCCGCATGCCGGTCGGTCGCGCCTGGGAAGCCTTGCGTGAAGACGAAATCGCTTGCCGCTCCATGGGTCTGAACCACGTACTGGTCAAACTCTCGGCGTTCACCATCGGTGCATCGACGGCCGGTCTGGCCGGCGTGTTCTTCGCCACCTACCAAGGTTTCGTCAACCCGACCTCGTTCACCTTTTTCGAATCGGCATTGATCCTCGCCATCGTGGTACTCGGCGGCATGGGCTCGACCATCGGCGTGGTGATTGCGGCCTTCGTGCTGACCGTCGCCCCGGAACTGCTGCGTGGGTTCGCGGAGTATCGCGTGCTGCTGTTCGGCATCCTGATGGTGTTGATGATGATCTGGCGACCGCGCGGCCTGATTCGGATCAGCCGTACCGGTGTGACCCCGCGTAAAGGAGTAGCGCCATGAGCGAAGTCGTACTCTCGGTCGAGAAGCTGATGATGCACTTCGGCGGCATCAAGGCGTTGAACGATGTCAGCCTGAAGGTCAAGCGCAACTCGATCTTCGCCCTGATCGGCCCCAACGGCGCCGGCAAGACCACCGTGTTCAACTGTCTGACCGGGTTCTACAAGGCCTCGGGCGGCAAGATCGAACTCAACGTGCGTGGCGAGCGGACCGATGTCATCAAAATGCTGGGTGAACCGTTCAAGGCGACTGATTTTGTATCGCCGAAAAACTTCATCAGCCGGCTCCACTACAAGATGTTCGGCGGCACTCATCTGGTGAACCGTGCCGGCCTGGCGCGGACCTTCCAGAACATTCGCCTGTTCAAGGAAATGTCGGTGCTGGAAAACCTGCTGGTGGCCCAACACATGTGGGTCAACCGCAGCATGCTGGCCGGAATCCTCAACACCAAGGGTTACCGCAAAGCCGAAAGCGATGCGCTGGACCACGCGTTCTACTGGCTGGAAGTGGTGGACCTGGTGGACTGCGCCAACCGCCTGGCCGGTGAGCTGTCCTACGGTCAGCAACGCCGTCTGGAAATTGCCCGGGCCATGTGCACCCGGCCGCAGATCATCTGCCTCGACGAACCGGCCGCCGGCCTCAACCCTCAGGAAACCGAAGCGCTTAGCGCGATGATCCGGCTGCTGCGCGACGAGCACGATCTGACCGTGGTGCTGATCGAACACGACATGGGTATGGTAATGAGCATTTCCGACCACATCGTGGTGCTGGACCACGGCATCGTCATCGCCGAGGGCGGCCCCGACGACATCCGACACGATCCGAAAGTGATTGCGGCCTACCTAGGCGCCGATGAAGAGGAAGTGGTGCTATGAGCCAACCCATCCTCGAACTGAAGGATCTGGATGTGTTTTACGGGCCGATCCAGGCCCTGAAGAATGTCTCGCTGCACATCAATGAAGGTGAAACGGTCAGTCTGATCGGCTCCAACGGCGCCGGTAAATCGACCCTGCTGATGTCGATTTTCGGTCAGCCGCGGGCGGCGGATGGGCAGATCATCTATCAGGGTGTGGATATCACTCACAAGTCATCCCACTACATCGCGTCCAACGGCATCGCTCAATCGCCGGAAGGCCGGCGGGTGTTCCCCGACATGACCGTCGAGGAAAACCTGCTGATGGGCACCATCCCTATCGGTGACAAGTACGCCAAGGAAGACATGCAACGCATGTTCGAGTTGTTCCCGCGACTCGAAGAGCGGCGCACCCAGCGGGCCATGACCATGTCCGGCGGCGAGCAGCAAATGCTCGCCATCGCACGTGCGCTGATGAGCCGGCCGAAACTGCTATTGCTTGACGAGCCGAGCCTGGGTCTGGCGCCGATTGTGGTGAAACAGATCTTCGCGACCCTGCGGGAACTGGCCAAAACCGGCATGACGATCTTCCTGGTGGAGCAGAACGCCAACCACGCCCTTAAACTGTCGGACCGGGCGTATGTGATGGTCAACGGCGAGATCCGTATCACTGGCACCGGCAAGGAGCTGCTGGTTAACGAGGAAGTGCGTAACGCTTATCTCGGCGGCCACTAAACCGCTGAGCACATAAAAAAACGCCCTGACGCATCCACGTCAGGGCGTTTTTTTATGCCGGTGATAAAGGTTTTTTGAAATTGTGGAAAACAATATTCACAAGCTCTCAAAGCGCGACATAAAGCCGCTGCAAATAGTTGTTTTGTCACGGTTTTGACTTGTCCCCGTTTGCTGTGGAGCTGGCTGTGAATAACGTGGGAGTAGCTGGCTGAAAGCCTTTGAAACCGTGGCTTGCAGAGTTGTGGTTGTTTTTTGATCAGGCGTTTTTGCATGACCGCGAGGGGGCTTTGTCAACCTTTTTGTTGATGACGAAAACGGGACGAAACAGGGTGGAGTGGCCTGTGGATAAGTCTGTGGTTAAACTCTGGAAAGACTCGGCTGAAGGCCGTAGTTACTGGCTTGGCGCCATCGTCGGTATGACCGGTCAATCGTGCAAAATGCCATGGGCTACACAGCCGACGTTCCAGGGTCAAGCAAAAAAATTTCCAATTTGCCCGCAAAGCCTTGTGCACAGCGGCTTACAGCTTTTCCACTTGCCCCCGGAATCTGTGGACCGGCCTGTGGATAAGGTGCGCGCACATGGCTGAGAGCCACGGCGGGCAAGGTCCGGCAGCGTTTGATCGTTTTTTGTACAGCTTCTGCGGTAGTTGCCGCTGTGGGCAAGGCCGGGCATGCTGGCTGCTGATTTTCTATTCCAGTGGCTGCCGATCAGCCGAAGCAAGGAGAACACGATGTCCAACACCCTGTTTATTACCGGCGCGACCTCCGGTTTTGGTGAAGCCTGCGCCCGTCGTTTTGCCGAAGCCGGCTGGAAATTGGTGCTGACCGGCCGTCGTGAAGAACGCCTCAATGCGCTGTGCGCCGAGTTGTCGAAGCAGACCGAGGTCCATGGCCTGGTGCTCGACGTGCGTGATCGCAAGGCCATGGAGGAGGCCATTGCCAACCTTCCGCCGTCCTTCGCCAAACTGCGCGGTCTGATCAACAATGCCGGGCTGGCCCTGGGTGTTGACCCGGCGCCCAAGTGCGATCTCGACGATTGGGACACCATGGTCGACACCAACATCAAAGGCCTGATGTACAGCACTCGTCTGTTGTTGCCCCGCCTGATTGCTCACGGTCGTGGCGCCGGCATCGTCAACCTCGGCTCCATCGCCGGCAACTACCCGTACCCGGGCAGCCACGTGTATGGCGCGAGCAAGGCGTTCGTCAAACAGTTCTCCCTGAACCTGCGCTGCGACCTGCAAGGTACAGGCGTGCGGGTCAGCAATATCGAGCCGGGCCTGTGCGAAAGCGAGTTCTCACTGGTGCGTTTCGCCGGTGACCAGGAACGTTACAACGCGACCTACGCCGGTGCCGAGCCGATCCAGCCGCAAGACATCGCCGACACCATTTTCTGGGTGCTCAATGCCCCGGCGCACATCAACATCAACAGCCTGGAGCTGATGCCGGTGAGCCAGACGTGGAGCGGGTTTGCGATTGAGCGTAATGCTGGCAAGGCTTAATTGTGGCGAGGGAGCTTGCTCCCGCTGGACTGCGCAGCAGTCCCTTTTTTAGGGCCGCTTCGCAGCCCAGCGGGACGGTGCGGCGATCCGACAAGCTCCCTCGCCACAGAGGACTTAGCCGAGATACTCGACCAATCCGCGATAACAGGTTGCCAAGTGATAAGGCGTGGTCGACGGCATGTCCTTGCGACTGACATCGCCATTTTCATCCCGACACTCATACCATCCGCCCACATGCAGAAAGTGTTGCTGCAACGCCTGCAACTGGCGTTGTACCGAACCTTCGCTGTTCGGACGCAAGGTCAGAGCGCGCAGGTATTCAGCCTGGGCCCATATGCGTTGGGTGGCATCCTTGGGACGGCCATCCAGATCGAGCGACGCCCGCACTGCGGCGGTTTGCGGATCGACGCCCAGTTGCTCAGTGAGCGCAAAGGCGCGTTCCAGAGCAGCATGCAGTGTCGAACCGCGCAGTAACGAAGACGATTCCAGCAGGAAATACCATTCGAACTGATGTCCCGGTTCAAACCAGTTATCCACAGCGTCCAGCGGTTTTTCCATCAACACACCGTGTTGCGGGTCGATAAAACGCTTCTGCATCGCTGTGCATAACTCGACGAGCGCGTCTTGCACGGCGACGTCTTTGCGCACCGAGAGCGTGGCGAGGAAGGCTTCAGCCAAGTGCATCAGGGGATTTTGCAGCGGCCCGGACTCGAGCGAGGACCAGTCACGGTCGAGGCTGGCTTCGTACAGGCTGTCGCCCGTGGCAAAGCGCTGCGCGACCACTTCCAGTACGGCGTTGAGCACCGATTCCACCAGCGGTTCGCGGACTTTGTCCCAGTAATGGGCGCAGGCGAACAGGATGAAGGCGTGGGTGTAGAGGTCTTTGCGCTGATCCAGCGGAGCACCGTGCGGGTCGACGCTATAGAACCAGCCGCCATGCTCGGCATCGTGGAAATGCTGCTGCAGGGAACGGAACAGCGCTGCGGCGCGCTCTTCGGCGGCAGGAACCTGGCCGATCAGGCTGGAAAACAGGTAAAGCTGCCGCGCGCAGGCCATGGCGCGGTAGCGTTGGGGCGGCAGCGGTTGGTGCTCGGCGTCCAGCGCCTCATAGGGCAGCGCCATGTCGGCATTCCAGCCGGGACCTTGCCAGAGCGGCACGATTACGTCCTGGAAGTGCTGTTGCACCGAGGCAAACAGAGTGGTCAATTCAGGCTGGGAAGCAGAGCGGGAAACAGGCGGCATTGGCTGGCGTCGTCACGGCAGGGTTGATTGCGCGATATGTTAGCAGAGAGGCCGGCCGGAGAGATGCGGTGTCTGTCAGACCGCTATCGCGAGCAGGCTCGGCTCCCACAGTGGAGTTGTGTACACAGGACAAATGTGGGAGCGAGCCTGCTCGCGATGAGGCCATCACAGGCGATAAAGAAATCAGCCCGTCAACAACCACACGCCAGTCGCCGCCGAGGCCGCACCCGCCAGTCGAACCAACGGCGCTGCCGCTTGCGGCAACACCCGCACTACGGCGTAACCCAATCCATGCAGCGCAGCCGTCGCCGCTACAAAACCCGCCGCATACGCCCAGGGGCTCGACATCTGCGGCAACTCCAGTCCGTGCGCCACCCCATGGAACAGCGCAAACAAAGCGGTTGCCGCAACGGCGAGGCTCAACGGCGGACGCACGGCCAAAGCCACCGCCAGACCCAGCGCCAGCACCGACGCCGCAATCCCGCTCTCCAGCGCCGGCAGGTTCAGCCCTTCAAACCCCAGCAACCCGCCGATCAGCATGATGCCGACGAATGTGCTCGGCAGCGCCCAGCGTGCAGCGCCTTTCTGTTGTGCCGCCCACAAACCGACCGCAACCATCGCCAACAAGTGATCGAGGCCACCGACCGGGTGGCTGATACCGGCGATCAAACCGTTGTCGCCATGCCCCGGGTGGGCAAAGGCGATGGCCGGGGTCAGCAGCAGGGCAATGGCGCCCAGAATGCGTTTAAGTGTCATGGATAAGCTTCCTTGTTGATAAAAGTTGATCGTGTTCACGCCGCTGTCAGCAGGCCCTGGCGTTCGATAAAGGCGATGATCTCTTCCAGGCCCAGACCCGTTTTCTGGTTGCTGAAAACGAACGGCTTGCCGTTGCGCATGCGCTTGGTGTCGCTGTCCATCAGTTCCAGCGACGCACCCACCAATGGCGCGAGGTCGATTTTGTTGATCACCAGCAGATCCGATTTGCAGATCCCCGGCCCACCCTTGCGCGGCAGCTTGTCGCCGGCCGAGACGTCGATTACATAAATGGTCAGGTCGGACAGTTCCGGGCTGAAGGTGGCGGACAGGTTGTCGCCACCGGACTCCACAAGGATCAGGTCCAGCCCCGGAAAGCGGCGGTTCAGTTGGTCCACGGCTTCGAGGTTGATCGAAGCGTCTTCGCGAATCGCCGTGTGCGGGCAGCCGCCGGTTTCCACGCCGATGATCCGCTCCGGCGCCAGGGCTTCGTTGCGCACCAGAAAGTCGGCGTCTTCGCGGGTGTAGATGTCGTTGGTGACCACCGCCAGGTTGTAGCGGTCGCGCAGGGCCAGGCAAAGAGCCAAAGTCAGGGCCGTTTTACCGGAACCGACCGGGCCGCCGATGCCGACGCGCAGAGGTTGTGTGTTCATGTGATTCTCCAAAATAACAGGCCCTAGGAACGGAATAGACGGCTGTACTGGCGCTCATGGGCCATGCACGCCAGGGACAGGCCAAATGCAGCGCTGCCATAGTGTTCGGGGTTGATTCGGGTGGCGTTCTGCTGAGCCTCTTGCAGCAGCGGCAGCAGTTCGCTGGTCAGGCGTTGCGCGGCTTGCTGGCCCAGCGGTAGGGTTTTCATCAGCACCGCCAGTTGGTTTTCCAGCCAGCTCCAGAGCCACGCCGCCAGTGCGTCCTGCGGGCTGATATTCCAGGCGCGAGCGGCCAGTGCCCAGCCAAGGGCCAGATGAGGTTCGGGGCGTTGTTCAAGAAAGGCGCGGGCCGGCGCATCAAGCTCAGGCAAACCGTTGAGCAGTTGCTGCAACGAATAACCCATCTGCCGACTTTCCTGATGCAGCTCGCGGGTTTCCCGACTGGCGCGATGTTCTTCGCAGCGTTGCAGCAATTCACCCCAGTTTTCATCAGAGGCGGCCACGCAATGCGCGAGCAACAGCGGCGCTTCGAAACGCGCCAGATTCAGCAGTAACTGATCACTGATCCAGCGACGGGCGCTGTCAGAATCATTCACCCGACCGTTATCCACAGCCATTTCCAGGCCTTGGGAATAGCTGTAGCCGCCAATCGGCAACTGCGGACTGGCCAGGCGCAACAGCGCCCAGGCTGGGTTCATAGCCGCACGCCGAACTGGTGCAGTTTCGGCGCGTAGTTGAAGTCCTCATCGCCGTGACGCGAATGGTGATGGCCGCCGCCGTAGGCGCCGTGTTCCGGCTGGAACGGCGCTTCGATGTTCTCGACCTTGGCATCAAGCTGTTCGAGCATGGCCTTGAGCACGTAGTCGTCGAGCAGGCGCAACCAGCCATCGCCAACTTGCAGGGCGACGTGGCGGTTGCCGAGGTGATAGGCGGCGCGAGTCAGTTCGAAAGCATTGGCGCAGGTGACGTGCAGCAGTTGTTCGGCCCGGGCGCAGACGCGGACGATGCGCCCGTCTTCGGCTTGCAGGTATTCGCCGTCGTACAGCGGTGGCTGACCGCGCTCCAAAAACAACCCGACGTCTTCACCCTCGGCACTGAAACAGCGCAAACGGCTTTTGCTCCGGGCTTCGAAGGTCAGGTGCAACTCGGCGGCCCAGACGGGTTGAGGGTCGATTCTGCGATGAATCACCAGCATCGGAAGGCTTCCAGCAATGGACAATGCTTAGGCTAGAGCAAGGGGCTTGCCAATCGGGTGATACGTGGGAAATGCCTGTCAGTGCTCAGTGCTGGCTACTAGGCTTTGCGGCTATTTGGATGAATTTGGTGCGGTGCAGAGCTACTCGCACCAATTTGCGGCGCACAAAAAAAGAGGATTACTCGGTACTGCCGAGTCCTTGCCAATGCTTCAACCCGATAAAGATAAAGCGTAACTGCTGAGTGATTTTCGCCTGCGGCGTCAGATGCTCAGGCAACGCCTGCGCCGGCGGATCAATGATGTCCGGCAAAGTCGCGAACACGCTTTTAACAATCAGATCGGCCATGACGCTCAGACCGGCGATGTCCAGGTGTTGCAGTTTCGGCATCAAGGACAAGTCGGCCGCCAGGTCCGAGCTGATGTCTTCGCGCAAACGGCCGATGGCCAGTCGCACCGGCAGTGAGCCGCCATACTGTTCGCGAGCGAGAAACAGGAACTGCGAGCGATTGGCCGTGACCACGTCGAGAAAGATCCGCACCGAGGCGTCAATGATGCCGCCCATGACGAACTCGTTGTGGCGCACCAGGCGAATGGTTTCGCGGAAGGTTTGACCGACTTCACTCACCAGCACCAGGCCCAGTTCATCCATATCGGCGAAATGCCGGTAGAAACCGGTGGGCACGATCCCGGCGGTTCTGGCGACTTCGCGCAGGCTCAGGCTGCCGAATCCTCGGCCGCATTCCATCAAGTGGCGGGCAGCGTCCATCAGGGCGTTGCGGGTCTGTTGTTTCTGTTCGGCGCGGGGCAGCATCGCAAGGGTGTTTTCTGGATAAGACAGCGACGCACTCTAGCAAATCGGCTTTGCCGGCGTCGAATGACTATCGGGGAATCAAGCGGGGGAGTGAGGCATCTATAACGTCAAAAGCCCAATCTTGGGATTGGGCTTTTTTTCAGGGCCGCCATAGGCTTAGCTCAAAGCACTGTTGCGTTCGATGACACGGTCACCACCACCTTCAGCGAGGGTTTGACCTTGTGGGGTGCGGTCGGAACCATCAGCAGCCAGGGTCTGGCCTTGTGGAGTGCGATCGGAACCATCAGCAGCCAGGGTCTGGCCTTGTGGGGTGCGGTCGGAACCATCAGCAGCCAGGGTCTGGCCTTGTGGAGTGCGATCGGAACCATCAGCAGCGAGGGTTTGACCTTGTGGAGTGCGATCGGAACCGTCAGCAGCCAGGGTTTGGCCTTGTGGAGTACGGTCCGAACCATCCTGAGTGATCAGGCCTTTTTCTTTCAGGCGATCATTGCCACCTTCGGCGACAGTTTGGCTGAACACCGAGTGGGTGGATTTCACTTGCGGCGTGGCCTGGTCAGCAGCTGGCAGCGCGAAAGCAGTGCTGGCCAGCATCGAGAGGGTAAGGCTAAGCAGTAATTGGCGTTTCATGATTGGGTGCTCCGGGGGAGGGCGATAAAGTGGGTACGAGGGCAATGCTACTCTCGATAAGTCGATATAAAAGTTCATAAACGCAATGGTAATAATCAACAGAATTGATTGTTCCGTGAAATGGCTCTAGAACGGGCGTTTCCGGCGGACGTTTTTGCGCTGAGATGGGTATTTTCCACTCACTTGCGCCTTGCAACAGTGCGGGTCCGGTAACGCATCCTGTCGCCGACCGATTATTTGAGCGTTAAGCGGCATTTCGGCTAAACCTGCGCGCTATTTTCCAGTCCTAGACTCCATGGCAGGCCGGTTCTGGCCTAACGTTTCAAACGTGCGTCGCAGTCAGGGCGCTCAGTCGTATCAGGAGCCCTGTGCAATGACGCGCACTCATAAAATTTTTACCTGGACCCTCGCCAGCCTGGTTGTCCTGCTGGCCGTACTGGTTGTGATCATCGCGTTCTTCGATTGGAACCGGATCAAACCACCGCTTAACGCCAAAGTTTCCGAGGAGCTGCACCGCCCGTTTGCCATTAACGGCAACCTCGCGGTGGTCTGGCAACGTGAACCCGACGTGGGCGGCTGGCGTGCCTGGGTGCCGTGGCCGCATGTCGTGGCGCAGGACTTGAGCCTGGGTAACCCGGACTGGTCGAAGAAGCCGCAGATGGTCACCCTCAAGCGTGTCGAGTTGCGCATCTCGCCGCTGGCCTTGCTGGCGCAGCGCGTGGTGATCCCGCGCATCGACCTGACCGAACCGAATGCCGACCTCCAGCGCCTTGCCGATGGTCGAGCCAACTGGACCTTCAAATTCGATCCGAAAGACCCGAACGCCGAGCCTTCAAGCTGGGTGGTGGACATCGGAGCGATCGGCTTCGACAAAGGCCACGTCACCCTCGACGACCAGAGCCTGAAAACTCAGCTCGACTTGATCATCGACCCGCTGGGCAAACCGATTCCGTTCAGTGACATCGTCGGTGACAAAACCGCGAAAACCGCGACGGAGAAGGGTGCTGCGCCGCAGGATTATGCGTTCGCGCTGAAGGTCAAAGGCCAATACCACGGACAGAAACTCGATGGAGAAGGCAAGGTCGGCGGCCTGCTGGCCTTGCAGGACGCGGCCAGACCGTTCCCGCTTCAGGCTCAAGTGAAAATCGCCGACACCAACGTCGAACTGGCCGGCACACTCACCGATCCACTGAACCTCGGCGCCCTCGACTTGCGCCTGAAACTGGCCGGCACCAGCCTGGGCAATCTCTACCCGCTGACCGGCGTGACCCTGCCGGACACACCGCCGTACGAGACTGACGGGCACTTGATCGCCAAGCTGCATGAAGCGGACGGGGCGGTATTCCGTTACGAGGAATTCAACGGCAAGATCGGTCAGAGCGACATCCATGGCAGCCTGGTCTATGTCGCCAGCCAGCCGCGTCCGAAGCTGAGTGGTTCGCTGGTTTCCAATCAACTGCTGTTTGCCGACCTGGCCCCGCTGATCGGTGCCGATTCCAACGCCAAGCAAAAGGCCCGTGGCGGCGAAAGCAAGCAGCCGGCCGACAAGGTATTGCCCGTTGAAGAGTTCAGAACCGAGCGCTGGCGCGATATGGACGCTGACGTCGAGTTCACCGGCCAGCGCATCGTCCACAGCGAAAGACTGCCGCTCAACGATCTCTACACCCACCTGATACTCACTGACGGCATGCTCAGCCTTGAACCCCTGCGCTTCGGCGTGGCTGGCGGCAACCTGGATGCTCAGATTCACCTCAATGGCCGAACCGAACCGTTGGAAGGCCGGGCAAAGCTCACCGCCCGCGGTTTCAAACTCAAGCAGTTGTTCCCGACCTTTGAACCGATGAAAACCAGTTTCGGCCAGCTCAATGGCGATGCCGACATCACCGGTCGTGGCAACTCGGTGGCCAAACTGCTGGGCACCGCCAATGGCAATCTGAAGATGCTGATTAACGATGGCGCTATCAGCCGCCAGTTAATGGAGCTGGCCGGGCTGAACGTCGGCAACTATGTGGTGGGCAAGATCTTTGGCGACAAGGAAGTGAAGATCAACTGCGCTGCCGCCGACTTCGACATCAAGACCGGACTGGCGACCACGCGCCTGTTCGTCTTCGATACCGAAAACGCGATCATCTACATTGATGGAACCGCCGACATGGCGACTGAGCAACTGGACCTGACCATCACCCCTGAATCCAAGGGCTGGCGCTTGATCTCGCTGCGTTCGCCGCTGTATGTGCGGGGCAAGTTCATCAAGCCTGATGCGGGTGTGAAGGCTGTGCCGCTGATGCTGCGCGGGGCGGGGATGGTGGCGTTGGGTGTGATTGCGGCGCCGGCGGCGGGGTTGCTGGCGCTGGTGGCGCCGAGCGGTGGCGAACCGAATCAGTGCGCACCGTTGCTGGAGCAGATGAAGGCCGGCAAGGCGCCCGTGACCGTTAAACCCACCAAGTAATTCGTTGGTGTCTGTTATGACGCCACCGTCGGAACTGCCGAAGGCCGCGATCTTGGCAATAGCCCCGACAGCGCTGCTTCCTCCTGCAACCACGCAAAAAACGCCCGGACCGGCGGATGCCGTTCGCGCCCCGGTACGCACAGTGCAGCGTAACCGGCACCATCGACCTGAACCTCTCCCTTGTAAGCCACCAGCAAACCACTGGCCACGCTCTCGGACACCAGAATATTGCTCGCCAGCACCAGGCCTTGCCCGGCAATCGCCGCTTGCAGGGCGTAATGCTCTTCGTCGTACTCACGCACCACCGGTTGCCCGGCCAGCCAGGTTTCGCCGGACTTCACGCACCAGGCCTCCCAATCGTATGCGTAAAATTTTGAATTGCACCAGCGAACGCTAATCAACGTCGGCACTCGTCTGGCCGCCAGGGCCACCTGTTCGGGAGAGCCATAGACGCCGAAGGATTCGTCGAACAGACACAGCCCATAAAGGTTTGGGTAGTCGTCTTGTGTGTAGCGCACCACCAGATCGACGCTGGCGTCCTGATGCAAATCGATGACGTCGCAATGGGTGTCGAGCCGCAGGCTGATATTCGGATGCCGCGCATAGAAGCGCCCCAGTCGCGGCACCAACCACAGTGCGGCGAAGGCGGCGATGGTGGAGACCGTCAAGCTCGCGCCACTGCGTTGCGGGCGCAGGGTATCGACGCTTTGTGCCACTTCCAGCAAGGCACCGTGCAGACTCTGGAACAGGCGTTCGCCGCCGTCAGTGAGACGCACTTGTCGCGGCAATCGCTCGAACAGCGCGATACCGAGCCAGCTTTCCAGCGAGCGAATCTGATGGGAAATCGCTGTGGGTGTCACCGAGAGCTCTTCGGCGGCGGCCTTGAAGCTCAGCAAGCGAGAGGCGGATTCGAAGGCGCGCAAAGCGGTTAGCGGCAGCGAGGCGAACATGGGAACTCCATGGATGAAACAAATTCATCCTGAATGACTTTTGCTCATTTGAAGGAAGGCGGCTACGAGCATCAAGCTACGGGCCATAAACAATTCGAGTGTAGTCCTTCAGGAGGTTCAGATGAGCACAGTTCTTGCGATTCACGCCAGCCCCCGTGGCGAGCGTTCCCACTCCCGGCGCTTGGCCGAGGTGTTTTTGTCGGCCTGGCAGGCCCGCCACCCGCAGTCGCAGTTG
This sequence comes from Pseudomonas sp. GL-B-26, assembly GCF_019947405.1. Classification (NCBI taxonomy): domain Bacteria; kingdom Pseudomonadati; phylum Pseudomonadota; class Gammaproteobacteria; order Pseudomonadales; family Pseudomonadaceae; genus Pseudomonas; species Pseudomonas sp. GL-B-26. The sequence continues at coordinate 1,997 of NZ_JAGYGJ010000022.1, read as the reverse complement.
ACCCGTCGTGAAGTCGGTCGGGCATTGATTCCTCCGGTCAACGAGGCTTTTGTTGCGGCGGCGTTTTACCCCGAACCCGAGGCGCGGCCGCTGTCGATGCAGGCCGATCTGGCGTTCAGCGATGAGCTGGTGGGGGAATTGCTCGGCCACGATCTGCTGGTGATTTCCACGCCCATGCATAACTTTAGCGTGCCCAGCGGCCTCAAGGCCTGGATAGATCAGATCGTGCGGCTCGGGCTGACCTTCAACCACACCCTGGACAATGGCATTGCTCAGTACCAGCCGTTGGTACAGGGCAAAAAAGCCCTGATTGTCACCAGCCGCGGCGGGTTCGGTTTCGGACCGGGCGGTGAGCTGGAAGCCATGAACCACGCCGATCCATTGTTGCGCACGGCGCTGGGTTTCATCGGTATCACCGACATCACGGTGGTCGCTGCCGAGGGTGAAGAGTCCGCCGAGCGGACTTTTCAGCTCAGCGCCGCCGAGGCAGAACAGCGTCTGCTGGCGCTGGCAGGGGAGTTTTAAATGCCTTGGTTTTTTTTGTTGATCGCCGCCGGGTTCGAAATCACTTTCGCCATGAGCATGAAGTACTCGGAAGGCTTCACTCGGCTCTGGCCGTCGCTGATCACCGTCGTGGCGGCGCTGGCCGGGATTTACTTCCTGACCTTGTCCATGCGCGAGTTGCCGGTGAGCATCGCGTACCCGATCTGGACCGCCATTGGCTCACTGGGCACGGTGTTTCTCGGGTTTGCGCTGCTTGGCGAAAGCCTGACAGCGGTCAAACTGGTGTCGGTCGGATTGATCGTGGCGGGGGTGGTGGGGCTGAAGTAGGGCGGGATGTCATAGACTGGTCGTCGAGTTGTCATCTTCGATGCCGATGCTTGGCTGATGTCCTGCCTTCAGCCTTGCGTCACCTCACCGATCACAAGGACGTTCGCCCATGTCGCAAGGTTCCGCCACGCGTTATCCGTTGGTGCTGGTCCCGGGAATGCTCGGGTTTATCCGTCTGCTGCTCTATCCATACTGGTACGGGATCGTCTCGGCGTTGCGCCGCGGTGGGGCTGTGGTGTTTGCGGTGCAGGTTTCTCCGCTCAATTCCAGCGAAGTGCGTGGCGAGCAGTTACTGGCGCGGATCGAGGAGATTCTGCGCGAAACCGGGGCCGAGAAGGTCAACCTGATCGGCCATAGCCAGGGCTCGCTCACCGCCCGTTACGCCGCGGCCAAGCGCCCGGAGCTGGTGGCTTCGGTGACGTCGGTGGCAGGACCCAATCACGGTTCGGAGCTGGCGGACTACCTGCACAAACACTATCCGGGAGACAGCGCCAAGGGGCGTTTGCTCAGCGTTTTGCTGCGCTGGATCAGCGCGCTGATGAGCCTGCTGGAAACTGGTTATCGCGGGCCGAAATTGCCGGTTGATATCCATGCCTCCCATCATTCACTGACGACGGAAGGCGTGGCGCTGTTCAACCAGCGTTATCCACAGGGCTTGCCTGAAACCTGGGGCGGGCATGGGCCGGAAGAGGTCAATGGCGTGCGGTATTACTCCTGGTCCGGGACCTTGCAGCCGGGCAAGACCGATCGCGGGCGAAACCTGTTTGATGGGACCAACCGCAGTTGTCGGTTGTTTGCCAGAACCTTCGTTCGGGAGGTCGGGCATTGCGACGGGATGGTCGGGCGTTACAGCTCGCATCTGGGGACAGTGATCGGCGATGAGTATCCGATGGATCACTTCGACATCGTCAATCAGTCGTTGGGTTTGGTGGGGAAGGGGGCGGAGCCGGTCCGGTTGTTTGTCGAGCATGCGGCGCGGTTGAAAGCTGCCGGGGTTTAGACTCCTGTGGCGAGGGAGCTTGCTCCCGCTCGAGCGCGAAGCGGTCGCAACTCGGGGCCGCTTCGCAGCCCAACGGGAGCAAGCTCCCTCGCCACAAAGGATTAAGTGCGGCCGAGAACCGTGGTCCAGCGCTCCGACAAAATCACCCCACCCAGCGTCAACATCC